>MEKR01000086.1 GCA_001767035.1 Acidobacteria bacterium RIFCSPLOWO2_02_FULL_61_28
CCTGTGAGGATGCCGACAACGATGCCCAAGGCGCGGCCTTGCGCGTCCACCAGGACGCCGCCGCTCGAGCCGGGAGAGATCGGCGCGGTGAACTGCACGACGCGATAACCGCTTCCGGCGCCAGGGATGTCCTCGGCCATCCGCACGCCGCTGACGATTCCAGCCGAGGCGCTCCAGGTCAGTCCGGCCGCGTGCGAAATTACGTAGACCGGCAGCCCGGCGCGGGCGTCCGGCAGGCTACCGATGGGCACGGCGGCCAGCCCGCTGGCGGCGATGCGCAGGGCAGCCACATCGCGCCGTTCATCGAACGCGATCAGTTCGACCCGGTCGAATACTTCTCCGTTCTTCAGCCGCACCTGCACTTCGCGCGCGTTCTTTACGGCGTGGTAGGCGGTTAGCAGCACTCCGTCCGACCGGACCACGACGGCGGTGGCGTAGCCCTGCGTGCCTCCGCTTTCCCCGAACAGGACAAGGGCCACCGAGGGGCTTGCCAGCTCCACGACCTCCGTCCCCGCGAGAGTCCGCGAGGGCGTTTGCCCGCTTAACAATGTCGGTACGGAGAAAGCCAACAGAACGAACATGCCAGCAACTAGGCGTTTCAACGACATGAGACACCTCCTTCGTGTCAGGTCTTGCTCCATGCCTGGACAGGCCGTCTTCCCACGGACGGTTCCGGTTCTATGAGAGAGAATGAATTCTTTAGTCAGGCTGCTTGCGTTTGGCTCGTCTGGTTGTTTTGAACGAGCTTGTAATGAGAGTGGTCGAACTTTGTCACGTTATTAGCGCCGGTGGCATGGCTGAACCTGGATTATGCATGAACGTTCGCAAGACGCGCTGGTCCAGGCGCTCCCAGAATGTTTCTGCGCCTGTTCCCCCTTTTCTCTAGCCCCGGTCCCGCTTGGCGGGACCGGGGTAAGCGGAGCTATTTATTTTACAGGCCGCTTTAGCGGCCTTCCCGGTTTTCGGCTTTAGCCCTCGCTAAACCCTTTGGCTAAAGCCGCCTTGGGAAAGCCCGCTGAAGCGGGCTGGGGATCATTTCTTAATACTGCCCACCCAGCGCTGAAGCGCTGGGCTAGAGAAAAAGGACCGTCCTTTATGAATAATGCAGGTTAAGAAGTGTGAACCATCCATGGCACCCTCCTTCGGGAGGCAACATCACGCTACTCCCGCCGGCCCGAAAAGTCAATTCAAACCCTCCACGGGCCTGCCGTCATCCTTCCAGCGAGCCTCTGCGAGAGCGGGGATGCCTCTCGGCAGCCTTCGCAAGCTCCCTCCGCCGGGGGGATAACCCTTTTTGTACCTTGTGCACTCCGTCGCTGGAAATGAATTGCCTGCCGCGCTCGGCTTCTGTTTAGATACAAACGTGGGCCATTCCCCCATTGCCCAAGACCAGGGAGCCGCACAATTTGATCACACAGCCGAGCACAAGACAGAGCCTCCCGCACTCCGGGTTGATCGCCTCGCCGGACTTTCTTGTCCAGCTTTTGCGCGAGATCACGCAGCCATTTGCCGTGGTGAACCGCAGCGGGCAGTTCCTGCTGTGGAATCCTCCCTTGGAGCAACTAAGCGGGTATTCGCCCGAAGAATTACCGACGATGTTGGCGGCAGACCTGTTTGCGGCGGGGACTGCGGACGCGGAGCAAGCGGCGATGTGGCAAGCGCTCGAGACCGGCCCCTCGACTTCGCTCGGGACAGGGCAGAGCCGAACCGGAGCCACCCTCTGGCGGTCCAAAGCCGGTCAGGAAATCCCGGTCGAGGTGCGCTCCGCGCGGATCGAGTCCCCGGACGGACAACCGTTGTTGCTGTTGCTGGTCACAAATCTCACCGAACGCCAACGTCTCGAGGCGGAACTGCGCCAGTCGCAGAAGATGGAGGCCATCGGGCGGCTGGCCGGCGGAATCGCCCACGACTTCAACAACGTGCTGACGACGATCCTCGGTCTCACCGAAGTGATGATCAGCGGGCACACGCCGCCCACCGCGGAACGCCTCAAAGAGATTCACCACGCGGCGCGCCATGCCGCGGACCTGACCCACAGTTTGCTTGCCTTCAGCCGCCGGCAGATTTTGCAGATGCGGGTGATTCGGCTCGACGCCGTGGTCGAGAACATGGCGAAGATGATCGCCCGCGTGATCGGGGAAGATATCCGCCTGGAAATCCGCCGTTATGAGCCGCTGCCGCCGGTGCGGGCCGACCAATCCCAGATCGAGCAGATTCTGCTGAACCTGTGCCTGAACGCCCGCGACGCCATGCCCAACGGCGGAGAACTGCACGTCGAAATCCGGCAGGAGAACCTCACCGAGGCGTGGTGCCGCAAGCACCAGGGGGCGCGGCCGGGCCGCTGCGTACTCCTCAATGTCCAGGACACCGGGCAGGGCATGGAGGAAGAAACGCTCCGGCACGTCTTTGAGCCTTTCTTCACCCGCAAGGAGGTCGGCAAAGGGACGGGGCTGGGGCTCTCGATGGTTTATGGGCTGGTCAAGCAGCACGAGGGATTCATTCACGTCGAAAGCTGGCCCGGGCAGGGAACCCGGTTCTCGATTTACTTTCCGGCCGCGTCCGGAGAACCGGAGCCGATTCGGCAACACGAACCGGCGGCGTCCGAGTCCGGTTCCGCGACGGTGCTGGTGGTCGAAGACGACAAGAGCGTCCGCCGGTTGATCCTGGAGGTTCTCCCCAAGCTCGGCTACCGCGTCTTCACCGCCGCCGACGGCGAGGAAGCCCTCAAAGTGTTCGACCGCTGGGCCGGCCAAATTGACCTGGTTCTGCTCGATGCCATCCTGCCGAAGAAAGGCTCCCGGCAGGTCTATGAGCACATCCGGCAACGGAAGCCTGCGGTCCGGTTCCTCTTTACGAGCGGTTACAACGAGGTCTTTATCAATCAGAAATTCGAGCTTGACCCGAGCTTCCTGTTTTTGCGCAAGCCGTTTACGACCCTGGAACTCGCGACCATGATCCGCGACGCGTTGGAACAGGTCCCGGCCCCCGCGCAGCCGGTTTCTTCCTGATCGAGCGGGCCATTGGCGATGAAGCCATCGAAACAGATCGTGAAAAACACCCTCGCCGAGGAACGAAGCGAGCAGCCGGAAGACCCCGTGCGGCAACTCTGCCACGAGATCAGCGGCCCGCTGACTTCCATCCTTGTGCACTGCGACCTTCTGTTGGAGAACGCGTCCGCTCCGGACGCGCGCCAACGCCTCGTAGCCATCCAGGGCGAAGCGCTGCGCATAAGTCGAAGCCTCCGGGCCGCTTCCCAAAACTGAACCCTTTTTCCGCGTAGTGCCCGCTCCCTCACGGTCGCGGCTCGGATTCAGACCTCCGCTCCCTTGCGGTTCCTTCGCTCCGCTCCGGGCAGGCGCCGCTCGGATTCCACTGTCAACGATTTGGCAGCACTGACGCCGGCGCGACAGGGGGAAGGGAAGTCCGATCGTTTCCTATCCCGGTTCGAGGGTCCCAACTCTTGCTCTTTCCAGTAGGTCCGCGCCGTTTCCTGGCGAGGTGAGCCGGGGAAGGGTTTGGTCAGCCGCTTGCTCTAAAGGTGGCTTACACCCGCCGATTGTGCGAGCGGGCGAACCGTCCCCCCGACGGCAGGACATAATGCGTAGCAATTCGAGTGCAGCCAAATCGGTCTCCCTGATAGTCGCCGACCCGGATCGGAGCACGCTGGAAGCGATCCAGTCCTCCTTCTACGCCCCGGTCTATCAGTGCATCCCGGTATCGAAAGGATATGCCGTATTCAACCTGTTGCGGGAGGAACCGTTTCCATTGGTCCTTTGCGCGGTCCAGCTTCCGGACAGCGACGGGATTGAAGTTCTCCGCCAGGGGTTGCGAATCAATCCCCAGGCTGCGTTCCTCATGATGGGCACGCCGGCCGACTGGGGATTGGCGATTGAGGCTCTGAGGTCGGGCGCCTACGATTTCCTTGAGAAACCGTTTCGGCGCCACTCCTGGGGCCGGAGCATCACGCGCGCGCTGGAGCAACGGCAACGAAAAACCGACCAGGAAACCTTCCACAGCTTGCTCGAACAAACTCTCCACGAGCGAACCGAACATCTCCACAAGGCGCTTGCGGAGGTGGAGGAGAGTCAGCGGCGCACGCTCGAAACGCTGGTCGTGGCGCTCGATGCCCGCGAACATGAAACCCATCTCCACTCCTTGCGCGTTGAGGCGTTCACGCTTCTGCTCGCGGAAAAGTGCGGCTACAGCAGCGGCCTGATGCGAGAACTTCGCCAGGGGGCGCTCCTGCATGACATCGGGAAAATTGTGGTGTCCGATTCGATCTTGTTGAAGCCGGGCCCGCTCACGCCGGAAGAGTTTCGGATCATGCAGCAGCACACGGTCTGCGGCCACGAACTTCTTTCGCGCATCCCCCACCTCCAGCGGGCCGCGATGGTGGCGCTCTACCATCACGAGAAGGCGGACGGGACCGGCTATCCCCAGGGCCTGCGGCGAGACGCCATTCCGCTCGAAGCGCGCATCTTTGCGGTCGCCGACACCCTCGATGTCATCACCGCCGGGCGGCCGTACCGTGCCGCGCGCTCGCTCGCCGAAGCCCGCGTCGAAATTCTCCGCAACGCCGGAACGCAGTTTGACCCGGACGTCGTGGACGTCTTCCTCAGCATCGGCGAGGAGGTCTGGCAGAGCGTGCGCGACCAGGTGGCCCAGCGGTATCCCGACGCGTCGAAGCCCCTGCCCGGCGTTTCCGTCGCGCCGTCGGTTACTTACTAAATAAGGCACATTGCGGGCGAAGGCTTGCTTTTTTTGCCTCAGACCCTATGGACACGCCTAAACTGAATCTGCCAGTCCAGTCCCCGCCGGTCGTGACGCGGGGACGGCAACCGAACGAAATGACCAAGACCGGGGATTCGAGCTGCCCGCGCGTCCTGATCGTGGAGGACGACGCCGGATTGTGCGAGTCGCTGGCCGCGGCCCTCCGGGAACTGTCGTTCGAGGTGGAGACGGCGCCGGACGGGCTCCAGGCCGTCCAAAAAATCAAAGAATCCGTCTATGACATTCTGCTCACCGACTTGCGCCTGCCGGGCCTGAACGGCGAAGAGGTGCTGCGCCAGGCCAAGGCCCTCTACCCCGACCTGATCGTGATGGTCTCCACCGGATACGGCGACCTCCGCAACGCGGTCAACATGATGAAGCTCGGCGCCGCCGACTATATCCAGAAGCCGTTCCTCAAGGACGAGCTGATCGTGCGGATCGAGAAAGCGATCGAAGAGCGCAAGTGGCGTTGGCAGAGCCGCGCCGCGAGGGAACAGACCAACGGGAGCGAGTGGGGCGACTTGATCGGCAAAGGCCCCGCCATGGCGCGCGTGAAAGAGCTGGCGGCCGGCGTCGGGCCGATGCGCACCACGGTCCTCATCCAGGGCGAGACCGGAACCGGCAAAGAGCTGGTGGCCCGAGCCATTCACCACGGCAGTCCTCGAAAGGACTATCCGCTGGTCTCGGTCAATTGCGCCGCCATCCCGGCCACGTTGATGGAAGACGAATTCTTCGGCCACGAGAAGGGCGCCTTCACCGACGCCCAGCAGGTCCGCGTCGGCCGCTTTGAACAAGCCAACCGCGGCACCCTCTTCCTCGACGAGATCGGCACCATGCCGCTCGACCTGCAAGGCAAGCTCCTCCGCGTCTTGCAGGAGCGCGAGTGCCAGCGCATCGGCGGGACGCAGACCATCCGCCTCGATGTCCGGATCATCGCCGCCACCAACACGAAGCTCGACGAGCGCGTGCAATCGGGCGCCTTTCGGGAGGACCTCTATTACCGGCTGAACGTCTTCCCGATCTTTCTTCCGTCGTTGCGGGAGCGCCGCGAGGACATCCCGCTGCTCGCCGCTCATTTGCTCCAAAAGATTTGCGCCGGGGAAGGGCTGGCGCAAAAACAGATCGCCCAGGAAGCCCTGAAAGGCCTGGTCGCCTACGAGTGGCCGGGCAACGTGCGCCAGTTGGAAAATGCCCTGGAAATGGCCCTGATCCTCGGCGCGGAGCGAGAGTATCTGCTGCCGGAAGACTTCCCTGCGATTTGCCGCCGCCCCGCGTCGTCGGAATCCCTCCCGCGCGTCGAGATTCCCGAGGAGGGCGCGGACTTTAACCTGCTCGTCTCCCGATTTGAAAAGGCGCTGATCCTGGAGGGCCTCCGCCGCTCCGACGGCAAGCGCAGCCGCGCCGCCGTGCTGCTCAACATGAAGCGCACCACGCTGCTCGAAAAGCTCAAGAAATTGCAAGCCGCCGCACTGTGAACAACAGAGAACCTCGTCCGCTTCAGTCGTTTGCGCCTTGACGTTCTTTTCGTTTCGCGGCCTGTTTCCCGTTGCCCACAACCCGGACAGTTTTCGTGATTCTTGATGCTATCCCTGTTAGCGGTAGAATCAGGGCATGGCCGAACAGGAATGCACAAATGAAGTTCGTTTACTGAGGCAGGGCACCCTTCGCCGGGGGTGGGAGGACACCGAAAAATGCCTTGCACACTCGCTGTTTTGGGTCGCGGAAGTCTTCGTTGGCGGAACGGTTGGCGTGATCTACGGGGGAATGGCGGCACTTCTGTTTGTTCTCGCGCTGTTTGTAGCGGTGTTTATTGTGGCAACCGTTACAGCTCCAGCACGGCAACGCGATGAGCTTAGGCGAGCATTTAATGTAGCAGTGCCAACATATGATGCCGCTGCGTGGCTGACTATTGAGAAGGAGTTTCGCGACATCGCCAATACGTCTGTCGCTGTTGCCTGGGCAAGTCGTGCTGGTGGCCCCAAGGAATGGAACGTGTGGGGAGATGGCCAACGGCGATTCGCACCGCTAGCAGAGAGAGCCGGTAATATGCTGCTTCGCACACCACTCAAGAGCGATTTTGTTGCGGCAGATTTGCTAGCGGAAACAAACCCGCTTTGGCGCTGGTTGTGTCTCTTGGCTACTGACGGGACGACACTAGAAATTACAGGAAATGGGTTCGAAAGAGACAATCAAGGAAACAAGATTTTTCATGAGTCCGGCGGCTTGAAGTCCCCCCAAGAGAGATCGGCAAATATGTGCGCTGCGATTGCAGCGAAGATCGCATGAAAGGAAACCGTACGGCAGTGAGCTTCGTGTCCTCTAATTTCTCGGGGATGACCGCCTAGCCGTCTCGCCAGGGCGCGGCGCGTGCATCACGTCCGGCCGGCGCTAACGGTCTTGGCTTGGTAGCCGGCAGAGTATCCTGGAATTTCCTTCGTCGCCGCGGGCTGCAATTCCACCAACATTCCGGAAATCCAATTGCGGACGGGCGCAATGGTTTCTTTCATCCCGGCGAGCAGTTCGCTGGCGCTTCCCTCCGGCAGTTCCGGCAGCAGGCACCGGATGATCTCTTTCATCTCCCGTTCCCGCAGGCTGGGCGAGAGCGTGCGCGCGGGGAAGAAATCAACGCCTTTGTAACTGCAAAAGGCGCTCCCAATCGAGGTTATCCGGAGGATCCGGTCCGAGTCCGGCGCAGGACTATGATGCCGCTCGATGGCTTCGCGGAGCCAGGCCGGAAGCTGGAGTTGTGCGGCCAGTTCCGCGCCCAGGCGGCAGTGGTCCATCCCGAAGACCTCCGCTTCGATCTCCAGCCGGTCGCCCTGCCGGGCAGTCCATTGCTCGATCACCGCGCGCAGAGCGGCCGGTTTCTCCTGGAGCACCCGCAGATACCCGATGTCGTGGAACAGCCCGGCGACGTAATATTGCGCCGGCGCCGGCAGCCCCAGTTGGTGTGCCACGGCTTCGCAGGCGCACGCGCAGAGCAACGAGCGCTCCCAAAAAGTCGCCGAATGGAATCCCGCCCGCATCGGCTCCACGGAGCGCAGCAGAGGCGTGGTGTATGCCAGGTGGCGGAGGCGCTCCCGCCCCAGCGACGCGATGGCCACGCGAAGCTGCGTCACGGGAAGATTACGGGTTGCCGGGGAGGCATGGACGGCCGCCATGGCGCGCGCCAGCAATGCCGGGTCGGTCCAGATCAGCTCGACTAACTGCGGGTCGCTGCTTCCGGGGTTTGCCACCACCCCCAAGAATCGAAACAGGACCGCCGGGAGCGTCGGCAACGCCCTCCATCCTTCCAGATGGCGGGGGCCTCCATCGCCGATGCGGGGAATCAAGGTCGGAACGGTAATGGTTGATGCCAGCATGAATTCATCTCTCCGCAGCCGTCTGCGACGCCGGGGTTCCACCCGCCTGCCGTTTCGGGAGCAGGTCGGTCTGGACGCGATGTTCTTGACGCGACGTTATTGCCGTGACGTTGCCGGGGGCAATCTGCCACTCAGGCTGTTTATCGGATGGGGAGGGAAAAATATAAGAAAAAGAAAGACATGTTCCAACCAATACTCCTAGGACTTATCGGAATGCGAGCCGCGACCGTCGGCGAGTCGAGCGGTCTAAACCGAGCCGCTCACGTCAGCAAACGGCCATCAAATATGGACCACCTGCGATGCCCGGTCGGGACTGGATTCCCGCACAGAGATGGGTGGCCGCTCTCCCGCTGGGCGGGATCGCGGCGCGGATTCGGGCGTGTTTTCGCTTGACATGGAAACGGAAACGACTAAGAATGCGCTCAGCGGGCGGAGAAAGCCCAAAGTCTAGAAAGTCAGAATTGAGACGGGAACTAGATCGTTACTCTCGATGCTGGGGGAGGGAAACCATGCAGCCACAAAGGATTGTTTT
>MEKR01000087.1:0-551 GCA_001767035.1 Acidobacteria bacterium RIFCSPLOWO2_02_FULL_61_28
AGCGACTGCGCCAGACCCGCCGCCACATCCAGATGATTTTTCAGGACCCCTACTCTTCGCTCAATCCCCGGATGACGGTCGCGCAGATCCTCGCCGAGCCGCTGCGCAATTTCGGCATGAATGTCGGGATGAATGTCGGGATGAATGTCGGAATGAATGTCGGCATGACCGGAGGTCTCGATGCCCGGCTGCGGGAGCTGCTCGCCACCGTGGGTCTCGACGATGCGGCGTTGGGGCGGTATCCGCACGAATTCAGCGGCGGGCAGCGGCAGCGAATCGGCATCGCGCGCGCCCTGGCGCTCCATCCCGCGCTGGTGATCGCCGACGAGCCGGCCTCTGCGCTCGATGTTTCCATCCAGGCGCAGATCATCAACCTGATGCGGGAGCTGCAAGCGAAATTCCGCTTGAGCTACCTGTTCATCTCCCACGACCTGAGCGTGGTCTCGCTGCTGAGCCGGCGCGTGGCCGTCATGTATCTGGGAGAGATCGTCGAGTCCGGGCCTACGGCGGACCTGTTCTCGCAGCCGCAGCATCCGTACACCGAGGCGCTG
>MEKR01000087.1:599-10516 GCA_001767035.1 Acidobacteria bacterium RIFCSPLOWO2_02_FULL_61_28
CGCATCCTGCTTTCCGGGGACGTTCCCAGCCCCGCCAACAAGCCCGCCGCTTGCCCCTTCCACCCGCGCTGTCCGTACGTCTTCGAGCGCTGCCGAACCGAGAAGCCGCCCTTGCGGGAGTATTCGTCCGGGCGCTGGGTCTCGTGCCATCTCTTGGACGAGCCGTCGCGCCAGCCGCGCCCGGGGTCCCGGTAGACGAACGGCTTGCCAAGGGACGTGTATCGCCGCCGTCTCGGCGGCCGTTGCCCCTCCTCTTGTCTTGCCCGAAGGGCAACACCGTGAATAGCCGTAGGTGGAACCTACGGTAACGGATTCATAAGAATGATCCCGGCCCCGAAGGGGCCGGACCGTCACCGAGCCCGCCGGTCAACCCCTTGCGGGGTTGATCTTGCTCGGTTGGTTCCGCGTTCCGTAGGTTGCAACCTACGGCTACTCATGGTCGGCCCTGCCGGGCCGGACGGCGTCGTGCCCTCCCCCCGCGTACCTTTCGCCGCAACAGGGGGGCGATTCCGGGGTTAGCTGGGATCAGGGGAAGGCTCAGGCTGTGGTAAAATAGGCAAAGTCCATGCTGCTCCCCTCAGCAGGCAGGCTTCCGGTGGAGTGTCGGAGGAGGGAAGGATGCTAAGGCTCATCACGGGTTCCCGGCGTTCGTTACGGCGCAGTTTGGCGGCGCTGGTCTTCGTTGTTGCGGTGGGACTGGCAGTTCCGGCGGCCCAGGCCGCCAAGGGAGACAACGAGTACAAGGCCGGCCAGAGGGCCGAATCCCGCCAAGACTACGACGAAGCGTTCGCGCAATTTCAAAAGGCGCTCCAGGCCGACCCGAGCAATGTCAAATTCATGGTGGCGTTCCGGCGGGTGCGCTTCCAGGCCGGGGCGCTGCACGTCGAGCGCGGCCACAAGTTGCGGGATCAGGGGAACCTGCAAGACGCGCTGGCCGAATACGAGCGGGCCGCCCTGATTGATCCCTCGAGTCCGGTGGCTTTCCAGGCCATCGAGCAAACGCGCACGCTGCTGCAACAACAGCAGCAGCAAGCGCCTCCGCCGGGGCAGGCCGCTCTGGAGCCCGCGCCGGACTCCACCGGGATGCTCTCGGCGGAGGAAGCCCTCGGTCCGCCCGAATTGCAGCCCATGTCGCGCGCGCCGATCAACCTGCGCATGGCCAACGAGAGCCGCGTAGTCTTTGAGACGCTCGGGAGGCTGGCGGGGGTGAACGTCCTGTTCGACCCGGATTTCACCACGCGGCGGATCACCGTGGACTTGAGCAACGTCACGCTGGAAGAGGCGCTCGAACAGATCGCGGTGCTGACGCGGACCTTCTGGAAGGCCCTCTCGCGCAACAGCATCCTGGTCCTTCCCGACACCACCGTCAAGCGCCGGGAGCAGGAGCAGCAAATCCTGAAGACGTTTTACCTGTCGAACACGATTACGCCCCAGGAGCTGACCGAGGTGGTGACGGCGATTCGGAGTCTGCTCGAGACGCGGCGCATCCAGCAAGTCAACTCCATGAACGCCATCATCATCCGGGACACGCCGGACAAGGTGGCGATTGCCGAGAAGATCATCCGGGACGTGGACAAGGCGCGCCCGGAAATCGTCGTGGACGTGGCGGTGCTGGAGGTCCGCCGGGACCGGGCCCAACAGTTGGGTCTGTATCCAGTCTCGGGGGGCGGGGCCGGCATTCAACTGCCGCTGGCCGTGACGCCCCGAGGACAAGCCACGACGACCACCAGCCCGACCACGGGCCTGACGACCACGACTCCCACCACGACCACCGGCAGCAATATGACCCTGAACCGGCTCGGCACTTTGAGTTCCTCCGATTTCTCGATCACGCTGCCGGGCGCCAACCTGAATGCATTGATGACCGACGCCAACTCGAGGATTCTGCAGCGGCCGGAAATCCGGGCTTCCGACAACCAGAAGGCCACCTTGCGGATCGGCGACCGGGTGCCGATTGCGACCGGCAGCTTCCAGCCCGGTATAGGCGGAGCGGTGGTCAGTCCTCTGATTCAGACCCAGTTTCAGTACATTGACGTGGGTGTGAACCTGGACATCACGCCCAAGGTGCACGCCAACCAGGAGATCACCTTGAAGTTGCGGATTGAAATCTCCGCGGTCACCCAGCAGGTGGATATCGGCGGGATCAAGCAGCCGATCATCGGACAGCGGATTATCGAGCACGACATCCGTCTTCGGGAAGGGGAGATCAACATACTGGGCGGGATTTTCCAGCGCCAGAACGTGGAGTCCATCAGCGGAATTCCGGGGCTGGCGCAGATTCCGATTCTCAAGCATATCTTCTCCAACGTGAGCACGAACGTGGCGGAGAACGAAGTGTTGATCGTGTTGCAGCCCCACGTGATCCGCCGGCAGGAGATTACGGCCCTGAACCGCAAGGCGCTCGACATCGGGACGGAAGGCGACGTGCGGCTGCGTTCGCCGCAGAGCCAGCCGGAAAGCGGCGGCGAGACGACTCCCGCTCCCCCCGCTGCGCCCGGTGCTCCGGCCGCGCCGACTGCCCCTGTGGCGCCGGCCGCTCCGGCTCCCGGCGCTGCGCCGGCGGCTCCGGCCGCTCCCACGGCTCCGCCTGTCGCTCCCGGTCTTCCTGGGGCTCCCCCTCCTCCAGCGGCTCCTGCGACGCCGCCGGCCCCCCGGCCCGCCGGGGCGGGCTTGCTGCGCTTTCCCAACCAGAATTTGACCCCGCGCCGAGGGGAGAGCTTCGAGGTCCCGGTCCAGATCGAGAATGCGAACGAGGCGTTCTCCGTGTCATTGGACATCTCCTACGACCCCCGCACCGTCAAATTAGTGCGGATCGCCAAAGGCGATTTTCTGGGCCGCGACGGGCAGCCCGTGGCGGTGGTGGAGCGGACCGAAGAAGGCTCCGGCAAGACCGCGGTCACGTTGTCCCGTCCGCCCGGCAGCGGCAGCGTGTCGGGGGACGGCAGCCTGGCGGTGTTGACGTTCCAGGCGCTCCGGGCGGGGACCAGCGCGCTCGGCATCCTTCCCACCGGCGCGCGCACTCCCACGCAGCAGGTGATCCCGCTCCAGGGAACGCAGACCGCCTTGACCATACAGTAAGCCGGTATGAGGGCAGAACGCATTCCAGAGTCCGGCGCACGAGGGCGCGCAGCAAGCGGGCCGGCGCAGGGCGGGCTGACGCTGGTCGAGCTGATCGTGGCGGTGACGCTGCTGGCGATCCTTTCCATGGTCGCCATGCCGCTGGCCCGCGTGCAACTGAATCGGGAGCGGGAGCGGGAACTGCGCCGGGGGCTGCGGGAAATTCGCACCGCCATTGACAAATACAAGGACGCCGCGGACCGCGGCATGGTGCAAGTCAAGCTCGGCACGGAAGGGTATCCGGAAAGCTTGGAGGTATTGGTGGAGGGCGTGCAAATGACCAATTCCCCGGAGGGCAAGCGCCTGAAACTCCTCCGCCGCATTCCGCAGGACCCCATGACCAACTCGACCGAATGGGGCCTGCGCTCCTACCAGGACGAGGCGGATTCCACCGCCTCGGGCGGAGAGAACGTCTTTGACGTCTATACGCGGAGCCAGGGCACCGCGCTGGACGGCAGCAAGTATTCGGAGTGGTGAGCGATGCGGGACCGACTGTTCAATTCGTTGTCCGTCTGTTCCGGCGCCGGCGCGGGCCTGGGCCGGGCCGCGGCCGTTCGGGACCGGCTGCGTCTTGCGGAGCGCGCCCGGACAAAGGGCTGGAGGCGGGTGGCCGGCTTTACGCTGATCGAGTTGGTCATCGTTATTTCGATCTTCCTAATCCTGATCTCGATTGCCGCCCCCATGTATCGCACTTCCATTATTCGCTCCAAGGAAGCCGTGCTGCGCGACGACCTCTTCACGCTGCGCTCCTTGATTGACCAGCACACCGTGGACAAACAGGAAGCGCCGCAGTCGCTCGAAGACCTGGTCAGCGCCGGCTATTTGCGGCAGATCCCCGTGGACCCCTTTACCGGGTCGAGAGAAACCTGGGAGGTGGTCTTTGAAGAAGATGTCCTGTCGAATCCCGACCAGAAGGCTGCCGGAATCACCGACGTTCACAGCGGCTCGGGCCTCCGGAGCCTCACCGGAGACCTGTACAATACGTGGTAGCACCCTGTGAAAAACCGGTTAGCCAGCATTTCTCACCACGCGAGCCTCCGAAGGGGGCGACAGAAATTCTGCTTCGGCAATCCGTCGGGAATGTATTCTGTCGCCCCTGCCGGGGCTTGCTTGCCAAAGCCTGGTTTCCCAGGGCTGACGCCCAATAAGCGTTAACCTATAGTCGGCCTTTCTTGCTGTCGGCCGCGTTCGAGTGAGCGCCCGGCCCGGCAGGGCCGACCGTGAATAGCCGTAGGTTTTAACCTACGGAAGCAGAGCCAGCGGAGGAAGTTCAACCCCGCAAGGGGTTGACCGGCAGGTTGGGATGGTTCGGCCCCTTCGGGGCCGGGATCAGGTTTGGGAATCCGTTTCCGTCCCGCTCAGCGGGACGGCTATTCACGGGATTGCCCTTCGGGCAAGGGAGATAGGACGATAACGGCTGCAAATCCCTTTAGGTTAACGCTTATTGGGCTTGCGTCCTGGGCTAGAATCTATCGCGCCTCCGGCGCTGTGATGCTGGTGAGAAATGCAGGTTATGGAAGGGTTCCCGCCCTCCGCTCGCACGCTTCTGTGGAGCTGGCCTGCGCCGGGGGACTCGGGTTCGGGGCGAGGGTAGAACGATTCAAGGCAGGTCGAACTGAAGGCCGAGTCGTGCGGCCAGGTATTTCGCGTTTCCAGCCAGGGGTACCACGGCCAGTGACTCCTCCAACGACGCCTTGGCGTTGCGCACCAGAATTAGGGTACAGAACAGCATCAGATAAGACACTTTCTCCCCGGACATCGGAGCCTTCTTTCTGGGGGGCCAAGGTTTCATTTTTGATTTAATCCTGCTTCCGAACCAGATGCAACCTTAAAATCGCGGTGGGTGTATCGAAAAAGTGACCAGTCCCATGCGCTATGGGCGTACCAGAATTTGGCCCCACAGGCAAAGCCGACCCAGTACGGAATCGGCGTTCGCGCGTCCTGCCTTGGCTCTTGCCTCCGTGCAATTCTGTGTTACAGTGAACGTTCCCAGCCCCAGCGATCTCCCTGCGGCGGGACGGTCTGCGGAACCTCCTTCGAGTCCTCTGGCGCGGTTCCGGTGAGCGAACATCCCACAGTTGCGAACCATCGGAGGAGAAGCAGCATGGCGGAAGAGAGACGCACGGGGAGCGATCGAAGACAGGGAGACCCTCGGCGGGGCAGCGCGGGAACCTACACCGGCCCCGAGCGCCGGAAGAACGGCGACCGCCGCGCCGGATGGGACCGGAGAGAAGAGTCAGCCGGCGGCGAGCAGTAGATTCCCGCTGCGCAATTCGCCCGCGCTTTTCCGCAAATTTGTCTGAAGCTGTTGCCTGAGAGCCATCTTGCGCGGCGCCTGTTTGGAAGCATGGTGCGGCGGATTGAGGCTCTGCCGGTGCCAGCCGGATAGGGATGCGGCGGCGTAAGGGAATCAAACTGGGCGAAGGAAGGAGGAGACGGAGAGGTGTTCGAGAATTCGCTTAAAAATGAAGCAATTTCTGGTTTTCCCGTACCCGGAAGAGGCAGGGCTGGCTCCTTCCTGGCCTGCCGGAGTCGCTCGGGGTGGAAAGGATGAAAAGACGGTCCCAACGGAGGCGACCGGGAGTATGCTGGCCGGTGGCCGGGAAGGCAAAATGGAAATCCTGGCTTAATACGGATGACACTTACATTGGGAACTGCCGCCGAGCAGAAACGGATTGTGGATCTGCCTCTAAACGGACGTAATTTTGCGTATCTTGCTCGGCGCAGGAGCCTTGCGCATGGGTTTCAAGTTCGCCCGGCCTCGGGCGGAAACTTTGGCCTACCGACGGCGCCGGAGTGCAATCGCAGCCACGCCCAAACCCATCAACAACAGCCCTGACGGCTCCGGCACTGTGCTGGAGGTGGTGTAGCTTTCGATCTCATAGAAAATGCTGTCGTTATTGGATCCGGGCGTCGTTCGAGCGATGAAGTAGCTGGCGCCCGAAAACGAACCGGAAAGAGTCAGCGAATCAGACTGGTCAACAGGGTAGATTCCGTTGAGCGTTCCGAGCAGGTTGTTGGCTGCATCGAACGCGTCGATCGTGACTGGGTCGTCGTCATCGCCGCCATTGTCGCCATATCGAAACGTGATGTCAAAAATCGGAAGAAGAAAACTAAACCGGAGTGGAGCAAAGCCGTTTATCGCCAACAATTCCAGCTGGTTTCCAACTACCGCTTGTGCTCCCATCCCGGTCGCAATGCCTTCGGTGGCTCCCCCGACAAAGACGAAGCCACCCGGAAAGCCTTCGGTCGTGACAGTCAGAGTCTGCGGCCCATTCGACACGGTCAGGACCGGGTAAAACCCCCCTGCTGTGGCCTCGAAATCGAATGCATCCGCAAAGGCGGCTGCTGAAAACATCAGAAATAGCGCAACTAGCGCAATCTGTCGCATGAAATCCTCCGAAGGCCGAATTTTTATTAGTCAGTCTCCCTACCTCAGATCACGTATACCCCTTTAGGTAGGAATAGGTTGAAGCAATTTAGAGGCCAGTCGGGCAGTCTGGGCCTAATACTTCTATTCCCATGAAAATAAATGCGTTGGATAGTAAAGAAGCTTCTTGACTCCAGCTAGAGGAGGAAAGAAACAAGAAGAAAAGAGAAAAGTTTTCTCTTATAATCCCGAAGTTTCGCTCTGACCCGGCAAAGGTTGCAGAACGGAATGGGGCAGCCTCATAGCCGAGCGATTTTGTCCATGCGATACGCGCGGAAGGCGTTGCGCGTATCCACGATCCGGCGGGAGCAGCGCGCGATGGCGGCGTAGTCGAAGGAGGTGTGGTCGGTGAGCAGCACCACGCAATCGGCTTGCCGGCAGCTTGGCAGGACCGGCTGCGCCTGCAACTCCAGGCCGTCGAGCGAAAGATGAGGGACCAGCGGATCGCTATAAGTCATGCGCGCTCCCTGTTGCGTCAGCAAGGCCAGCACATCGAGGGCGGGCGATTCCCGAACGTCGCCGGTGTCCTTTTTGTAAGCCACTCCCAGCAAGTGAATCCGCGAATTGCGCACGGCCTTGCCGCTCTGGTTCAAGACGGCCTGGACCTTGTTCACCACAAAGCGCGGCATGGCGGCGTTGATCTGCCCGGCCAGCTCGATGAAGCGCGCCTCGGCCCCGTCCATCTTGGCTTTCCAGGAAAGGTAGAAGGGGTCCACCGGGATGCAGTGCCCGCCCAAACCCGGCCCCGGATAGAACGGCATAAACCCGAACGGCTTGGTTGCGGCGGCCTCGATCACTTCCCAAACGTCAATCTTCATGTGGTCGCAGAGCAAGGCCATTTCGTTGGCCAGGCCGATGTTGATCGAGCGAAAAGTGTTTTCGAGGAGCTTGACCATTTCGGCGACCTTGGTCGAGGACACCGGAACCACCGACTCCATAGCCTGCCGGTAGAACAGCGCGCCCATCTCGACGCAGGCCGGCGTGATCCCGCCGACCACCTTGGGGATGTTGCGGGTGGTGTACTGCCGGTTGCCTGGGTCCACGCGCTCCGGAGAGAAACAGAGGAAGAAATCGCGCCCCACTTGGAGGCCCGTCTCCGCGAGGCGCGGCAAAATAAATTCCTCGGTCGTGCCCGGATAGGTCGTGCTCTCCAGGATCACCAGCATCCCCGGACGCAGGTGCTTCTGAATCTGCTCGACGGCGGCCAGAATGTAGGACAGGTCCGGGTCCTTGGTCTTGCGCAGCGGGGTCGGGACGCAAATGTTGACGGTGTCGAGCCGCGCAAGCTGGCGGTAATCCTTCGTGGCGCGGAGAAGTCCTTGCTTCACCAGTGGGGCCACTTCGGCGGCAGGAACATCGCCGACGTAGGAATCGCCGCGGTTGATCGCGGCGACTTTCTCCGAGTCCACGTCAATCCCGGTTACGCGGAACCCGTGGCGGGCAAATTCGGTCGCCAGCGGCAGCCCGACGTACCCCAGCCCCACAATCCCCACCCGCGCCGTATGGGACGCAATTTTGTCTCGCAATTGCGCGGCGTCGCGTTTCATGCTCGCTAACTCTTTTCTCTAGCCCAGGCGTTCACGCCTGGGTCAGAAGAAACAACTGATTTCTTATCAGCCCCCTTCAGGGGGCTTGCAAGCGGGGTAGCGGGGTAGCCACGGCATGTTGTTTATGCCGTGGGTACGTTCTCATTCCCGCGAAAAACCCACGGCACGATGAAACGTGCCGTGGCTACCACTTATCTCCCGCGAGGGGAACTCGGCCGCCCGGATGCGGCTGCCGGTCGCGCAGGCTCCCCGCGCCCGTGTTCGGCATAGTGCGCCTGGACGTGCCGCGGATAGAGGCCGCCCAGCTCCGCCAGCATTCGCTTTCCGGAGCCGTAGGTCCGCCGCGTGATCTGCTCGACGTTGATTCCCAGAGCCGGCGGATGCGCCGGAAGGTTGTCGAAGATGTCGGTCAGAATCCGGGAGGCCAGCGCGGTCGTTTTTTCGATGGCTTTGGCCGGCTCGCCGGCCTGCTCAATCGCCCAAGCCACGTTCCGGGGCACGTCCGCTCCCAGCCACTGGAGAAACTCGACGTCGCGTGTGTTGCTGATGGGCGCAAAGCTCAGGAAGATGCGCACGTCGAGGCCGTTCAAGCCTTGAATCAAATCCACCGTGTCGTTGGGGTCAAACAACACCTGCGTCGTAAAAAACCGCAGGCCGCGCTCGTACTTGCGGCGGATGCGCGCCGTCTCGCGCGAGCGGCTGGGTATGGTAATGCCGCCGAGCAGAAAGTCGAGACCCAGTTCCTCGACCATCTTCGCCGTGTCCACGACGCTCGGGCCGGGATATTGGGTGGCGTGCGACTCTCCCCCCACCAGGATGAGATTCCGAATTCCGAATTCCGCATAAGTTTCCTGCAGCCAGCGCCGCTGCGCTTCCGGCGACTCGTGCACGGTCACGCGGTTGACCACGGTTGCCATGCCGGCCTGCCCCGGCGTGCCCTGAGCTTGTCGAAGAGTCGCGGCGTGAATGGCCTGCGCAAACGCACGCGGCTCGATCCGCTCCGGTAGCCGCGCGCGGCTGGTCCCCTGACGAGACTCCTCGTGGATCTCCGGAATGTTGATCGCATCCACCTTCCCCACCAACTCGCGCACCAAGGCCAGCAGCGTCTCCAGCTCCGCCGGAGCGCCCACCTTTGGCGGGATCAGCTCGTAGAAGATCACCGGCTGCGCCGCGTCCAGAATCTTTGCCTTCAGGTCCATTTGCTCTCGTGCTCCGAAGAACGTGCCCACGGCATAAGAAACATGCCGTGGCTACCACTCCGATGCGTTCCCCTCATCATATAACGGGGAGTAGGGAATTAGGGAATTAGGGAACAGGGAACAGAATCAGAGCCGCGACCGCAAGGAAGCGGTGGTTTGAATCCGAGCCGCCCTTCGGCTTACGCTCAGGGCCGTGAGCGGCAGTCGAACGGCGACCGTAAGCGAGCGGTTGCCCAAATCGAGCCGTGGGTTTGTGAAATTCGCCGAAAGGCCCACGGCGAGCTTGCCCCGAGCCTGCCTTGATCCGATTCGAAGGGCGAAGTCGAGGGGAAAAACCACTCGCCGTGGTTACCCCGCCCTCTTGGATTTTTCACCAACCGCAGCGCCGGAGGCGCGAAAGATTCTAGCCCAGGGCGCAAGCCCTGGGGAACAGAATCGTTTTATGTCCCTTCCGCTCTGCCGAAGGCCGTCGCGCAGGCGAAGTCGTAGCGACAAGAATCAAATGTTCCGGCTCGTACGATTGCCAAAACCTCACTTCCCGATGCGCTCCGGCTGCGCCGCCGCTGGGGCCTTCGGCAGAGAGGTAGGAATCATGGACCATCGCCTTCCCACGGCTCACGCGGT
>MEKR01000088.1:0-31463 GCA_001767035.1 Acidobacteria bacterium RIFCSPLOWO2_02_FULL_61_28
AGGAGCGCGCCTGGGGTTACTGGGTTGCGCGCCTGCCCCATGGCTGGGCCACGGACGCAGGTATCTCCTCGGCCACCCCGCTCCAATAAATGACGTCATCCTGAGGAGCACAGCGACGAAGGACCTGCTTTTCTCATGAACCGCAAAGAACCATTGCGAGCCGTCAAAGGGATGCGCGACATCCTGCCGCCGGACTCTGCCCTGTGGGAAGAGATGGAGCGGGCGGCGCGGGATGTGTTTCGCGCTTACGCCTACCGCGAAATCCGCACCCCACTGGTCGAGCCGACCGAACTGTTTGCGCGCGGCGTGGGCCAGGACACCGACATCGTTACCAAAGAGATGTACAGCTTTGACGACCGCGACGAGAAATCACTGACCCTGCGTCCGGAGGCAACGGCTTCTGTGGTGCGGGCGTATATCGAGCACCGGCTTGACCAGCAGCCGGGCGTCAAGAAGTTCTACTACATGGGACCGATGTTCCGGCGGGAGCGCCCGCAAAAGGGCCGCTACCGGCAGTTTTATCAGATCGGGGCCGAGGCCATCGGCTCGGACAGCCCGGCGGTGGACGCGGAAGTCCTGGAGATGTTGATTGTGTTGCTCGCCCGCTTGCAGTTGACGGGCTTTACGATGTACCTCAATTCCGTGGGATGCGCGAAGTGCCGCCCGCAATACCTGGCCGTCTTGCGCAGCGAATTGAGCAAAGTCCGCCAGCAACTCTGCGCGGACTGCCAGCGCCGCAGCGAGACGAACCCGCTGCGCGTGCTCGATTGCAAAATCCCGGAGGACCAGCCGATTATTGAAGCGCTGCCCACGTTCCTCGATTTGCTCTGCGCGGAGTGCCGGCAGCACTTCGAGCAGTTGCAAAGCTACCTGCGCGACCGCCAGATTCCCTTCACGCTCCAGCCTCGCCTGGTACGAGGACTCGATTACTACACGCGCACCACGTTTGAAATTGTGCATGGAGCTTTGGGCGCGCAGAACTCCGTGCTCGGCGGGGGCCGCTACGATGGGCTTTCCGAAATGCTCGGCGGCCCGCCCGCGCCCGGCATTGGCTTCTCGATCGGCGAAGATCGCCTTGCTCTCACGCTCGCCCGCCGAGGCGAGGCGGGCGAATCCGACGAGGCTCCAGAAGCGACCGCGCTGCCGCTCTATATCGTCTGGCTCGGGGAAAGCGCCTACCGCCACGCCGCCGAATTGGCGCGCGAGCTGCGTGCGCGGAATGTTGTGGTCGAGCTTCTGGCCGATCCCTTGAAGCTCAAGAAGGCCCTGGAGCTGGCTTCGCGCCTTCACGTGCGGCACGTCTTGATTATTGGCGACCAGGAGCTGGCCGAAGGAATATATCCTATGCGAGACATGGCGCAGGGCACGCAGAAAACCGTGACCAAAGAAGAACTCTTTGAGCAATTTACCGGACGGGCCGCCGCCGCAAAAGAACGCTTCCGTCACGAACCGGCCGAGAAAGGCACACAGACCCGATGACGTTAGACCACCTCCCTCCCGATCTGCGGCGGACGCGCGGCTGCGGCGAATTCCGGCCCGAACACGCAGGCTCTCGCGCCGTGGTGATGGGATGGGTGGCCCGCCGCCGCGATCTGGGCAGCCTGATCTTTCTCGACGTGCGCGACCGCAGCGGAATTCTGCAAGTGGTCTTCAACCGCGAGACGGTCCCCGAGGCTCATGGCCGCGCCGGAGAGTTGCGCTCAGAATACGTCGTGGCGATGGAAGGCGAAATCGTCGGGCGCGATCCCGCAACCTTCAACCCGGCTATCCCCACCGGCGAAGTCGAGCTGCGGGCCGCCCGGCTCTATATCCTGAACGACGCCCGCACGCCGCCGTTTCCAATCGAGGACCACATCACCACGGCGGAAGAGACCCGCCTGCAATACCGCTTTATTGATCTTCGACGACCCGAGATGCAGGCCAAGATCATCCTGCGTCACCTGGTCGCTCTTGAGATTCGCCGCTACATGAACGAGAAGGGATTTCTGGAAATAGAAACGCCGTTCCTGACGCGCTCGACGCCGGAAGGCGCGCGCGACTACCTGGTTCCGAGCCGCGTCCAGCCGGGCTGCTTCTACGCGCTGCCGCAGTCGCCGCAGTTGTTCAAGCAGATTCTGATGATCGCCGGCCTCGACAAATATTTCCAGATCGTGCGCTGTTTCCGCGACGAGGACCTGCGGGCCGACCGCCAGCCCGAGTTCACGCAGCTCGATATCGAAATGTCCTTTGCCCAACCTGGGATGGTCTTTGGGCTCATAGAGCCTCTGATGCAGGCCATCTGTGGTGTCGCAAACCAGCATTGGGAAAAAGAGGGGCCGAGACAGAAGCTGAATCCTCCCTACCGGCCGATTGAGGTGGACACGTTGACGTTTCCCCGCCTGACTTACGCCGAGGCGATGTCTCAATATGGAACTGATAAACCCGACTTGCGCTACAAAGCCAAGATTGTTTCGCTGGATTCGCATGTGTCAGCGAAGCTGGCCCATGAGTCCCGCATCATGCCTCCAATTGTTGGGCTCAAGTTTTCCCCGGATCAACCACGATCTAAAACTTTTGTTAAAACCTTAATAGAGGATATGGTCATACCCAAAGCCCACAGCTCCCTGCCCGATTTGAAAGCAAGGCAGAGCGAGATTGGACAGGATGCCCTATTTGTAGATTGGTGCATACTGGGCGAAGGCGCAAAAATATTGAAAGACGCTGAACTAGCTCTTGCTTTGCGTGACAAGCTGGGAGCCACAGACGGGGATGTGATCTTCCTCGGCGCTATCCGGGGAACCACCCCACTTCGCGACCTCCATTTGCCACACCGGTGCTTCGACATTCTCCGCGGGTTACTGGCGAACCACTCGGCAGGATATACTCCCCAAAGCAAGCGATTTCTTTGGGTCACCGATTTCCCGATGTTTGACTGGGATGAGGAAGAGAAGCGCTATTTCGCAATGCATCACCCCTTCACTTCCCCAACAGTTGAGACCCTGGACTTGCTTGAAACAAATCCGGGCGCGGTAAATGCAAAGGCATACGACCTAGTGCTCAACGGAACGGAGATTGGCGGCGGCTCGATCCGAAACCACCGGCAGGATATCCAGCGGCGCGTCTTCCGTGCAATCGGTATGACGGACGAGCAAGCCCGCCAGCGCTTCGGGTTCTTTCTGGACGCGCTCGAATACGGCACGCCGCCGCACGGCGGGATCGCGCTCGGTCTCGATCGCATTGTCGCAATACTGGCGCTGGAGGCTTCCATCCGCGAAGTGATCGCGTTTCCCAAAACCGCCCGCGCCGTGGACCTGATGTGCGAAGCGCCCACGACCGTTTCCCCGGCCCAGTTGCGCGAGTTGGGCCTGAAGCTGGAAAAGAGTGACGAGTGATGAGTGACGAGTGACAAGCGGCCAGCAACGACAGTGAGAACTGATCTAGTGGAAACTGGTTACTCATTACTGGTTGCTTATCACTTGTCACTCATCACTCGTCACTGCTTTTAACTATGGGCCGCATCCGGATTCTGCCTGAAGCCGTTGCCAACAAGATTGCCGCCGGGGAAGTGGTCGAACGGCCCGCCTCGGTGGTGAAGGAGTTGATCGAGAATTCGCTCGACGCCGGGGCCGAGCGCATCCGCGTCGAGGTGGAAGCGGGCGGGAAGCGGCGCATCCACGTCGTGGACGACGGCTCGGGAATGGGCCGCGACGACGCCATGCTCGCCTTCGAGCGCCACGCCACCAGCAAGCTCCGCAGCGCCGACGATCTGCTCTCGATCGCCACGATGGGCTTTCGCGGCGAAGCGCTGCCTTCGATTGCGGCGGTCTCGCGCCTGACGCTGGAAACGAGAAGTCGCGAGGAGCCCTCCGGCACGCGCATCGAGTTTGCCGGAGGCCGTCTCCTGAACGTCCAGGAATCGGGGCTGCCCGCCGGCACCGCCGTCACGGTCAGCGACTTGTTCTACAATGTTCCGGCGCGCCGCAAGTTTCTTCGCGCGGAAGCGACCGAGCTTTCCCACATCACGACGCTGCTGACGCACTGCGCGCTGGCGTACCCGGAGAAGTCCTTCCTGCTCGACACGAACTCCGGCGCTCTGATTCAGGTTACCCCGGTCGGCGCGCTGCGGGAACGGGTCTTCCAATTGTTTGGAGCGGAGTTGCTCGAAGACCTGGTCGAATTCGGCCCGCGCACGGCGGAGGTTCCGAGACCGGCTCCCGGTGCCGATGACTCTGCTTCGGATGACCCTGCGGCGACGGTGGCCTTCTCTCTTTCGGGCTTCGTCTCGCGGCCGCAGGTGCAAAAGCTCAACCGCAATTCGCTCTACCTGTTCGTCAATCGCCGGCAAATCCGCGACCGCGTCCTGTTGCACGCCATCCAGGAAGCCTTCCGCAATATCCTGCCGCCGCAGTGTTTTCCCGTGGCCATGCTTTTTTTGGAGATGCCGGGCGAAGAAGTGGACGTGAACGTGCATCCCGCGAAGACCGAGGTGCGCTTCCGCCACCAGGGCTTTGTCCACGACTTCGTGCGGGACTCGCTGCGCGAGTCCCTGGCAATCTCCCGACCGATCTCGACCTTTCCCGCCGGAGCGAGCGTAGCGCCGGATGCTCCGAAAGATGCGGCCTTTGCCGCGCCTCAACCAGCCCGGCGCGAAGCGGCTTCCTGGCCCACAGAATTCAGTCTCACCGGACCGCTCGCTCCGCCCCGGCCGCTTGCGTTCGATGCGGCGCTCGGGATCACCGAGGAGGACGTGGCGCGGGTTGCGGAACCTGGAGCGGTTGCCCAACTGCCGACGGAAGCCCCGGCGCCCGACTCCGCGTCCGAGTTGGCGCAACTGCAACCGCTAGGGCAGATTCGTGACAGCTTCATCGTAGCCTCCAGCCCTTCCGGCCTCTGGCTGATTGACCAGCACGTCGCCCACGAGCGCGTATTGTTTGAACGCTTTCTCGCCAAGCGCGAACAGGGAGCGGTCGAGACGCAGCGGCTGCTGATGCCCTACATCCTCCGGCTCAGCCCCACGCAACGGGCGCTCTGGGACCAGATCGCCGATGAGTTAGCGGCGTCGGGGTTTGAGGCCGAACCCTTCGGCCAAGGCACGATTGCCGTCAAAGCCGTTCCGGCGGGCGTGAAGGGCGAGGACATTGAAAAGCTGCTCGCGGAACTGGTCGAGTCGCTGGAGAAGGAATCCCGCGCGCTCTCGCCGGAACGGGTTCGGGAAAAGATTGCGGCGTCAGTGGCCTGTCATGCCGCCATCAAGATCAATACGCCGCTCGAACAGAGGAAGATGGAGTGGCTGCTCGCGGCACTGGCCGCCACCCGCCTTCCGATGAGCTGCCCGCACGGGAGGCCGATCGTGCTCAAGTACGGGATGCGGGAAATTCTGAAAGCGTTCCACCGAATATGAGTTCTCTTCCCCTTCTGTCAGGACATGACTTCGCATGAATTATTTGGGAAGGAAGGCCGTTTTTCTCTAGCCCAGGCGTTCACGCCTGGGTTCCCGGGACCACCGATTATTTCCAGCCCGCTTCAGCAGGCTTTTCGAAAACGGCTGGAGCCCTCGGCCCGGCAAGGGCTGAAACCATAATGAGAAGGCCGTTAAAACGGCCTAGAAATTTACTCCGCCTGCAAACCCCGGTCCCGCCAAGCGGGACCGGGGCTAGAGAAAAAGGCGACTGGTCTTTCCAAAGAGCACGGAGGCTCGTTTGCGAAAGCGTCTAGTGATCGCCATTGACGGCCCATCGGGAACGGGCAAGAGCACCGTGGCGCAGAGGCTCGCGGCTCGGCTCGGCTATTCTTATGTCGAGTCGGGAGCGATGTACCGCGCGCTGGCCTTGCTGGCGCTCGAAACCGGCGCGGACTTGCGCGACGCGGCGGCGCTGGGAAAACTGGCGGCGGAGGTGGATATTCGGTTTGAATCACAGGGAAAAGACGGGAACCGGCTAATCTTAAATGGCCGCGATGTCACCGAGGCAGTCCGCTCCCCGGAAGTGACGCAGACTTCTTCGATAGTCTCGGTCCATGCCCCCGTGCGGCAAGAACTGGTGGCGCGGCAGCGGGCATTGGGCCGCGCGGGAGGCGTGGTCATGGAAGGGCGCGACATCGGGACCCAGGTCTTCCCCGACGCCGACTTGAAGATATTTCTCGACGCCTCGCCGGAAGTCCGCAGCGAGCGGCGCTACCGCGATGTGGCCCATTCGGGTCCCGTTACCAAGAGTCAGGTCTTGCAGGAAATCGAGGAGCGGGACCGGCGCGACCGGGAGCGCGAGCTGTCGCCCCTTGTGCCCGCCGCAGATTCGATATACATTGACACCACCCACCTCACAGCCGAGGAGGTTGTCGAACGGATTCTGGGGTTGGTGGAAAGAAGGGTGCGGGACATTTAGCCACGGAGACACAGAGGCACAGAGAAAAGAAGACAGAAGCCAGGAGTCAGCATGAACACCAAACATCAGGATGGTCATCTCGATCCCGTCCCGCACTGCGGGAGAGAGAGACCCTTCGGCTTTGCTCAGGGCAAGCCTGCACTTCTTCTGACTTCTGTCTTCTGACTCCTGACTTCTTCCCTGTGCCTCTGTGTCTCTGTGGCAAAAAACCGAAAGGGAGGTGCGACCATGGTTGAAGGACCAAAGAAAAATTGGAGCGCGCGCAGCGCCGGCTCGGGCACGTTCATCATCTCGAAGCCGAAGCGCAATAAAGTGAAACTACGCTCCCACCGCGTCCATAACAAACGCCGGGCGCGGTAAAGCCACGTGCAGGCCCCTTCCCTCGACTGCGTTCAGGACAGGCGTCGCTTCCCTCCTCGGGATGACACTGCGGGGGCCTTTCACCCTTTCTGTCGCGTTGCCTCAATCCAGCCACATCAGTTTCTCCGGGTTGTCGCACAGTTCCTCCGCTGACTCGCTGCCTGGGACATCTGACGCCAAGAAAAAACGTTTTTGCGGCCTATTCTTTCAAATCGTCAACCGTTAATTGAAGGCCGCTGAGAATTGACTTGAGCGTACCGGGACGAATCGGCTTGCTTCCGTGGACCGGAACGACGGCTCTGCGCTTTGGATCGTCTCGATGCACTACTATCGCGTGTCCGCCGCTCTGACGTTTCACAAAGAAGCCTTTTAGCTGCAAACTGCGAATCAGGCGGGTACCGGAGACTTGGGGAAGCCTCATCAGGCTACAATCTCAACATCTCGGACAAGAACCTCGTGGTCCGTCTCCGGAATCGGCAGGCCGTCATCCTTCAGGCTCCAGAGGTAAAGCTCCATCGCCTCCCGGATATTGGCCAGAGCTTCTTCCAAGGTATCACCCTGGGAGGCGCAGCCCGGCAACGCGGGAACATGGACGGAATAGCCTCCGTCGGATTCCTGTTCGAGTACCACTTTGTATTTTCGGTTCATAGGGAATAACGCTCAGCGACTATTATACTCGGAAACAGGAAACGAGGAGGAGCCGCTCAATCCAGCCACATCAGTTTCGCCGGGTTGTCGCGGAGCATCGTGCGGACTTCGTGCTCCTTGATCCCGAAGGCGAGCAGGGCGCGGATGAAGACGCGCATCCCGTCAATCGTATCCATGTGGAGCACCTGGCCGAAGTCGCTCCCGATGATGCAGCGCTCCGGGCCGATCTCGCGGATGGTTCGGATCGTCTCCATGGGGTCAGCCACGGGCTGATATAAGCTCGGGATCATCGGCTGGCAATAAGTGCCGACATAGACGCCGAGGTCGGCGAGCTGCTTCATCTCGTCGAGCAGCAGCTTGTTGAGTTCCAGCAAGGGATGATCGAGCGTGGCCCGCGCGCCGATCTCTTTGGCCTTCTTCGCCAGCGGCAGCAGCTCCTGGAAATCGGTGTGACCAAAGCCGATCCCGACTTTCTTCTCGACCGCCATCTCCATGATCTGGGCGACTTCCGGAAGCACCACGCCCGTGTCGCTCACCAGGCGGACGCCGCCGTGCTCGACCTGCCCGGCGCCGCGCCAGAAGCCGAGCGAGGTGAACGTCGGGAACCAGATCATTTTGAAGTTCGGATACTGGAGCGCGATGCGCATCGCCGCCGCGTTCATGCCGTGGCAGGTTCCGGAGCCGCCGTAAATCTCGACGCGGTGCTGCAATTCCCCTTTCTCGACCAGGTAGTCCACGTGCTTCTGAGCGACGTAGGCCGCGTTGCAACTGATGTTCCAGTGGTCCTTGAAGGCGAGCGCGCGCATCCCGGCTTTCGAGGCGTCTCTGGCGACTTCGAGCATGTCCTGCGAGCGATAGACAAAGTCGGGGTAGCCGTGGATGTGGCAGTCAATCGCGCCTTTGAGCAGCTCGTTTTCAATCCCCGGATAAATCTTGAGCATCTCCGGGTTGTCCTTGAGCATCTGGTAGAAGTAGTCCTTGGCGTTCAACTGGCGCACGCGCTCCACGGTCAAGGTGCGGCCCACGAGCAGTTGCCGGGCAGTTTCGGCATCGGCGGCTAAATCACACATATCATTCCTCCTGTTGGAAGCTATTACAAAAGTCTCCTTGCGCGTCAGGGCACGACTTCAGTCGTGCCGTAATAGAAGTAAAATCAATTCAATTTTCTTGCGGCTTCAGCCGCTGAGGGACAAACCTCAGGGGCTAAAGCCCGCTCAGATGACTCATGTTCTCGGCATGGCTGAAGCCATGCCCTGACGGGACTTTAAAAAGGTTATGCAACCCTCGATGAAGTCTTCTTCCACGCCTCGACGAATCGCCGGGCGTCCTCGATGGCCGGCTCCGCGGCGGGCACGTAGGGAACCGAGAGGCGCGTCACGCCCGCCTCCACGAACGGGGCCAGCCGGTCGCGAACTTCCTCAATCGAAGTCGCCGGGATCACCGGCAACTTGTCCATGTAGGCGTCGGTCAGGGCTTGCACGGCGGCTTTGAAGCCGCCCGCCCGAAACGCTTCCTGAATCGCCATCACTTCCGGCTCGAAGCCGCAATCTTTGAGCATCGTGCTGTAGTGGTCGGCGATGTTGTAAAACGTCAGCACCTGGCGCAGCTTGGCGCGGGCCACGGCGCGGTCCGGGTGCATCGAAACGCGGACCTTCGCCATGATCTCCACCTGGCTCGGGTCGCGCCCGGCATTCACCGCGCCCGCGCGGACGCGTTCGGCGATCTCACGAATCTTGGAAGGGATGCCCATGTTGATGCAGACGCCTTCGGAAATCTCGCCGACCAACTGCGTCATTTTCGGGCCGAGACCGGCCAGTATGATGGAGAGGGCCGGATGCTGCGGCTTCCAGGAAAGTTGAAACCGTTTCCCGGTGGTGTAAATCTCGCCCTCGTACTCGACGCGCTCCCCGGCGGCGACCTTGCGGACAATCTCGACGTACTCGCGGATGCGGCGCAGCGGGCGATCGAACACGCCGCCGTGCCAGCCGGCGATGATCTTGTTCGCCACGCCCAGGCCCAGAATGAGCCGTCCGTTGGACATGTCCTGCAAGGTGGCGGCCTGAATTCCCAGCGTCACCGGGCTGCGTCCGTAGATATGGTAAATGGCCGTGCCAACCTTCAGCGTCCGCGTGCGCGCAGCCACGCCGGAGATGATGACGAGCGGGTCGGTGCTGTTCGATTCTCCTTTCCAAAACGCGCCGAAGCCGGCGTCTTCGATCCGGGGCGCCAGTTCGATCAGCCCCGCGGACGGATAGTGGGCCACGGAATTAAGCTCAATGTCGTAGATCACGATTGCTCCTCACTTCCTTAGATGAACACATACATAGCGGCCGCGTAGCCACGGTCCCGGCTAGCCGGGATGCCGTGGGTTTATGCCGGAACAAAGCCGGAACAAACCCACGGCATAAACAACATGCCGTGGCTACCTCAAATAGACGCCCCGCGGGTCAATCTCCTCGCGGAGGAGCCGCAACTCTTCGGCGGTCGGGAGCGGCGTCACGGGAACCTGCGCCGGAATCCGCAACGGGAAGCCGGTGTTGTCTTGCACCGCTGGCGCGCTGATCCCCGGATGCACCGAGAGCAGGCAGGCTTCGTGCGTCTGCGAATCGAACCCGAGCACGGCCATGTCGGTGATGATGCGGTGCGGGCCGCCCCCACGCAGGCCAAGTTGGGCGCGGCTCTTGCCGCCGACGAAGCCTGGGCTGGTCAGGTGCGCGACGGCCAGCGGCAGCTTCCGTTTCTCGTGCCGCAGGATCACGATCACGCGCTTCGCCAGCGACGCCACGTCGTTGCCGCCGGCGCTGCCGTTAAAGTAGCGAACCTTGCCCGAGTCTTCTTGGAGCAGCGTGGTATTGATATTGCCGTAGCGGTCGAGTTCGAGCGCGCCGAGGAACCCCACGTCCACCACGCCGCGATGGAGGTTCATTCCGAGAACGTCCAGGAAGCCGCTCCAGCAGGTCGCGCCGTGGAAGATGCGGGAATCGGCCAGACCCACCGGCGTGTCCACCGGGTTCATGTCCACCACGCCGATCTCGAGCAGCGACGTCAGTCGCGGGGCGTGGGTGCGCTTGGCCAGCACGACCGCCACCTGCGGCAGTCCCAACCCCACCACAATAATTTCGCCGTCCCGCAGCTCTCTCGCTCCGGCGACGGCCATGATCTCGGTGGCTCGCACTGGCTCCATCGTGGTTTTTCAACCTTCTCTTACAAGGTCGTACATTCTTGTTTCTTTAACAAGAATTTCTCTGTGTCTCCGTGACTCTGTGGCCAATTTCTGTTGCGGCTCTGCCGCGTTGCCTTAGTATCCCAGCACCGGATCGGCTTTGAGCGCGTCGCGCTTGGCTTGTCCTCCGACCTTCTCCAGGTACTCGGAATGGTCCCGCGTGCCCGCGATATATTTCCGAATGTACTCTTGCATCCGCTTGGGGTCGCGCGCGTGCTCGACATAGAGCTGCAAGTGCTCGGCGTCGTAGTCGTAGCAGGAGTACACCGACGTCGGGTGTGCCCCGAAGGGCTGATGGATCACGGCCTCCACGCGGTGCGCCGGAATGATGGTGCGCGTAGGATGCTGCCGGATGAATTCGGTCGGGACGATCTCCTCCGCGATGACGATGATGCGGCGGGCGGCCTTGGCCTGCTCCTCGTTTTCCCAGCGCGGCCCGTAAATCTGGCAGTTGCCTTCCTCGTCTGCCGCCTGCACGTGGACGAGCGAAACATCCGGCGTGATGGCGCGCAACAGCAGGTAGTCCTCGCCCGTGAACGGGCACTGCATCCGCCGGAGATTTTGGGCGCCGGGTCCGCGTTCGAGCCGTTCAAGCACTTCCGAGGCGAGCAACGATTTGATCGGGATGAACGAAATCCCGAGCGCGCCCGCGAGGTAGCCAAAGCAAATCGAGAGGCTGCTGTAGTCGAGCGAAACCACCTGCCCGGTCTCTCTCGCGCGGTTCACGCAGTTGACCAGGCCGAAGCGGTCGAGCGACCCGCCGCCGACCATCAGGCGGCTCACCAGTCCGGCCCCCACGAGCAGGTCCGTGTCCATCCCCATCACGCACTGCGACAAGGTGAGGTTTTTCTTCTGCTGGCGGATCAGTTCGTGTACGACGGTGATGACGTTCCGGGCAATGGCAAAGCCTCCCAGGGCGATGTGCGACCCGTCGGGAATGGTCAGCACGACCTCGGAAACGTGTTTGACTTTGCTGGCCACGGCGTGAACGACCCTCGGTTGCACAACCTCATTGATGTGTTGTCAGGGCACGGTTTTAACCGTGCCGCAAGCCATGTGAATCAGGACATTTCCTTGCGGCTTCAGCCGCTGAGGGACAACCCTCAGGGGCTAAAGCCCATAGGAGGGAGGCCGGCCTTTCGGCATCCCGGCAAGCCGGGATGCCCTGACGACTGTTCCAGACAGGTTATGCAACAACTCCTACCTTTCGCCAGTTCCGCACCCTCCTGCCCCGAGCGTATCCCATATCACTTGTTCGGAGGAGTCGCTTTCCTGGCGCGATCGAAAAGGGAAGTCAGGTTACCAGAAGGAGCGAGCGGGGAGCAAGGCAAATTTGCGGGAGGCTTGCATGCGCTCCCGCGAAAGTCCCCCCTTTGGTATACTTCTTACGACAGCAGAGTGAGCGGTACCGACCTCGGCTGGGATGTTTCCGGATTGCCAGCAAGGAGCCAGGACGATGGGTCTCCCGAACAAAACCTATATTGTGGACGATGCGGGAAAGCGCGTCGGCGTCCTGCTCGATATGGACGAATATCGGAGAATTCTTGGGGAATTGGAGGAACTGGAATCCATGCGCGCCTTCGATGCTGCCAAGGCGTCCAAAGACGAAGCTGTCCCATTCGATCAGGCCATCCGCGAAATTGAGCAAAAACGAAGATGAGCTACGCCGTATTCATTCTGCGGCGTGCCCAAAAAGAACTCGCCCAGTTGGAGGAAGCGATTGCCAATATCCGGGAGGCGATTGAACTTTACCCGTGGAGCTTGAAGGAAGATGGCCTGCCGATTCGCACGAAGTCTTGACGCCTGATAGGCAGCGGTTCACAATAGACAGTGCTTATGGTCATTCAACCCAAACTGAAATGGTATACCGAGATCAGTGCCAGGAAGAATACTCCGCCGCGTTGCCCATATGCCTATGTTTACCGCTGCCCGCGATACTACCAGAGCGTCTCCCTTCTCGGCGAAGGCGGCATGACTACGAAGATTGAAGCGGAAGAAGACAAGAGACTTCTGGAGCAGTGGAAGGGGTCCGATCTTTGGCCTGTTGTTGCTGAGCAGAAAACCTCTATCTCGGGGTGGGAGGGGCGGCAAGGCAGTTTTGATAAATTCTGTCCTGAGGTATCGTTTGAGCGCTTTGGTTGGTTCGCCTCGTTTCTTGCCCGGTATGCGGACGAAATCGATTCAGACGCGGCAGACAGGAGGCTCGCTAAGGAGGGGGCTCCTCCAGGAGATTGGCGGTGGAGTTGGTGGTTCGTGACAGAGATGCACTACACGGACTGTCCGCTTTATTCGGCGCTTATACTTGGTGTGAATGATAAGAAGAGAAGCGTGCCCATTGGTTTCACGGGAAAATCATGATCTCAGAGGTTCCCTTTCGTCCCGCAAACATATCGTTATGCCCTGCTGCCGGGGGCATAACCATCCGAAAGGAGGCGCTGTGAACCGCTACTGGTTGATGGTTACCGCAATGTTGCTTTTGTGTAAAGTGGCGACTGCCGAATCGCGATTCGGTCGGCCTGTAATAAAGCTTTCCAACCCGAAGGAGTTCAAATATTTCAAGTTGGATGATAACCAGTTCCCAATGTTGGAGAGAGGGCCTATCTCCGTCAGTTGCATGACATATCGAGGTACCAAGAGCTACTACGTCGAAGTGGCCGTGGATAATCAATCCGAGTCGCCCATTACACTAGATCCCAATTTTGTCAGTTTCAACAAGCCGGGCTATTCAGTTTTCCTGACGGACACCGTTTCCTCTGCTGCCGATGTGTGGGCGTCCGTTGCCGGCCCTTTTATTCCGACTCGACCGCCGCCGCCTACCCAAGCCACAACAACTTACTCTGGAACCGCGAGCACCTACGGGAACACGACTCAGCTTTCTGGAACGGCAACAACAACGGTAGATGACTCTGCTGCCGGTTGGCATGGCCTTGGCCAAGCAATCGCGGCTCGCCGCTACCGCAACGCACAGACACGGGATCAAAGCTTCGCCGTGTACTTGGTGACGTTTGCTCACGAAAAGCAGGAAGGAACTATTCAGCCAGGAAAGGCTGGTTTGTACATCTTCACCTTCCAACAAATCAAACAGAAGAAAGCGCCTTTTGATGTGACGGTTAAGGTTGGTTCGGAGAGCTTTGCATTCCGTTATAAGGAGTGAGCGCCGACTGTAGGTATGACCACGCGGCGTCCTCCTCGGGCCGGTTTCAGGCTTCCCCGAGTGCGCGTTCACTGAGCAGCACAGTTTCGGTGGCGTGGGTTCCCTCCCCACCTCTAGCTTTTTCTCCATCGTTCAGCCTTGTAGTCATAATCCGGGTCCCAGTCGAGAGTGCCGAACAAAGAAATAATTTCCCGTTGCTTGCGGCGCGTGATGTATTCGTTCAACGCAGCGGAGACGGCCTCCTTCTTGGTCTTGTGGCCGCCGAGGCGACGTGCCTCTTCAATGAGGTTATGAAGTTTGCTATCGGTCGGCATTGGCTTCTAGCCTGGATTCTTCATGACCCATGGGAACAGACCTCTCATCCATCGGCAGCGCCGGAGGCGCGATAGAATCTAGCCCACCGCGTAAGCGGTGGGAAATCGAGTCCCCATTGGAGCAAGCCCTGGAAGGGCGACAGAAAACCCAGCGAGACACCCGTCTGTCGCCCCTGCCGGGGCTCGTTCGCTTGTCCTCCAGATTCCCAGCACTTACGTGCTGGGCTAGATTCTGCCGCCCCCTTCGGGGGCTCGCGCGGTTAGAAATCCGGGCCACCTTCTAACCTCCCAGCGATTCCGCTAGCGCCAGCGTGCGCCGGGCGCGGTCCACGATGGGGGGATCGAGCAACTGGCCGCCGAAGGCGATGGCGCCTTCGCCGCGTGCGACCCCTTCCGCATACGCTGCGACGACCTTGCGGCAATAGTCCATTTCTTCCGGCGTGGGCGAAAAGGCGGCGTTCACCGTGTCAACCTGGGAAGGATGAATCAGCGACATGCCGGTGAAGCCCAAACGGCGGGATTGCTGCGCGAACTTCGCACAACCGTCCATGTCTTCGAGGTTGGTCCAGACGCCCTCCACGGCCTGGACGTTGGCGGCGGCGGCGGCGGTGGCAATCGCCGAGCGGGCGTAGATCAGGTCCCGCGCTTCGGCTTCCCGCCGCAGGGGCAGCCCCATCTCCCGCCCGAAATCCTCCGCCCCGAAGATCAGCCCGATCACGCGTGAAGAAGCGGTAGCGAGCGCATAAGCATTCATGAGCCCCCGGGGAGTCTCAATCGCCACCAGCAACCGGATACGGCCCAACGCGACACCCATCTGCGGCTCGCGGCGGTTCAGGAGTTCTTCGACGTAGAGGATCTGTTCGGGCTTTTCCACTTTCGGCAATAGAAGCCCTTCCAACGCGGGCCGGAGGACTGTGGACAGGTCGTGGTGCATAAGCTCGTGCCCGACGGCGTTGATGCGCACGTAGCGCGCGGGCGTGCGGACGGGAGCGGAAGAAGCCTTGATCCGCTCCTGCAATTGGTCGAAGGAATGAGCGATCTGGCGGCGCGCCGTGTCCTTCTCGGTTGCGGCCACGCCGTCTTCAAGGTCGAGCAGGATGGCGTCCACGGTTTGCAACTCGAGGGCCTTGTCAATCATGCGCTGCCGGTGGCCCGGCACGAACATCCAGGAGCGCAGCAATTTGGTTTCGGAGTCCATGGGAAAATCCTTTTTCGAGAAGTCAGAAGTCAGGAGTCAGGAGTCAGGAGTCAGAAGAAAAGCAGGTCCCTCGCAGAGCCTGCCCTGAGCGGGAAAAAGCAGGTCCTTCGCTTCGCTCAGGATGACAGCCATGCGTATGTTCATTCTGACTCCTGACTCCTGGCTTCTGACTCCTGCTTTAATACGACCGCGGCATTCCGAGCACGTTCTGGCCGAGAAACGCGAGCACCAGGTTATTGCTGACCGGCGCGGTGGTGAGCAGGCGGGTCTCGCGGAACTTGCGCTCGACATCGTAGTCGCGCGCGAAGCCGTAACCGCCGAAAGTGTTCAGGCACACGTTGGCCGCCTCCCAAGCCGCTTCCGAGGCCAGGTACTTGGCCATGTTGGCTTCCGCGCCGCACTTCTCCCGCCGGTCGAATTTCGCGGCGGCCTCATAGCGCATCAAGTCGGCCGCCTCGATGTGCGCGTAGGCCTCGGCAATCGGGAACTGGATGCCCTGGTTCACCCCGATGGGCCGGCCGAAGACGACCCGTTCGCTGGCATACTTCGAAGCGCGCTCGATGAACCAGCGCCCGTCGCCGACGCTCTCCGCGGCAATAAGAATGCGCTCGGCGTTCCAACCGTCAATGATGTAGCGGAAGCCCATGCCTTCTTCGCCGATCAGGTTTTCCGCCGGAATCTCGACGTCCTCCAGGAAGACCGTGTTGGTGTGGTGATTGATCATCAGGTCGAGCGGCTGGACTTCGAGCTTGCCCTTCACATTCCGCAAGTCCACGATGAAGGCCGAGAGGCCGCGGGTCTTGTCTTGCAGTTCGTCGTAAGGCGTGGTGCGGGCGAGCAGCAGCATCAGGTCGGACTGCTTGACGCGGGAGATAAAAATTTTCTGCCCGTTGACGATGTAGCGGTCGCCATTGCGGACGGCGCGGGTTTCAATGCGGGTGGTCTCGGAACCGGCGTTCGGCTCGGTGATGGCAAAGGCCTGGAGCCGCAGATCGCCCCGGGCGATGCCGGGCAGGTAGCGGCGCTTCTGCTCCTCGCTGCCGTGCCGGAGCAGCGTCCCCATGATGTACATCTGGGCGTGGCAGGCCGTGGAGTTGCCGCCCGCGCGGTTGATCTCCTCCAGAATGATGCTGGCCTCGGTGATGCCTAGGCCGGCCCCGCCGTATTCTTCCGGGATCAATGCGGCCAGGTAACCGCTCTTGGTCAGCGCGTCAACGAACGCGTGGGGGTACAGCTCTTTCTTGTCCACCTCGCGCCAGTAAGGGTCGGGGAAATCCCGGCAGAGCTGGCGGACGCTTTCCCGGATTGCCGTCCGCTCTTCTTTCGTTGGAACGTCCATCGCTTGTCCTCCCTCAAGAGGCCGTAGTATATAAGAGTGCTGCGCCAAGGCCAAAGCAATACTATCATCCCGGAATCAGCCTTGGCCTGAATGAGTTGATTGAACCGAGAGAACCGAGGGAGCCGAAACGTGTTCCGAGGATTCTCAACAAGGAGGAGCCATCATGCCTGTCAAGCCCGGCTGGGAAGGCCGCTATTTTGAAGACTTCGAGGTGGGAGACATCTACCGCTGCCGCCTGGGGAGGACCGTCACGGAAGTGGACAACACCTGGTTCACTCTCTTGACGAACAACACCAACCAGATTCATTTCAACAACGAGTACGGAAAACGGACGGAGTTCGGGCGGTGCCTGATCAACAGTGCCCTGACGCTCGCCATCGTCGCCGGGATGGGAGTGGCGGATGTGAGCGAGAACGGCTTTGCGCTGGGTTGGGATGAGATCAAGCTCCCGAACCCGCTCTTCGCCGGCGACACGCTCTATTCCGAGTCGGAAGTCCTGGAGAAGCGCGAGTCGAAATCCAAGCCGCAGTGGGGGATCGTCAAGGTCCGCACGCGCGGAATCCAGCAAGAGGGGAAAGTTGTCATTGATTACGCCCGCAGCGTGATGGTCTGGAAGCGCGCCCACGCCCCCAAACGGGACCTCTTCCCGGAAGTGAAGCCGGCTTCCTCCTAGAAGCTGTTTCGAAACCATCCTTGCGCGTCGTCAGGGCATGGCTTTAGCCATGCCGCAAACATGCGCTTTTTGGAGCGGGCTTTAGCCCCTGAGGCTTGTCCCTCAGCGGCTGAAGCCGTAAGGAAGCCAATTGATCTTGTCCCGTTTTCGGCACGACTAAAGTCGTGCCCTGACGGGACGCTGGGTGGTGTTGATATAGCCCCTCGCACGATGACCTTCATGCGTCTTTCGCCCTGGACATCAGGCGCGCGCGGCGGCCGTCGCCGAGAGGCGGAAGAGCCTCTCGAAATTCTTGTTGAAGATCTTGCCTTTGTCCTCTGCGTCCAGCCGAGCCTGCTCGATGGCGCGGGTGCTTTCGCGGATCGAGGCCCTTCCGCCCTCGGCGTCAAACGGCGCGTCGGTCCCAAACAGGACGTGATCGGCCCCAAAGAAATCGCAGGCGCATTCAATCGAGGCGGCAGTGAACGTGGAGGTATCGCCGTAGAACATGCGGAAGTATTCGAGGGCGGGTTTTTTCAGCGGAGTGCCTCGCTCGTCGAGCAACAGCGGATCAAACATCCGGTACATGGCTTCGATGCGTCCGGCGAAGAAAGGCACCATCGCGCCCGTATGATGAACGATGATCTTCAGGTTGGGATACTCGTCCAAGATTCCGCTCAAAGCGATCCGGGTCATGGCCGCGGTAGATTCGTAGGGCCAGCCGAAGACCTGCCAGACGAGGAACCGGGAATGATCTTCCGCCAGGTAATCCGGGTGCCGGCGGGAGCGGGCCGGATGGAGCAGGATCGGCAGATCGTATTTCGACATGATTTCAAAGATGGGGCGGAATTCCGGCCGGTCGAGCGGCTGGCCGAGGACGTTCGAGAACAGTTGCACGCCCGCGAGCTTCAAGTCTTTGAGCGAGCGCTCCAGCTCCCGGGCGGCAGCGTCCGGCTTGTTCATCGGCAGCGAACAGACCGCGCCCGCGAACTGGTCCGGATATTTCCGGGAAACCTCCGCCAGCTCGTCATTGAGAATCTTGGCGAGGTACTCGCCGTCGTCGGGATCTATGGCTTCTACCGGGGGCCCAGCGACGCTCAATACCTGCCGGTAGCCGCCGAACTCCTCCATCATGCGAAAGCGGGTGTCGAGGTCAATCAACACCTGGTAGTTGGCAATCGGCGCCTTCCCGCCGCGCACGTATTTCAGATGGGACGGGCTGTGGTCAACAAAGTGGGTCTTCTCGGCTCGCTTCCATCGCTCTTCTTCATATCGCTTCGGGAGAATATGGCAAAAAACATCAACGCGTTGTTCCATCGTGTCCAGGCCTCCAAATTGTGCCTCCGAATTGTCCGGCGCGCGATGCTTCTCTGGGCCGGAGTTGGCAGTCTACCATGACAGGCTGCTTCCTCCAACCACTCCCGCCGCCGGACAAAGGGATCGCCGCGAGTGGAAAATTCCGGCGGGCCGGACGCCCGCTCCACTGCCTCAGAGCGACTCTTCGAGCGCGACCGCTTTGGGGAACAGGTTGTTGTTCTCCAGGTGAATGTGCTCGTGGAGGTCGGCTTCGAGCGTCTGGAATCCTTCAAACAAAGCGCGGTAGGTCGCGCACCCGCCGGCAGGAACCGTATACCCTTCGGTCAAGCGCCGCATCTCGCGAAGCGCGTTCCCGGCCGATTCGTGCTCGAGTTCCATGACGCGGATGGGGTTGTTCACGGGCATTCCGCGGAACTGTCCCGCTCCGCCGGTAACTTTGGCGCGCTCGATCTGCTGGATCAAGGGAAACAGGATGTTCTCCTCTTTCCACATATGCTGTTCGAGTTCTCCACGCAGCCCCGCGTATACGTCGCGGAGCGGAAGCAGGGATTCGCCGTGCGTCGCGCCGTGCGCCGTCACAACTTTCTCCAGTAATTGCGTGAGCCGGGGAAATTCGTTCCGCAGGTACGCATGGTGCTTCTCCAAAATGTGGGCGATCAACTCCGACGCGCTCACCGCATTCCAGTCGCGCGCGCGGGAGGCCCCGGCGGATTGCTTCGCCGTTTCCACGTCGGCCAGAAACTGATCCAGGGGAACCCCTTTCTCTTGGCAGGCGGCGCCCAGCGGCTTGCTCCCTCCGCAGCAGTAATCAATTCCGTACCGCTCCAGGACCCGGACCGAGGCGGGCAAGGTGGAAGCGACTTCTCCGACAGGCGTTTCGTATTGAATACTCATCTTCTTTCTCCTTCCTGTTTGTAAGCGGCAACTCTGTTGCCGATTTTCAGAGTAACTTCCCGCCGCGCTCGATGCAGTGACTTTAGTCGCATTTGCCGCAATCTTATTCTCGGGGCAAGAATTCGCCAGTGGCGCGGCAAAAAATCTTCCGGTAGAATGAGCTTTGTTCTCATCGGGTTTTCCCAACCATACGTCTCGCCGCTCGCGGAGGCCGAGTCTTGCTCCCTGAAGTCACAATAGATCGGGAAGGACAGCAGAGCGCGGCGCTGCGATTTTCCCCGGCGGGACGGGTCTTGATGCTGTTCGGCATCTCGATTCTGTTGGTCGTGGTGACCCGGCTCCCGCTCCAGCCTTCCCATCTGTTTTCGTTTGACTCGGTGAATCTCGCGTTAGCTCTCGAGGACTTCGATCCCACGCGCAATCAGCCCCAGCCTCCCGGCTACCCGCTCTTTGTCCAGGAAGCGCGCCTGGTTTATTTTTTGCTCGGGACCCCGGAACAAACCTTCGCGGTGCTGGAACTGGTCATTTGCGGACTGGCGGTCGGGATGCTGTACCTTCTGGGAAGACGGATGTTTTCCCCCTGGGTGGGCTTGACCGCCGCGGCCTTGCTGTTTGTGAATCCGCCGTTCTGGTATTCCAGCCTCACGTCCCCGCTCCGGCCTCACCTGGCTCTGATCTCCGCATTGATGGCCTACTGCTGCTGGCGCGCTGCCCACGGGGAAGAACGATACTTTGAGCTGGCATCGTTGGTCCTGGGATTGGGCGCAGGATTTCGGCCGGAATTGTCGGCCTTTCTCTTGCCCCTGTGGGCGTGGACCGCCTGGCAATGTCGCAAGCCGGCCCTGCTGTTCCGAGGAGTATTTCTGTTGGGCCTCTCCACCGCGGTGTGGATTTCTGTCTTGGCGGGTGCCGGGGGAACCGGAGAATTGATCCCCACGTTTTCCGGTTATCTGTTTGCCCAAACGCAGGACACTTCCGTGCTGGTGGATGCCGCTGCTTCCTGGCGGCGGACCGCAGGGCGCGCCCTCATCTGGACCGGCCTGGGTACGATTCCCTGGATATGGACACTTCCCTTCGGCTGGAAAGACCGTCACTCGTGGCCGGAGTGGACCCGTGGCATCACCTTCCTGGCAATTTGGTTTCTGCCCGCTTTCTTTTTCCACTTCGCCATTCACATCGGCGATCCCGATCATGCTCTCTCCACGATTCCGGCACTGTGCCTGGTAGGGGGATTCTGCGTGGTAACAGCCGAGCGCATCCTCAGCCGCGGTTGGCTCCCCGAGCTCAAAGAAAGGGGGTATCTGATCTGGCTTGCCCTCGTAGGCAATATGGTGCTGTTCTTCGGACAGTTTGCGGTCCCGCAACGGGATCCCTCCGCCGAATTTCGTGGATTGACCTCCGTTTCGGACGCGGTTTCGATCGGGCTGTACGAAAGTTCCTATGCCCGGGTGCGCTGGATTGAACAGATGACCGATCTCGGCCTGAAAGAAATCGAGAGCCTACGAAAAGGGACTGAGAGACCGGTATTGGTGTTGTGGGCCAGGGATGGTACGCCGGTCTGGCGCAAGATTGCGTACTACCATCCCGCCCAGAGAATCTACGTTCTCGATGAAAAAGGGGACCCCGGTATTTCCGATCCGCAAGCGTGGCTGTGGTCCGCGAACCGAGTCTTGGCGCGGCAGACCGGCACGCCACCCTTCCGTGTGCCCGTCCCCAAAGGCGGGCGGCTGATCTGGGTGATGGGGGCAAACACGGCGGCTTCCCTCCAACAGGTCCTTCCGCTGCAAAGCTTCTCCAACTTGTATTACGTAGACCTTCCCCCGGATGCCGCGAGCATTCGATGGGGTTCGTTTGAATTGGTTCCGGAATGAAGCGCGGTCTTGCTGCTCTTTCCAGGCCTCCTCACGAAAACCAAAAACGTCGGAGGCTTGACAGGGTTCCCTTGCCCCGGTAAGATACGATCAGGAGGGCAGAAGCTACATCGAGGCTAAGTCCTTAATTTGAAGGAAGTTCTGGGATGCCATCCAAAGTCTTGGAAGGCCGCTCGCGCGGCACGCTAATGGCGGTTATCCGTACGCACATCCTGACGGGTGAGCCGGTAGGGTCGCGCACGGTTTCCCGTCAGAGTAAGGAAGGGTTAAGCCCGGCCAGCATCCGAAACATCATGATGGAGCTGGAGGAAGAAGGCTACCTGGAACAGCCGCATACTTCCGCCGGCCGCCTTCCGACGGAAAAGGCATATCGTTTCTACGCCAGCCAGTGTGACGCCACTCATCCTCCCCACAAAGCGGAGGAACATCTGATCCGCTCGGGTTTGGAAGGGGTGTTCGAGATGCCCGAGGAGGTCCTGCTGGAGAGGATTTCCCACGTGCTGTCTTTGATTTCCCACAACTTGGGCATTGTCGTCCGGGAGCCGATGGCAAAGACCATCCTCGAACACATCCATTTCGTGCGGCTCGCGGAGCGACGCATCATGGTGGTCCTGGTGTCCACGCTCTCCCGGGTCAGCGACCAGATCGTCCAGCTTGAACGTGAGATTTCCCAACCGGAACTCGACGCTGCGGCGCGCTATTTGAACGAGCATTTCCGGGGGTGGGAATTGGAGAAGATCCGAGCGGAGCTGGTCACGCAGTGGAGCCGGGATCGAGAAGCCTACGACAGCGTCTTGCGGGCCTTGCGCCAACTCTCCGAGCAAGGGATGCTCGAAGAGCCTTCTTCGGCAGAAGTGTTCGTCGAGGGGGCCTCGAACCTGGTGGTCCAGCCGGAGATGGCGGAGCCGGCACGAATCCAGGAGCTTTTGAAAGCCTTGGAAGGAAAGGAAAACGTCATCCGCCTCCTGACCGAGTGTATTCGCGTTCCGGGCGATCCGTTGCAGGTCGTTGTCGGACTGCCGGGCAAGCCTTCCCTGTTGAAGAATTTCGCCCTGATCGGAGCCACCTTTTCCTGGAAGGGAAGACTCGCGGGCCGGCTGGCGATTGTGGGGCCGGCACGCATGCCGTATGATCGCGTGATCCGCAGCGTGGGCTACGTCAGCCGGTTTTTCCAGGAACAAGAGTTGAACTGAACTATGGCCCTCGAACCGGAAAAGAACGCTCCCGAAAAACCGGCCGCGCCCCCATCCGAGGAGCTCGCGCCGGGGGAAGATTTCACCCCCCCGCAACCTTCCGAAGAAGGCGTGGCCGATGCCATCCGAAAGCTGCAAGGGGAAAAACAACAACTCACCGAACAGCTCCTGCGCAAGCAGGCAGAGTTGGAGAATGTCCGCAAGCGGCTCGCCCGCGAAAAAGAAGAGTTCCAGCAATTCAGCCTCTTCCAGACCATGCAGGCTCTGATCCCGGTCCTGGATGGGTTCGAGTTGGCCCTGCTAAGCAATGGGGGCGGGGAAGATTACCGCAAAGGCGTGGAACTGATTTACCAGCAGTTGCGCAGCGCGTTGCAACGGCTGGGGCTGGAAGGGATCGAGAGCAAGGGCCTGCAGTTTAATCCCTACATGCACGAAGCCGTCACCCTGGTCGAGACCGACCAGCACGAGGATCAGGAGATTATTGAAGAACTCCAGCGCGGTTACATCTTCAAGAACCGGCTGTTGCGCCCCGCGCGGGTAAAAGTCGCCCAGCGGCCCGCCGCCGAAACCAATCCATCCCCTCCCGATGGCGACCCGGAGTAACGGTTTGAACGACAAGCGCGATTACTACGAAGTCCTGGGTGTCACACGGGACGCGAACCCGGAGGAGATCAAGAAGGCCTACCGCCGGCTGGCGCTCCAGTGGCACCCGGACCGAAACCCGGATCACAAGAAGGTATCCGAAGATAAGTTCAAGGAAGCCGCGGAAGCCTATGGCGTCTTGAGCGACGCCCAGAAGAAGGCTCAGTATGACCGTTACGGTCATGCCGGCCTCGGCGGACCCGCCGGCTTCGGCGGATTTGATCCCACGATCTTCTCCGAATTCAGCGATGTGTTGGGGGACTTCTTTGGATTCGGAGAGGTCTTCAGTCAGGGCGGGCAGCGGCGGCGGACCCGGGCCCACCGCGGCGCGGACCTGCGTTACGATCTGACGCTCAGTTTTGAAGACGCGGCCTTCGGCACCAAGACTCGCATCAAGATTCCCCGGACGGAAGCTTGCTCCACCTGCGGCGGCAGCGGCGCCAAGCCCGGCACGCATCCGATTCCCTGCCGCAGTTGTGGCGGACGGGGAGCGCTCCGGAGCCAGCAAGGATTCCTCACCATCAGCCGCACCTGCCCGGCCTGCTCCGGGAGCGGACAGGTGCTCGCCGATCCGTGCCAGAGCTGCCGCGGCGAAGGACGTGTGCGGGCCGAGAAAACCCTCTCGGTTCCGATTCCAGCCGGAGTGGATACCGACAGCCGTCTCCGCATCGCCGGCGAAGGGGAAGCCGGCATCCACGGAGGGCCACAGGGGGACCTCTACGTTTTCATCCGCGTGCAGGAACACCCCTTCTTCGACCGGGAGGGAAGCGACTTGCTCTGCACCATCCCGATCAGCTTCCCGCAAGCCGCGCTCGGCGCGCAGATTGAGGTTCCGACACTCGATGGAAAGGAAACGCTGCACATCCCCGAAGGGACTCAAACGGGAACCCGCTTTCGGATTCGCGGGAAAGGAATATCCAAGCTGGAGGGGCACGGCCGAGGCGACCTGTACGTATTCGCCAAGGTGGTCACCCCAGCCCGTCTCCGCAAGGAACAGCGCCGTCTCTTGGAAGAACTAGCGGCGCTCGACACGACAGAAAACCAGCCCACCGAGAAGAAATTCACCGAAAAGGTCAAAGACCTCTTCAGCTAGTGCGTTTTCACTATTGATGGATGAGGATGTGGAGACGTCAGGGCACGACTTTCGTCGTGCCGTAAAGCGTGCAAAGATAACTCCTCTTCCTTGCGGCTTCAGCCGCCCTTCGACAGGCTCAGTGCCGTGAGCGAAGTCGAACGCCTGAGGGACAACCCTCAGGGGCTAAAGCCCGCTCCGGAAGGGCGTCTTTTCGGCATGGCTAAAGCCATGCCCTGACGAAAACATCCAGCGGGCCAGGTCGGGACAAACTCCTCACCGGTTGATTTGATGCCAACCTGGGAGGCTGCCGGAGGATGCGCCTACCCCTTGGGGAGACGGGCGCACTCCAGCTTGGCGCCGCTCGGGTCAATCGCGTCACTGCCTTGCTGAATCCAGCGCACCACTCCCTGCTTATCCAGGATGTACGTCGTGCGCATGGCGATGCCCCGTTCCTCGTTCAGGATTCCGTATTGCGTGCTCACGATCTTTCGGAAATCGCTGAGCAGGGGGAACGTCAAGCCGAGGTCTTCGGCGAAACGCCGATTGCTGGGAGCAGCGTCCACGCTGATTCCCAGGATTTGCGTGTCATTCTGAGTGAAGTTAGCGATATCAGCCTGATATCCTTTTAACTCCTGCGTTCAGCCCGCGGTGAATGCCAGCACATAGAAGGCCAGCACCACGTTCTTCTTGCCCTTAAAATCGCTGAGCTTGACCTGCTTGCCGGTGTGATCGGGAAGCGTAAAGTCCGGCGCCGGATCGCCAATTTTCACTTTGGTCATCAACTGCTGTGCCGGCGGCTGTTGCGCATTCCCGGCCGCCGAGAAAGCCAGCACCATTGCCGCTAGGATCAGAAAATAGGTTCGTGCCCGCCAATGCTTCAAGGTTTCCTCCTCTTCCATAACCGTTCTGTTATGGATACAAGTTTGTATCATTATATCTGAACCGTCTCTAGAAACAAGCGATTTGAAGCCGGGAATCGCCCGCAGGATTTGCAGACCCAGCCGCCTGGTGTTACAGGATGGTGGCGTTTTCTTTCCTCCGACGCCCTCACGGACGAAAGCCGTATTCCTTCCAGCGGCGGCGCACCTTCTCAATTTGCTCCGGCGTGGGATCGGCCGTCTGGGGAAACGTTTCCCCCTCCCGGGCGTATTCCCAGACCGGGTTGGTGGCGTCAATCCCCATCAAATCAGACTCCCCCCGGCGGGAAGGGACCTGGGAGACGTCCAGCCAGATGGACTTGCCGCCGGGAATCGTCACCACGTCGCGGCAAGCCTGCACGCGCGTGCTCGTCGCCCATTCCACCAGGAACGGGTTCCAAGGATCAATGTCTTCGTCCACGACCGTGACGTGCTTGCAATACAGCGTGGGATGGCCCCACACGTGCCCCATCACGTCCCGGACCTGGCCGGGATAGGATTTCTTGATCGAAACGACCACGTGGAAGCCCGCGCACCCGGCCGGCGTGGCGCAGACGTCTTTGATGCCGATCAAGCCCGCGCGCCGCAGGTGTTCGAAGATGGCCGCGGAACGGCCCATCACGCGCACCGTCGTGCTCTCATTCGGCGGCCTTCCCTCGTAGGTGCCGTGGAAAATGGGATTGCGCCGGTGGGTGACTTTCTTGATCTCAACATAGAAACTGTCTTTCACCGTCCCGCCCATGAATCCGAGGAATTCCCCGAACGGCCCTTCCGTGGGCCAGAACTTGTCAATGGGCATCTCCCCTTCGAGGACGATTTCGGCCTGCGCCGGAACCAGCAGGTCGGAGAGTTCCGCCTTCACGACCTCGACCGGCTTTCCCTTCAATCCTCCGGCGATGTCATACTCATCCACCTGGGCCGGAATCGCGGAGACGCTCGTCAAATTCAAATAGGGTTCCGGACCGATCGCAATCGCCACCGGCATCGCTTTTCCGCGCGCCTTCCATTTCTCCCAGTGCGCGCGGATGTGCCGGGGGGGATTGGCGAGCACGTAGCAACCCATTTCCGTCGAAGTGAATATCTGGTTGCGGTAGTTGCCGACGTTGATCCAGCCGGTCTCCGGGTCCTGGGTGACGACGGCGTGCAGCGTGCCGAGTTCCGGGCCGGCATCGAATTCATGCCACTTCGGCACCGGGAATGGCTCCCCATATAAGTCCACGCGATCGAGAACCACTTCCTTGCAGGGAGCCTCGCTGCGGGCGACCACGCGCGGTTTGATCGGGTGGGCATAAGCCTGCCGCCATTTGCTTGAAATCGCTTGCGTCGTCGGCTCCATCCCCAGCGCCAATGCGTAACGCTCGCGCGTGGCCAGGATGCCCACCAGCAAGGGCGTCCGATACTGTCCCACCTTCTCAAAGAGCAAGGCCGGCCCTTCGTGGTCAAAGTTCTCCCGACAAATTGCCCCCACCTCCCCATCCTTTTCGACCGGGACCGTAATCCGGTGGAGGAGGTTTCGCTCTTCGAGAAGCGTCAGGAATTCTCGCAGACTGTTAAAGTTGGTCTTGCGCGCGGTCGCCGTGGCTGTGGCCATGATTGCCATCCTTTCCTGGAGGTCCCGCCCAGCCCCCGATGGATCGTCACTACTCCCCGTTCCGATTAACTTCCTTCACTGGCCTGACAGAATAATACAGCGGAATCGAAAACACAATGACACGCGGCAGGCAATGCAAACACCGGGTAAGTTCTACTAAATCAATATGTATATAATTTTTTCTTTTGGGAGTATAATTGCAACAGCGTATATCCATCGGAGGGTTTATGGATAAATCGGTCGTAACAGCCAAAGGGCAAATTGTTATCCCCGTCAAGCTGCGGCGCAAGCATGGGATTAAAAAGGGGACACCCGTGTCCATCTTCGAGCGGGGCACTGAAATTGTCCTCCAACCGCTGACGGACGAGTATATACGCAGCCTTCGGGGCATCGCGCGGACGTGGGGAAAGAGGAACCTGCTAAAGGCCCTGATGGAAGAGAAGAAGAGGGAGCGCGAGTTGTGAGGGAAGCAGATCGCGTCCTGGATGCGTACGGCCTTCTTGCTTACTTCCAGGGTGAGGCGGGTGAGGAGACCATGATCGAGGTTTTCCTATCCGCCAAGAGGTCAGGGCGCCTTTTGCTTTTGTCCACCGTGAACTGGGGAGAGGTTTTCTATTCGACCCTTCGAACATTCGGGAGCGGGCGGGCAGAAGAGATCGCATATTTGATTTCGCGCTTGCCGATCGAGATCATTCCCGCCGACCTGGAACTCACCCGCCAAGCCGCCGTATTCAAAGCCAGCAAGAAGATGTCCTACGCCGATTGCTTCGCCGCTGCCCTGGCCAAATTGCGCAAGGCCGAACTCGTTACGGGAGACCGGGAATTCCGGCAGGTCGAGGGCGAAGTGAAAATCCTGTGGATTTGACGCTATGGCGTTTTAACGTTACGATGACGAAATGAGGACACAGCAAAGGAGAACCACCATCTATCTGGAAGCGAACCTCCACCGAGCCCTCCGTCTCAAGGCAGCCGAAACGGATCGCACGATTTCCGAAATTGTCAACAGCGCGGTCCAGCAATCGCTCGCCGAAAATGCCGAAGACTTGGCCGCTTTTGAGACGCGAGCGCGCGAGCCGAATCTGCCCTTCGAGAAGGTCCTGAAGGATTTGAAGAGACGTGGCCTCCTATAGCGTCCTCATCAAGCCTTCGGCGGCGAAAGAGCTGGAGGCAATTCCCAGGAAGGACCGACTGCGGATTGTCACGAGGATTCGGGCGCTAGCCGATGATCCCCGACCCAGGGGCTGCGAGAAATTATCCGGAAGGGAACAATACCGCCTTCGGCAAGGCCGCTACCGCATCGTTTATTCCGTGGCGGACCCCGAACAGACCGTCCTGATTGTGAAAATCGCCCACCGGAAAGAAGCCTACCGCTAGCACCGGTGATTCCCGGTTCAATCACGATGATGGAATTGGTGACGGTAGGCCGGGAATTCCGGCAGGTCGAGGGTGAAGTGAAAATCCTTTGGATTAAGGCTATTCGTCGGCTGGACAACGGCCGAGGGCCAATGGAGCGGTTAATAACCGAGCGTAGGAATGACAAATAGTTTTGCTATGGGTGAAGTAAAAGATGTCCTGGTAGTCAATCCTTGTGAAGAAAAACAGGTTCTTCTTACCGTTAATGATTTCATCGTATGCCTCAGGGGTCACTACATAATATGGCTTATTGGGTTCAAAGTTTGTCTCTTGGCCAGGTCCTAAATCATAAGTTGCCGGTTTCGTGGGCCTCCGCCCGTAGGCATCGAGTTCCATATCAAAATCTGGCTTCGGTCGCTTCTCATTGGCTGGGCCATGCATAAATAGGATTCGAACGCGGTAATTGCGAGCGGTCGTTGAGCCATAGTTTCTTATCGTACCGCGAATCAAAAGCAGCCCATTTTGTGAAAGCGGTTGCGCCAATTCAAGTTTGGAATAATCTATTGAAGGCAAGCCCGCCATGTAGGTATAAAACAGAGCCAGCACTGCTACAATCGACCCAAGACCCAACACCTTAATGAGTGGCCGAAATCTTTTCCAACCGGACGGGTTCGGAGTAGCCGCCGAAGGGGGTCGTTGCGCAATTGGCTTTAGTCGCCGTTCGCTTGGATTGCGCTTGCCCATTTCACCTTCTCCTGCTCCGATTTTACCACCGTGATGCCATGCGCCCTTGGGCTTTGCTTATCACTTCTGCGCAATCTGCGTCATCAGCGGATGATCTTTTGCCGTAACAATTCGGCCAGGTCCAGCGGCAGGTGGTGTTGATCGCTCCAGGCGGTCAGGATGCTGCGGGCCAGTTCGGGAAGATCGCGGCGGGTTGCCAGGATCGTTTCTTCGATCTCGCGCAGCGACGCAGGAAGCGGGATTCCCTGCCCCTTAATCTTTTCTGCGCAGAGGTAAATCGCCGCAAGTGTCTCGTCTCGTGTGCCGACGCACTCGAACGGCTTGTGCGCATCGAGACCGAGCAGCGTCCGCAGGACTTCCGCCGCGCCCTCCCACGCAAATAAATCCGATCCAAAGATGGCGAGCATCTGCTCTCGCTCGAGGAACGGATAGAGCGCCGTATAGACAAATAAACACTTCGAGCAGCGCCCGCACCAGGCGTTCGACTTCATCCCCCGGTTGCAGCTACGAAACAACAGGAAGTACGCGGAGTGCTGCGCGAAGAGCCGGGCGATTTGCAACTCGTAGAGCGACCGCAGCAGGCTGAAATACTCGAATCCTTCGTTGTCATCCTGCGTGTTTTCGAGGAGTGCAGATCCTTCTCCCGGCACGCCGGGATCAGGATGACACCAACGGGGTGGGGCCAGGTATTTCCGGGAATACTCGCGGAATGCCGTCTCGAATCGCAGTGTCTTGCTGTACTGATGATTGATCTGCTCCCCCAAATACTCGACCCCGGCCTCCTCGGCACTGCGCTCGTTCGACACGATGACCCGGTTGTAGCCATAGATTGCCGCCGCCGTCACGCCCAGAACCGCCAGCAGCGCCGAGAACGGCGTGTGGCCGTTCAAATAGCCGGCGGCATTGAGTTCGAGAAGGCGCGGATCAATCGTTCGGCGCACGATGATCGGCCCTCCTACGTTCTTCGAGCTGCGTATGGCACGCCCTCCGGAACCTTGGTGTAGGAGGGCACGGCCCGCGACGGCAAGGGCGGCCTCGGTGGGATTCAGGAGCAAGCAATCGAACGGCCGCCCGGTCGCCGAAAGCGTCGCTCGCAGCAGCTCCAGGGTTACTACCGAGTCCTTGCCGCCGCTGGTGAGCACGAGATCGCGGCGATTTTCTCCCACAGCATTTCCCTTTTTGTCATCCTGAGCGAAGCGAAGGACCTGCACTTCGCTTTTCATTCTTGCATCACCGCTGGCCACCACCCGCACAAACTCAGGAGCGCGCCAGTCAATCTGATTGACATAGAAGAACTCGCCCATGCCGTGGCGAAGCAGGTCGAGGAACCAGGTAATCTGCTGCGGGTCGAGCTGGCCGACCTCGACGCGAATCTCGGGCGAGCAAGTGGCTTTCCAGTAGCTGAGCGTCTCAATCAAGCCGAGGTGAAACAGCAGGTTTTCGAGCGCGCCCTGCGGGAGCGAATCCACTCTGGGCCAGTCCACGCCGGAGAAGGTCGTCTCCGGGGCGAACACAATATCTGGCTCGATGCGAAAATGGAACGTCACCCGGAGCGTGTCCGCTGACCGGTCAAGCGCGAACCGCTCATAGACAAACCGCGGGTACTGCCGGCGCAGTTGCTCGGCGCGCTCGGCCCCCGAGCCGGGAGCGGGACGGAAGATGGCGGGCAACTTGCTCATCCCCTTGATTTTCTCATTGTCAGGCCGGGGGCCAAAATTCCGGAGGGCGGCCTGCTTCCGAGCCGGGCTACGGTGGGCTGTCTGGCAGGAGCCTGGCGGGCAGACCTATCAGTAATAGGCGGTGTTTCCTCCGCTCTCACCCACTTTTCTTCCTAAATACAACTAATTGTGGCTTTCCCCTTGACAACGCCCATATATTGGCATAAATTCGCTCCTGCTTCACAAGCGAGCGCTTGTTTGTAAACCCGGATTGGCTACAATAAAAGTAGGGATTCCGGCCCTTTGAAAGGAACTTCCATGGGAGAGACCACGACCAAAACCAACGCCACCGCCGCCGGCACTCCGGCCAGCACGCGGAGGGGAATCTCGTTCGCCCGCTATTTCACCAAGTCCAAAATCTCTCCCTACGACGAGGTCGAGTGGGAGCTGCGGACGGCTGCCATCACCAACGAGAAGGGGCAGGCGATCTTCGAGCAGCGGAACGTCGAGGTCCCCAAGGGCTGGTCGCAGACGGCGACGAACATCGTGGCGAGCAAGTATTTCCACGGCAAGCTCGGGACGCCGGAGCGCGAATCGAGCGTGCGGGAACTGGTCAGCCGCGTCGTGGACACAATTGCCGACTGGGGGATCGCGCAGGGTTATTTCGCCGCGCCGGAGGAGGGCGAGAACTTCCGCTCGGACCTCGCTCACCTGATGCTCACGCAGAAGGGGAGCTTCAATTCCCCGGTCTGGTTCAACTGCGGCGTCGAACGGTGCGAACCGGACGCCCACATCCGGAACTGGCACTGGAGCGAAGCCGAACAGCGAGTCGTCAACGAAGACACCGGCTATCGCAACCCGCAGTGCTCCGCCTGCTTCATCAATTCCGTCCAGGACTCGCTCGACTCCATCCTGACCCTGGCGAAGACCGAAGGGATGCTCTTCAAGTGGGGGTCCGGGA
>MEKR01000088.1:31516-31807 GCA_001767035.1 Acidobacteria bacterium RIFCSPLOWO2_02_FULL_61_28
GGCAAGGCCAGCGGCCCGATCAGCTTCATGCGCGGCTACGATGCCTTCGCGGGCGTCATCAAGTCGGGTGGCAAGACCCGGCGCGCCGCCAAGATGGTGATCCTCAACATTGACCATCCCGACGTGGTCGAGTTCATCGAGTGCAAGGCCAAGGAAGAGCGCAAGGCCTGGACGCTGGTCGAGGCCGGCTACGACCCGTCGCTCGACGGCGAGGCCTACAGCTCGATCTTCTTCCAGAACGCCAACAACAGCGTCCGCGTCACCGACGAGTTCATGCGCGCCGTCGAGGAC
>MEKR01000089.1 GCA_001767035.1 Acidobacteria bacterium RIFCSPLOWO2_02_FULL_61_28
ACCGTTTGCCAACGCCGTCGTTTCCATTGACCGCGAGGACATCCGGGGGCACTACGAGGTGAAGACCGACCGGAACGGCAAGTTTTTCCATGCCGGCCTGCCGCTGGGGCGTTTCAGCGTCAGCGTCAAGCGGAAGAACGGCCAGGAGTTCAAGATCGGCGGCATCCAGACCCGGATGAGCGAACCGGCCAGCGTAGAGATTGACCTCCAGCAGGAAGTCATGCGGGCCCAAGCCGCTGCGGAAGGAATACAAGTCCAGGGGGGAGCCAACGCTCCGAAGCTGAGCGAAGAGCAAATGGCGCAAATCCAGGCGGCGGCCAAAGAGCGCGATGAGCAAATCAAGAAGCGCCAAGCACTCACCGGCAAGTTTGAGTCCGGCATGGAGGCGATGAAGGCCAAGAACTACGATCAGGCCATTACCGACTTGACGGCGGCGGCCGAAGTGGACCCCACGCAGCACGTGGTCTTTGCGCAACTCGGCGAGGCCTACGGCGGGAAAGCCGCAGCGGCCCGGGGGGACGAAAAGAAGCAATTGTATGAGAAGTCCATGGAGGCCTATCAAAAGGCTCTCACCATGAAGGCCGACGACGCCTCCTATCACAATAACTTTGCCCTCGCGCTGGCCAATTCAGGGAAGCTCCAGGAGGCGCAGGCGGAGTTGGTGAAGGCGGCGGAGCTCGATCCGCCGAACGGCGGCCGCTACTTCTTCAACCTGGGCGCGGTGCTCATCAATACCAACCACATTAAGGAGGCTACCGAGGCTTTCAAGAAAGCCACGGAAGCTGACCCGAACTTTGCGGATGCGTATTTCCAGTTGGGTGTTACGCTGACCGGAATGGCTTCCGTAGATCCCAGCACGGGCGCTATTGTGCCCGCGCCGGGAACCAAGGAAGCGCTCGAGAAGTACATCCAGTTGGCGCCGACCGGCCCCAATGCCGCTGCCGCCAAGAGTCTGCTGGAAACCATTTCCGGGTCCGTCACCACGCAGGTGGGAGGATCTTCGGGACAGCAGCAGCAGCGCAGACGATAGCGGCCCCAGACGCCGGTTCCCGGAAGCGCCGCTGGTTGGTCCCGCTTTGCGGGACGGGCCGGCGGCTTTTCTTTTTTACTCCGGGAGGCGCCCGCCAACCGGAACCATCCTGAGGCTGGAAACACAACCGGGCGTTCGCGACGAGGCGCTGGGAACACGTGGGAAGGGACAGAAAATGGTCCGGGTGCTGATCGGGTTTCTGGCGATTCTGCTTGTTTTGTCGCTGGTCCGCTTTGTGTGGCGGATGGTGACGGGCTGGGTTCGTTTTCTGCGGGCGGGAACAGGGCCTGGAGTCGCTGGTCCGTCCGAGCCCCGCATGGTGCCGCGCGAGCTCAGGAAAGACCCCCAATGCGGCATGTACGTTTCCCCGGAACTCTCCATACGGTCGCGGTACCGGGGTGAAGAGCTTCACTTCTGCTCGCGGGAGTGCAAAGAAAAGTTTTTCCAAGTCCAATCGGAAAAGTCTGCCTGAATGTTGCTGGTCGGGATCGTACTCGGGTTGGGGGCGGTGGCCAGCGTGTTGGCGCTGGGCGGCGTGGAAACGCTGGCGTTTGCTCCCGCCCAAGCTGGCGTGTTGATTGTAGCCACCCTCACCTTCTGGCGGCGGGGGTTCCCCCCCGTATCCCGCCCCATTCTAGGCGTGTTGTGCGGGCTTCTCTTCCTCCCGCTCGCGCAACTGATTCCGTTGCCCCATTCCTGGGCAGCGGCCATTTCTCCGGCTCGAGTCCGTCTGGCCGAAGCCCTTCTGGCTCCCTTCGGTTCCCTTGCGGACACGCTCGCTCTTTCCGTCAGTCCGTACGATACGAAGCTGGCTCTGCTGCGGCTGGTCTGCTACCTCCTCGTGTTCTTGCTCGCGTTTGAGGTGTATCGGTCCCGGGGAATCGCCTTCGGGCTGAAGGGCACGCTGGTGAGCATCGGCGTGCTGGAGGCGGTTTTCGGCGGAATCCAATATCTCACCGGCTGGCAGTATGTCTTCCGATACGCCCGGTGGATCCCGGCGTTCGAGGCCACCGGAACGTATGTCAACCGGAACCACTTCGCCGGCCTTCTGGAAATGGTCGCGCCGTTTCTTCTGGCGGAAATCCTGTTTGTCCGATGGGCAGCCGGAAGCCGTCGCCGGTCGCCGTGGATTGACTTGGTTGTTTCCCCTTTGTCGTCTCGCCTTCTGCTGAACCTCGTTCTGTTTGCTCTGCTCTCGGTCGGACTGGTTTTTTCGCGCTCCCGGATGGGGATCACCGCCGGCGTCGTCGGAATGCTCGTGGTCGGCGCCATTGCATTCTTGCAGACGCGACGCCGCTCCGTGCTCCTCGTCCTGGTTTTGATATTGTCGGTGCCCGTTGCCTATTCGGTGTGGATCGGTTTGAACCCCGTCATCGAGCGATTTGAGGATTTAGGCCGGCCTGGACCTCTCGAAGAAGACCGCCTCCCGGTTTGGCAGGACACGGTGGCGCTGGTTCGGGATTATCCCGCAGCCGGGACCGGCCTGGGCACCTACCGATGGGCGAACCAGCACTACCAGACTTCGCGGTTCTCCGGAGTGTACGAGCACGCCCACAGCGATTACCTGGAGTTCGCCGCCGAGATCGGCATTCCCGGAGCGGCGTTGCTCTTTGGCAGTTTATGGGTGCTGGTCATTCGGGTGGCGCAGCGGACTCTGGTTCTGGAGCGGGCCCGAGAGAAAATCCTGGCGGCGGGATGTGCGGGAGCGATGGCGGCAATCCTCCTGCACAGCGTCACGGACTTCAATCTGCAAATCCCCGCGAATGCGTTCATTTTCTCCTGGATCGCGGGCACTGCTGCGGCTCTGGCGCGCCAGCGCAGCCGGAGTCCGGATGCGGTGGAAGTAAGACCGGCGGAGAGCCGGGAGTGACCGCGCGTCCCTCCGTCGGAAGCAACCGATGCGCTTCGCCTTTTCGGCGAAGAATCCAAAGTGGCAATCAAATCGGCGTGATTGAGTTACAGCGAATAGCGGTTAATGACCTTGGCGACAAAGGCTGCCGCTTCACCGGGCGAGCGGAACAGGTCTGCATGGCGGCGGTAGACTTCCTGCTCGATTTCGGAAAGGGGGCGGTTCCCGTCGCAGAGTTCCAGGATCGAGCGGCGCGCTTTTCCCCAGGACGACAGCTTGGGGACGAATTGCGGCTGGGTCCGTTCGAGATCCTCTTTGGTCGGGAGCATCCCTCGCAATGTCGAATGGCTGAAGCGCGCCTTCGGCGAAGCCCCGTTCTGGCCTTGGCTGCCTTCCAGCACTTCCACCTTCCACGTTACGATCAACTCGCTGGGAACAATCCGGAGGCGCGCGCGAACGCAGTCCCCCGGGGCCAGCTCCACGGGACGGTCAATGGGAAAGAAAACGTTTCTCCGCTTGATGCGGTCCGCCGAGAGCGGGGAATTGGTCATCGTGACCGAAGGCGAGAGCTGCGCCGTGAACCAGCCGCCAATCCCATGCAGCGTCCCGCGTTTGTTCGCCACCACGCAGGCTTCGCCCCGAAACGGGGCCGCGGTGGCCTCCGGGAGGTTAAGGAAAGTGAGAGTTCCGGGATCTCCGAGGATCTGTTCGGCAGCAAACTCGACCGGATACCCGGTGTTGGCAGCCCATTGCCGCGCCGGCCGGAAGTCGAATCCTGCCGGGCAACTGTTCCAGAATTCCACTTGCGACCAGACCTCCGGACACTCCACCGGGGCTACGGCCAGTTCAATCCGGGAGGGGATGAGGGAACCGCCCGGTTTCAGGAAACGCCGGCGCGCGTCCTCGAAGACCTGGAGGATGCCGGCCTCGAACCCGAACCGCCCGATCTGGTCGCAGACCACGACATCCACTTTTTCCGGCAAGTCCACCCGCGTCGAATGGCCCTTGACGAACACCATCCGGCCCTCGAACCCATTGGCCCGGCTCACCTCCCGGGCAAGCCCGATCATGCCGCCTTCTTCGATCGAATAGACTCGCCCCGCTCCGGCCCGGCAGGCCAGCAGGCCCAGGATGCCTGTCCCCGAACCGAGGTCCAGAACGACACCGCCCGGTCGCACCACTTCGCCGATGGCCTCGCGATAGGCGGAGACCCGGGCCTGATCCTCCAAATATTGTCGGTGTTCGTCTACAATCAATGACACGCCCCGCTTTTCTTGGGTGCCGCCATTCCCCGCCTTAGGAAGGTTACGTCAGATCGGAAAGAACTGCGGTGCGCAGTGGGTCAGGATCGGGAACTCCCACAGGGTACTCCAACGTTCGGGCGCTGACCAGGGAAGCAACTTGATGGAGTGTGTTGACTTGGCGTTCTAACATGCGGCGATCGGTCAAATCCAGCCGATGCGAGGCTCGAACCAGTTCTGCGAAAGCTTCCGGCCCACTCGCGGGCTTCACTGCCACGTTCCGGACTCGATCGGAGGGCTGGAGAAAATAAATCCGGGCCAGGGGAAACTCGCCCTCTTGATGTTCACAGGCTCTGAGCGGAACCAAGAGCTTGTTTGGCGAATCGTCATTCCGGTTGAGAAGCCGCCGGGCGCGCGGCCAAAGCCCCATCTCTGGCGGCCCACTGCTCGTCCAAGCCTGCTGCCCGCGGACCACGAGCGGAACCGCGTCGTCCGAGAGGAGGGGGGATTGTTCCCGAATGAGGGAGGCGGCCAGCGTGGACTTGCCATAGCCGCCGTTCCCCACGAAGACGATCGCTCCTTGAGAAGTTAAAACGCTGCTGGCGTGGATAACCTCGGTACCCCGGAGGTTCATCACCATGGGGATGACCTGGTTCAGGAGGAACTGCCGGCTGACCTCAACCGGGTGGCCGGCGGAAGTGTGGAAGTAAATCTGCTCGCCTCCGGGGGCGACTACGAAGTCCGTTTCCTGGGAGTGGAGGAGATACCATCCGTCGTCCCGCTGGCCGGCGGACAACCAACAGGAGCCTTCCCGCGTGTACCAGGAGTGGAACCACTGGATTCCATTTTCACCACTGTTCCAAAGTTCGCGGGACGACACCAGGACACGCAACAAGGCGGCCCCGCGCGACCTCGGGAGGCCATTCCCGATCGCATCGGGAAACTCGATCCCTATCCCATAGAGCCGATGCGAGTCCAAGCCTCTACACCATTGTATTCGTCCCGGCATCTCCGCTCTTGATGCTCGTGCCTTGCGTCAAATCCTGGACAGAACCAAAGCAAACCAGGCTAGGTGTTTGATATGGCCGCTTGACCAAGATGGACCCGTCCTGTTCTCCGTTCGCCTTTGAGTCCGCACCGATCCGATCTGTTTGCATTGAATTTATACTCCTCCTGTAGCCAGCCTTCCAGGCTGGGTAATTGCCAGACGGAATCGACAGCCTGTTTGGCAGCTAAGCGTTGGGCATAGCACTTTCGATAGGTGTCATAGTGTTGCCGTGCCCGTTTTCCATCTACGAGTCCGATTTCTTCCAAACGAGAACCAGCCAGCAAAGACATGATCGCATCGGC
>MEKR01000090.1 GCA_001767035.1 Acidobacteria bacterium RIFCSPLOWO2_02_FULL_61_28
CTTTCTCTCCGAAGATCACATCCGCCCCGCCGATCCTTTCCTCATACTGGAAGAGGGCTATCCCTTTCCGGCGTTTGATCGCAGAGCCGTCGGCCAAGCGGAATTCCTGAGTCGCCACGGGCTTGACGCCGAGTTTGCGTAGCACCGCCGAAGGCACGACCGAGTAGATCGCCCCGGAGTCCACCAGGAATTCCAGCTCTACTAAAACTTTCGGCTTAGCCGGATTGCCGACTTTTACTTTCATCACCGTCAATCCCATGCGGATGCTCCTCCATATCTCGAAGCGAGATTGGCTCTGTTGGAACTATAGCAAATTTCACGCCCAGTAGGTGCGGTCGAGCGAGCGGTACTGGATGGCTTCGCCGATGTGCTTGGGGACGATCTCCGGGACGCCGTCGAGGTCGGCGATGGTGCGCCGACTTTCAAAATGCAGCAGGGGGCATGGGTCCCCTGCGAAGTGCTTGCTGCGGTTAGGGTTGGTTTGAAGCAGTGAACGCTACCTCCACCGCCTGTTTCAGAAGTTCCCTGCCACGGACGAGCACTCTCTGCCGCCAAGAGTCGTCATTGGGTGCGAACGCATCTTTAAGCCTATGTTTTGTCGGATGGTCAACGCTACCGTCACCGTAGTGATGCCAGCGGTTTTCTTCTCTCAACGCATAGAGCACAGAAACTGGATTGTAGGTCCCGAATTCCTGGGAAAGGAAAAATAACTCTACCTCTGAAAACAATCGATAAAACATAGAGTGGATGCCGCCCCGGACGCGGTAGGCCGAACTTAGGTCTCTATCCAGCGGCTCGACACGAGGGCCGAAGATGGCCCGATGAGCTTGGTAATATTTCTCATCAACAAGCAGCGTGTCCTCGCTATATTTTCCCAAGCCCGTGTGCACATCAATGGCGACGATTCGCTCCACTGAAGCCAGTCGTTGGGCGATGAAGTTCTGATATTTCTCCGGTCCCTGCTGCAATTTCGTTCCCCCAAAGAATAGACCTCTGGGATATTCGTATTGCCCGCCCGCGATAGCCTCTCGGAGCCTATCCCCACCGTAGCGAACCCTAAACCAGGCGGTCTTAAGATGAAAATAATCCCAGGAAGGCAGGCTGGTTGAATTCAGAAATGAGTCCAACTTTCCATAAAGATCGGGCGCTCGACTGTAATCTTCACCTGGTCCCAGGAAGTTTCGATTCAGGTCCACGTTGGCTTCATTCACCCTCCGAAGCCATGCCATTCCGTAAGGATTGAGAGTGTGAATAAGGACTATGGCCGCATCGTCGGGAATCTCTGGCAGAGAATCCAGGAACTTCAGTTGGATTGCGGAACCCGCGAAAGCTTCTACGCCGTGAAGACCCGAAGAGTGCAACAGGACACGGTGCGGTTGCAGCGATCCGAACCATGCTATGTCAATAGTAAGGGCCTCACCGGTGGGGCCTCCGGCATCGAGCACGAGACTTTCCAACCGGCCCCGGGCTGCTTCCGCCATTCGGAGAAATCGCGCGCGCGCGGTCGAGTAATCCGGCGAGAAATAGTTTGTGGACAGAGACATGTTGGCACCTGCATTGGACGCCAGTGGTTCCTTAACGGATGGGTGGTAAGGGGATAGGAGCCATAAGAGGAACAGTATTGCAATCCCCAAAACCGTAGCAAGAAATAGCGTCCGCACAGGTCCGTCCTTACCTATTCTACGCCCAATACGTGCGGTCGAGCGAGCGGTACTGGAAGGAGTCATCTGATCTGTGCGGAATTGCGCTCACCTTGGGCCTGCGAGTTCGTAGGTCACGGGCATCAAATGTGCGAGGTCCAAACGGCGAGAGGCGTCCAGAATCTCGATTCCGACGATCCGATCGCCCGCGCCCAAGTCCAGCACCACATCCTCGGAGACACGTCGGTTGATGAGTTCCTGTTTTCGCTCGTCGAAGCGAAGGTATAGAAGATCGGACTCTTTGTCGTAATAAATCCTCATCGCCTTTACCCCTCCCACTTCCCGTAGAATACGTAAACCGTTACGGTCATAGCAACAGCTTCCTGCAACACATAGATTACTTGCACTTTCTTCTGGTCATAGTAGACGTTCTGCCTTTGGCGACGAAAATCAAATACCTTCTCCTTGGCTTGGCGGTTCCGCTTCGCAGGAATTGGGGTTCCTGTCCTGATGACGTCCTCAACTTCGTCCTTGGTGGCGCCACGCTCTGCGGCGCGCTCCAGAGTGTGCGGATTGATCCGGATCAGCATCTACGCCCAATACGTGCGGTCGAGCGAGCGGTACTGGATGGCTTCGCCGATGTGCTTCGGAGCGATCTCCGGGACGCCATCGAGGTCGGCGATGGTGCGGGCGACTTTCAGGATGCGGTCGTGGGCGCGGGCGCTCAGGCCCATGCGGTTCATGGCGGTTTCGAGCAACTGCTCGCAGGCGGCGTCGAGGCGGCAATGCTTGCGGATGAGCCGCGGGGTCATCTGGGCGTTCGAGAAAATCTTCAATCCGGCGAAGCGCTCGTGCTGGGCGCGCCGCGCGCACTCAACCCGCGCCCGAATCTCCGCCGAACTCTCCGCCGCCTCTCCCGAGCGCAGCTCGCGGTATTTCACCGCGGGCACGTCAATATGAATGTCAATGCGGTCGAGCAGCGGCCCGGAGATTTTGGCGACATACCGCTGGATCATCGGCGGCGTGCAGGTGCAGTCGTGCGCGGGGTCGTTGAAATAGCCGCACGGGCAGGGATTCATCGCCGCCGACAGCATGAAGGTCGCCGGAAACGACACCGTCATGGAAGCGCGCGCGATGGTCACGCGCCCGTCTTCCATCGGCTGGCGCAGCACCTCCAGCACGTTGCGAGGGAACTCCGGCAACTCGTCGAGGAACAGGACGCCGTTGTGGGCCAGGCTGACCTCGCCGGGACGGGGGATGATCCCGCCGCCGATCAAGCCGGCGTCAGAGATGGTGTGGTGAGGCGAGCGAAACGGCCGCGCCGTGACGAGGCCGTGCGCCGCGTCGAGCAGCCCGGCCACGCTATGCACTTTGGTGGTCTGGATGGCTTCTTCAAAGTTCAGGCACGGCAGGATCGTGGCCAGGCGCTTGGCCAGCATCGTCTTGCCGGAGCCTGGCGGGCCGATCATGAGAATATTGTGCCCGCCCGCCGCGGCGACCTCGAGCGCGCGCTTGGCCGAGGCTTGTCCGCGCACGTCCCGGAAATCGAAGCCCGCGCCCGATTCCTGCTCCAGCACTTCCCGCGCCTCCAGCCGCAGCGGCGAGAAGTGCATCGGCGCGCGGAGCAGTTCCACGGCCTCCGTCAATGTTTTCAAGGCGAATACGTTCACCCCTTCCACGGTGGCCGCTTCCCTGCCGTTGGCCGCCGGGACAACCAGGTTCGGGATACCGAGCTCCCGCGCCTTGACGGCGATCGAAAGGGTTCCCCGCACCGGGCGCAGCAGGCCGTCGAGCGATAGCTCCCCAATGAAAATAAACTCGGAGAGCCGCTCCGCTTCCAGCTCCCCGATCCCGGCCAGAATGCCGAGAGCGATGGGCAGATCGAATCCCGAGCCTTCCTTCTTCATGTCGGCCGGGGCGAGATTGACCGTAACGTTCTGCGCGGGGAAAGCGTAGCCGCAGTTGCGGAGCGCCGAGCGGACGCGGTCGCGGCTCTCTTTTACGGCGGCGTCGGGGAGACCCACGGTTGTGAAATACGTGTCGTTGCGCGCGGGATTGAGGTCCACCTCCACCTCGACCCGGTAGGCGTCAATCCCGTAAACGGCGGCGCTCAAAATCTTGAACATCGTCCGCGATCGCTAGTCCTCTCGCCGGTGCAGTCCTCAGCGGCGGAACGGCAGCAGTCGGCGTCGTTCTCCGGTCGGTTTCAGATCGAGTTGCACTTGAACGGTCTGGTCCTGGCGAACGACGATGTCCTGCGTCTGGGTTTCGTAACCGGACCGCTCGGCGGTGATGCGATGTCGGCCGACAGTGAGACCGAAATTCACCGGCGTGCGATAGCGAGTCTCCTCGCCATCCACCAAGATTTTGGCTCCTTCCGGCTGAGTGTGAACCACCACACGCCCCTCCACACCGGCGGCCTGCGAGCCAGCCGGTGCTTGCCGGCCGGGAGCCGCTGCGGAAGGCGAGGAACGCGCCGGCTGCCCCGCCGTTGTCTCCGCGCCCGGGCGACTCGGCTGGGCCGCCGGGGATGCCGCCGGCGCGCCCGAGGCAGGAGCCAGAACGGGTTGCGATCCGGCCGGGTTTCCAGGATTGGGCGGCGCTGCCGATGGGGGCGAAGCGGGCGCTGCAGGCGGAGGCGCGGGAGTGGGGGCCGCAACGGGCTGCCCGGCCGGAACCGTTGTCGGGGACTCCGGCCCCGGGCGCAGTTGCAAATACAGCCCAACCCCTGCCATGAGCAGCACACCGCCGGCGACGGCCACCACGGCGCGCTTCCAGCGAGGCGTCGCCGGAGCGACCGGGGAAGCTTTTACTTCTGCTGCGCGCTTGGGCGGCGTTGCCGCCGCCGGCTTCTCGGTCCCCAAGGCCGCGTAGTTTTTCAACTCCGCAATCAATTCCTCGCAACGCTGATAGCGCCGGGCCGGGTCTTTGGCCATCGCTTTGATGACCACGCGATTCAGTCCGGGGTGAAGCATCGAATTGACGGTCGTGGGGGGCAACGGCTCTTCGGTAACAACTTTGAAAATGACGGCGGTGAGGTGTTCAGCGTGGAAGGGCATGACGCCGGTCAGCATCTGGTACATGATCGTGCCCACGGAAAAAATGTCGGACCGGCCGTCCACGGCCAGACCCTTCGCTTGCTCCGGGGACATGTAGGCGGGCGTGCCCGCAACCAGGCCGGTGTTGGTCAGGCGCGAGGAGGCGATTTTGGCCAGCCCGAAGTCCATCACTTTCACGTGCCCCTGCCACACCATGATGTTGGCCGGCTTGATGTCCCGATGGACGATCGTGCGGGCGTGCGCGTAGTCGAGCGCGCTACCGATCTGCTCCACGATCGGGATGACCTGTTCCACCGCCAGAGGACCTTGCTCGATCACTTGATGAAGGGTTTCCCCCTGGAGCAGCTCCATCGCGATGTAAAAGATGCCATTGTCTTCATCCGCGTCGTAAATGGTGACGATGTTGGGATGGGAAAGCGTTCCGGCCGTCTGCGCCTCGCGCCGGAAGCGTTCGACCATTTGCGGGTCCTGGCGGTCCAGATGAATCGTTTTCAGGGCCACTTCCCGGCCAATGTTCGGGTCGAACGCGCGGTACACAATCCCCATCGCGCCCCGGCCCAACTCCCCCAAGATTTTGTAACGACCGATTTTTTCCGGGATCATAGCCCCCCGCCGTCCGAGTTCCAGCGCAAGCCTTCCGATGAGCAGTTGCCCGCTCATACTCTACCAAAGTGAGGCGAACCCTGTAAGCCAAAAAGAAGTTATTTCCAGCTTGCTCCACAAGGTGCTCAGAGGGTTCTCTCCGACCGAGGCCGGTAGGACCCGTAGGCCCATTTGCCCATTGACAGGTTTGGAGGCGGGAACGATACTGGTGGCAGTCCAGAACTTCCCCCAGCCGAAACGACATTGAGATGTCGTTTCGCATTGCGCCAGCGCGCTGGACCATCCCCCTTCAAGGAGCACCCCCCATGAACGAAGAGAAGAGAAGAGAAGAACCGGTAGCCACGGCACGGTTTCTGTGCCGTGGGCTTTTGAAGAGAAACCCCTTCGCTAAGCTGTTTCAATCCATGGTAGAGTTCGTACGAGCCATCCCCCGACAGCAACTCCGGAATCCCGAATCTCGAATTCCGAATCCCGATCACCCCTCGCTCACCCCGGAGCAGTTTCGCCAGATGCTCGAGGAAGCCCTCGCCGCCGACCCGAACCTCGCCCGCCGGGTGTTGATGCCGCTCGCCGGGACCGTCTTCCCGATCGGGGGCGGGGTGTGCAATACCGTCGAATGGGACCCCAATGGTAGCAAAACCCAAGACAAACTGACCAAGTGGTCCGATGCTAGCAATTGTAAGATTACCGACTCGGCTGTGATTGAGGTCAGCGGCAAGGTGGGCATCGGGACCCCGACGCCAAATAATCGTCTTGAAGTTGCGGGGACGACGTTTAATCGCATCACCGCTTCTGTAAGTGCGGATGTCCAAACCGGGTATCAGTGGAAGAAGACGGGGGCGAATGCGACGGACTGGGAGGCATTTGTCCCTGCCGGAAGCACTGCCCTACGCTTCTATAATGCAGGGGACAGAATGACTTTGTTGGCAAACGGCAACCTCGGCATCGGGACGACCAATCC
>MEKR01000091.1:0-1954 GCA_001767035.1 Acidobacteria bacterium RIFCSPLOWO2_02_FULL_61_28
AAGCCACCAACATTTGTTTATATTTAGTCAATGAAAATATCCATCATCATCCCAACGTTGAATGAGGCGGAAGGCATTGGGGCATGCCTCGGTTCTCTCCAGGAATTACGCCGGCGCGGTCATGAAGTTATTGTTGTGGATGGGGGCAGTGCCGATGCGACCCCTGCCGTAGCGGCACCTGGCTGCGACAAACTGATCAATAGCGCCAGAGGCCGTGCCCGGCAGATGAATGCCGGTGCCGCGGCAGCCACGGGCGATATCGTTGTTTTCCTGCATGCGGACACACTGATCCCCTTCGATCTCGAAAAAGCACTGAACAGGATCGAGGGCGATAATGCATGGGGATGCTTTTCCGTGCGCCTTTCCGGTGCTCATCCGTTACTTAGACTGATCGGTTTTTTCATCAACCTCCGTTCCCGCTGGACCGGGATCATCTCCGGTGACCAGACCCTGTTTGTCCTTGGAACGTTGTTCAACCATGCGGGCGGATATCCAGACATACCCTTGATGGAAGATATTGCATTTTCAAAAACGTTGAAACGATATCGTGCACCGGTTTGTCTCGGGGACACAGTGATCTCTTCAAGCCGCCGCTGGGAAAGATATGGTATCGTTAAAACGATGTTGCGAATGTGGTTGCGCAGGTTCCGGTTTGCTGTCGGGGTCAACCCGGCAATTCTGGCGAAAGACTATGAATAAGGGCGAGTGCGTGGTAGTGGTTTTCAGCAAGGCGCCGGTGCCCGGCACCGTCAAGACTCGCCTGCTGCCGGATCTGAACGCGGACGACGCGGCCCGGTTGTACCGGGAGTTGCTCGAACGCACGCTGAATACGGTCACCGGTAATGCCCAGTGGCACACCCAGTTATGGTGTACACCGACCATCGATCACCCCTGCTTTTTGGAATGCCGGGATAAATATCAAGTCGAACTCCGCTTGCAGTCCGTAGGGGATATCGGCGAACGCATGCATCGGGCCATTTCGGAAAGCCTGCGGAATTTTCGGTCCGCGCTCCTGATCGGTTGTGATTGCCCGGAATTGCAACACGCAGACCTGGTGACGGCGCGCGACAAACTTGCCGACGGCTATGATGTCGTACTGGGTCCGGCCAGTGATGGCGGATATTATCTGATCGGCATGGCAGCCGCGCACCGGGAAGTCTTTACTGGCATCAACTGGGGCATGAATACCGTACTGCCCGTTACCCGGGATCGCATACGGGGATTGCGGCTGGCTTGCTATGAACTGCCGGACAGATGGGATCTGGATAATGTCGAGGACATGAAAAAATATCGAAATCTTGTTGCTTGTGGCTTATAAATTTTCGACTGTCTTATCAGTCGTCGTTACGACTTGCAATTGAACTTGTAATTCCCCGTGGTCTTGCCACGGGGACACATTATATTAACATGAAGGGATGGCAATAGATGAAGTACAAAAGGGGAGTCATTGTGCATGGCAGATCCACTATCATATTGTCTTTCCGGTGAAATATCGGAAAGCGTTATTGAGTGAGGAAGTTGTCGGGATCATCGTTGCAACAGCGCAAGGGATTGCGGAGCGTTATGATATTGAAATGGAAAGGATAGGCTGTGACAAGGATCATATACATTTACTGTGTACGGCGCATCCGAAGATAGCGCCGGGACAGGTGGTTCGGGTATTTAAGAGTATCACGGCACGAGAGATATTCAGGCGGGTGCCGGAGATGAAACGAGAATTGTGGGGAGGTGAATTTTGGACAGATGGCTATTACGTTGCGACGGTAGGAGAGAGAGGGGATTGGCAAGTAGTCGAAGAGTATGTCAAGAGTCAAGGCAAGCCAAAGGCAGAACTCCGTCAGTTGAGTCTGCTTTGATACCCCGTGGTCTTGCCACGGGGTAGTTCATTGTCGGCCGTCTCCCGTTTACCATACCAATACCACTAGTCGCTAGTTGCTTGTAGCTAACTGCTAGT
>MEKR01000091.1:2041-4501 GCA_001767035.1 Acidobacteria bacterium RIFCSPLOWO2_02_FULL_61_28
AGTTAACCTGGGAACCGGTTGATCTCCCGGCTGTAAGCTCCGGTCAGGTACTGCTCCGGCATACCGCGATCGGCTTTAACATGGTCGATACCTATATCCGCAAGGGTTTGTATGCGGCGTCATTGCCATTGATCCCGGGCGGCGAGGCGGCGGGAACCATCGAAGAACTGGCCGCTGATATCAAGGACTTTAAAGTGGGTGACCGGGTCGTGTACGTCATGCCGCCGGGCACTCCCGGCGCCTACAGCGAGCGACGGGTGATCGAAGCCCGGCACTTGCTCCCCATTCCGGACGGGATCAGCGACGATATCGCTGCCGCGTCTCTGTTGAAAGGGCTGACGGCCTGGACACTGGTGCGGAAAACATATCCGGTCAAAAGTTGCGATACCATCATGGTGTATGCGGCGGCCGGAGGGGTCGGCAGCATCCTCTGCCAATGGGCGCATCACATCGGTGCCCGCGTCATCGGCGTGGTGGGCTCTGCGGCCAAAATCCTCAGCGCCCGGCAAAACGGCTGCACTGAAGTGATCGACCGCAGTCAGCAGGACATTGTTGCCACCGTGCGCAAACTCACGGACGGCCAGGGTGTTCCCGTGGTCTACGATTCGCTCGGTAAGGACACCTTCGAGCAATCCCTGGATTGTCTGCGACCGACCGGTTTAATGATCTCCTACGGGAATGCCACCGGTGCGGTGCCGCCGGTTAACATCCTGACCCTCATGCAGAAGGGCTCGTTGTTCCTGACCCGGCCACAGTTTTTTCATTATCTCCGGCAGCCGGAAGTATTTCAGCAGGCGGTCGGGGAATTATTCGAGCTGATCAAAACCGGCCGGCTGCGTGTCCATATCGGCCGGCGCTTTCCGCTGCGGGAGGCCGCGCAGGCCCATGCCGCGGCGGAATCCACGCTAACCATCGGTTCGACCATCCTGTTGCCCTGAGCGAGAAAGTTATGATGACATCGAAAACGCCGTTACTTGTTGTTTTACTCAGCATCGTCAGTGGCATGGTGTCGGCCCAGGGCAGCGGCAGCGGCACGGGCGCCGACTGGCCGATGTATAACCGGGATCTCGCGGGTACGCGCTATTCGCCGCTGGATCAGATTAATACCAACAACGTCGCTGGACTTGTACCGGCCTGGTCGTATTACTTTAACCGGGACGGGCATAAACCGATCAGCGGCCCCAGCCACTTCGAATTGTTCCAGCAGATCACGCCGATCGCAGTCAACGGTGTCATGTATCTGCCATCCGGCGACCGCGTCGTGGCACTGGAGCCGGAGACCGGCAAGGAGATCTGGGTACATGAGCTGACGGAAGGTATTGCGTCCTTCCGCGGTGTGTCCTGGTGGCCCGGCGATGCTGATCACACACCGAGGATTTTTTTTACCACGCTCCGCAAAATGATCGCCCTGGATGCCGCAACAGGCGAGCGCGCGGCCGGCTTCGGCCAAAATGGTGAAATCAACCTGGGAGTCGCCTATAGCGGCGCACCGACAATTTATAAGAACATTATTATTATCGGAGCTAATTTCTTCGGTCCAGGCGAGCAGCATATCGGTCCGCAATTGACGGACCCGCGCGGTGAGGATGGTGATTCCCGGGCCTATAGTGCCGTTACTGGCGCGAAGCTCTGGGACTACAACACCATTCCAGGCCCCGGCGAACCGGGTCATGAGACCTGGGGCAAGGAGGGCTGGAAGGACCGAACCGGTAACAATGTCTGGGCCTTTGCCCTGACCGTCGATGCGGAACACGGTATCGTGTATATGCCGGTCAGTACGCCGGGGGCCAATTACTATGGCGGCGATCGGCCCGGTAACAATGAACCGGCCAATTCCACGGTGGCACTGGATGCGGAAACGGGCAAGGTTTTATGGTATTTCCAGAACATCCATCATGATCTCTGGGATTACAACCTGCCGCCCGCGCCCAGCCTGTTCGATTTGGAAAAAGACGGCCAGACCATTCCGGTGTTAGCGCAGACCGGCAAGTCCAGTTTCATGTTTATCCTGAACCGGCTCACGGGCGAACCGATCTACGAGGTCAGGGAAGTCCCGGTGCCGGCGGGGGACGTACCGGATGAGTGGTATTCACCGACCCAGCCCATCCCGGTCAAGCCGCCGCCGCTGGCGCGGGTCAGTTTCACCGCGAATGACATCGTTACTGCCGCGGACACGACGGCGGAACACGCGGCCGCCTGCCGCGCTCTGTGGGATGAACATCAATACTACAACGCCGGCCCCTATACGCCTTACAATCTGAAGGCGGAAGGCACACCGCCGACCCTGCTGTTTCCAACCCTGTCGGGCGGAGTCAACTGGGGCGGCACGGCCGTCGATCCGAAACTGGGTTATATCTTCGTCAATTCCAAGGATGAAAGCGCGCCGGGCTGGACCATCCCGAACCCGCGTTATGGTCCGGATACGACCTATGCGCAGGTGCCTTATACCCGGGGCGGCGG
>MEKR01000091.1:4551-5050 GCA_001767035.1 Acidobacteria bacterium RIFCSPLOWO2_02_FULL_61_28
ATAAACCACCCTGGGCCAGATTGTTTGCTGTTAACGCCGCTACCGGCGACATCGCCTGGCAAGTGCCGTTGGGCGTGAATGAAAGTCTCCCTGCCGGCAAACAGCAGGTCGGTTCACCCGGCTATGGCGGTCCCATGGTCACGGCCGGCGGTCTGGTGTTTATCGGCGCGACCAGCGATGGCCGCTTCCGGGCCTTCGACTCACGCAGCGGCAAGGAGCTCTGGTCGCAAAAGATGGATTATAACGTCACGGCCATACCGATGACCTATCAGGGCGCTAACGGCAAACAATATGTCGGCGTGGTGGCGGCCCGCGCCGCTGGCGGCCCGCAGGAGCAACCGGCAACCAGGCGTAGGGAAGGCCTGTTTGTTTTTGCTTTGCCTTAAATTTTAAAATCAAACACGGAGACACGGAGGGCACAGAGGAAGTGATAACTAAATTACATTGCTATGATGAATTTATTGATAACTCTCCAAATTCATCGTCATACCGGCGAATC
>MEKR01000092.1 GCA_001767035.1 Acidobacteria bacterium RIFCSPLOWO2_02_FULL_61_28
TATTGCAGTCAGGGGTGGAGCCAAGCGCCGCCACCCGTGATCCTGGAAATTGATACGGACAACCAGGTCCAGTACAACGGCGATGTGTCCGATCTTTCCAGGATGGCGGCGAATCCCGACATCACCCCCGCGAGCGCGCCCAGAAACTTTGGGGTGGTCATCAATCTCGGGGACATCGTGACCGTCAATGGCCAGCCGGCCAAGGGGATCATGGTGGAGCGGTTACTCCGGCTGGGCCTGTCACCGACCGCCACTCCGGGCAACGCCATCGCCGACGTGACGCGGACCCAAATCGGGGACCGCATCTTTGAAATCTTGAAGAGCGACGGGACCGCGATCGGGAGCATTATGGTCTCCCAATTCACGGGCGGCGCTCCGGCGCCTGGGGCGCCTCTGGTTGCCTCGGGCGGCAACTTGGCGATTGTCGGTGGCACGGGGGCGTTTCTCGGAGCGCGGGGCCAGGCTTTCACGGGCACGCGTCCCGATCAAATTGGCTCTCGGCAAGCCTCCATGGCGGAGGACCCGGCCAACCGGCGCCGGCACGGGGGAGGGCGGTTCAGGTACGTGCTCCACGTGCTCCCGATGGCCCGGCCGGAAATCGTGGTTACAGCCGCCGGACCAGCCGTAACTCACTCGATCGACTTCGCGCCCGTCACGGCAACTCGGCCGGCCGCAGTGGGGGAAATTTTGTCGGCGTTTGCCACCGGCCTCGGCCCAACGCTTCCCGGGGTTGATCCCGGCAAGCCGTTCCCGGTCAGTCCGTTGGCCGCAGTCAATTCGCCGGTCGAAGTCCTCGTGAACGGGAGAGCCGCCGAGGTGACGGCCGCCGTCGGGTACCCTAATACTGTGGACGGGTACCAGGTCAATTTCCGCATTCCCTCGGATACGGCGCGCGGGACGGCCACCGTCCAGCTACGAGTGGCCTGGATCGCCGGGGCAGAGTTGCGCATTACAGTCCAATAGAAATAGCAAAATATTCACGCCTGGAAGCTTTGCTGGCCTGTTAAGGATTACACGTTAGTGGGCTTGGCACGCTCGGACATGATTGACTGACGAAGGGAAGTGCCTTAAGATAGGTGTCATGACACCAAGGTGTCAGAAATGGGAACCATACAATATGGCGAAAAGAGCAACACGCGAAACGGTTTCCCGACTACGGCTCACCGTGGATATCGGCTCCGCGCTGAAACGACGCATCAAAGTGGCCGCCGCCGCGCAGGACATGCCGGTATCGGCCTATGTCGCGCGTGTGCTGGAGCAAGCCATGCCCATTTCCGAGGCGGTTGTGAAGGCATCGGACGGCACCATTACATCAACCATGATGCGGCGGGCCGAGCAGTTCCGGGCCGAACAACGAGCGCCGTTACCGGAGGACTCCGCGGACCTCATCCGTGAAGCTCGCGAGCAGCGCACCACGCAGCTATGAGCGGGAACGCAGTCGTCGTAGACGCGAGCCTCGCCCTCAAGTGGGTGGTCGAGGAACCCTATAGCGAGGAAGCGCGCGCTCTTTTGGGCGACTGGCGAAGCCACCGCCGACGGCTTCTGGCGCCGGCGCTCTTTCTCTACGAGGTCACCAATGCGCTCGCCAAGCGGATGCAGCGACGCCAATTGACCATCGAGCAGGGCAAGGAGCGGTTGCGGTTTTTCCTGGAGAGCGGGCCTCTGCTTCAGCAGATCGGCGCGATTCATCCCCGTGCTCTGGAACTGACGGAGCGATTCGGCCTGCCCACGGCGTACGACGCCCATTACCTGGCGCTGGCGGAGTCGCATCGCTGCCAGTGCTGGACCGCCGACGAACGCCTTTGGAACACGGTCCAAGGCGAATTCCCCTGGGTGCACTGGATCAGCGAGCGGAGAGCCCAATAACTCCCCCCACTCCGGGTGAGCACGACTACCAAGCCATTTGTTTCCAGCCGATAAAAACCCGCCCCCCGTCGCGAGGGACGTGTTATGGTGTGCCCACTTGCTCGTGGGCGGGGGACGATTATAGTCTCAGTTCAGAATCGAGCGGGATAACTGTTGGGCGGCCCTCCGCGCGCGGGTAAGAAATCAATAAGGAGAGGCCGATGATTCGAAAAGCAGGCACGCTCGCAGTGGCAGTTCTGTTGATGGCGGCGTATTGCACTCTGGGGCAGGGGCAAGCGCCGCCGCCCACGATCCTCGAAATTGACTTGGAAAACGTGGTAACGTACTTTAACGACGTCGCCGATGTTTCCAAACTTGCAACTGATCCGAACGTCACTACCACACTCGGGGGAATAACCTTCAAGGAGTTCCTAACCTTGGGGGATATTGTGGCCGTAAACGGCCAGCCTGCGAAGGGAATAGATGTCGCTAACGCACGTGACGCTGTCCTGAGGATAGATCCCCATCCTGGGGGGCATGCAATTGCTGACACCGAGCGGGCTTCGATCATATACCGGACCTTTGAAATTCTGAAGCTCGATGGCACCCAGATCGGGAGCATTATGTTTTCCGGCCTGGGGGGTGGCTCGGCCCCGCCGGGAGCACCTCTGCCGGTATCGCGAGGCAACTTTGCTGTCGTGGGTGGCACTGGAGCATTCCTCGGAGCGCGAGGGCAGATGGGCCAGGCGGTGACTCCGCAGACTGTTACCGCCCGTCAGGCCTCGATGGCAGAGGACCCCGCGAACCGGCGGCGCATTGGAGGCGGGAGGGTTCGGTTCGTTGTGCAATTGATCCCTCTGTCGCGGCCCGAAATCGTGAATGCTCCGGGCGGCCCGGCGGTAGATCACTCCAACGACTTCTCGCTGGTCAGCGCGTCCAGGCCAGCCGCGCCGGGGGAGATATTATCTCTCTTTGCCACCGGTCTTGGCCCCACGCGTCCGGGTGTTGACCCTGGCAATCCGTTCCCTGCTAGCCCGCTGGCTGCGGTCAATTCGCCGGTCGAAGTCCTGGTGAACGGAAGACCTGCCGAGGTGACGGCCGCTGTCGGGTACCCCGGCGCGGTGGACGGATACCAAGTTAATTTCCGGGTTCCTTCGGAGACGGCGCGCGGAACGGCCACGATTCAGGTAACCGCAGCATGGATCGCCGGATCGGAAGTGAGGATCGTTATTCAATAAGAGGTAGAGGTAGCCACGGCATGTTCTTTATGCCGTGGGCACGTTCCGGGTTCGTTGCAGAAAAGCCCACGGCATCCCGCCAAGTGGGACCGTGGCTATTGCCGGTCCAGTTCCGCCACCACTTCCAGCAACACGTCGCTCATCACCTGGAGGCTTTGCGCGCTCACCTTGTCCAGGGTGTCCTCAGCCGTGTGCCAGTAGCGGTGGTTGGGGCCGTAGTTGAAGTCAATCAGGTCCACGGAGGGGATTCCGGCGGCGAGGAACGGGAGGTGGTCGTCGGCGATGGTGTGCGAGGAGTTCACGAAATGGTCGTCGTGGCCCAGGCGGCGGGCGACCCGCCAGATGAGATCGGTCAGCCAGGGCGTGGAATTGGTTTCGCGGCGGATATCGAGGTCCCGGTCGCCGATCATGTCCACCAGCACCAACGCGCCGATCTGTGCCGCAGTTCCCTCGGCTTTCAGTTTCGCGGCCATATGGCGGCTACCGTAGAGAGAATCCGTGTCGCTCCATTCCCGGAAGGCTTCTTCGCCGTCGAGCCACACCAGCCAGAGGCTGTGGTTGAAATTCCGTTTGGCGAGGACCGGAGCAAGCGCCAGCAGCAGGCCGGTCCCGGAGCCGCCGTCATTGGCGCCTACGAAGCGGAACTCGCGCACGAGCTTCGTGTCGTAGTGCGTCGCCAGGACGATCACGCGCGGGCTGCGTCCCTTCCGCTTGGCCACGATGTTGTTCATGGGCGTCGGGCCGACGGGCGTATCGGCGGTGAAGCGGTCTTGCTCGACGGTCCAACCGGCCGCTTCCGCTTTCCCGACGATGGTGCGTTGCATGTTGCGGTGCGCCGGAGAATCGGGAGGCCGTGGGCCGAAGGCAGTCAGTTCCCGCACGTGTTCCAAAGCCGCCTGGCCGATGGCGGGATCCTTTTGGCGGGAGAGCGCGCCCCAGCGGAGCAGGACGATCCCCGCCAGAGCGGCGAGCGCCAGTCCCGTCATGCGGAGCTTCGGTTTTCCCGCCGCCGCTCGCGCCATCAGGCAGCCTCCCGCTTCGACCGCACCCGAATGACCAGATAGGAAAGTCCCGTGCCGAACAGGTACAGGCCGATCAGTGGCATCGCGAATAGCATCATGGTGGGGATATCCGGCGTGGGCGTAATGGCCGCCGCCAGAACAAAGATCAACAGCACCGCATAGCGAAAATTCCGCAGCAGGAATCGCGGCGTGATCAGGTGCAGAAAGGTCAGGAACACAAGAAGGACCGGCAGCTCAAAGACCAGCGCCATTCCCAGGATGATGGTCATAGCCAGGCTGAAATACTCGTTGACGGTAATCATGGGGCGGAACTGCCCGCCGAAGGTCAGCAGAAACCGCAGCGCGGCGGGGAAGGCAATCAAGTACGCGAAGGCGCCGCCGGAGATGAACAACCCGGAACAGAGAAAAATAAACGGGATGGCGTAGCGCCTCTCATGCTTATAGAGTCCGGGCGAGATGAAGCCCCAGACCTGGTACATGATGAAGGGGGACGCGACAAAGACGCCGGCCAGTACGGCCATGTGGACGTACAGGTTAAACGGCGACACCGGGTTGGTGTAGACCAGATGGTCGTCCATCTTGAGTTCGCGCAGTATCCCGGTGAGCGGGAGGGCCAGACCCGCATAAATCTCATCGGCATAAGTCCAGCAGGCCAGGAAGCCGACGACCACGGCGATCAGGCATTTGAAGATGCGGCGGCGCAATTCCTCCAGGTGATCGAGGAACGACATCTTCCGCAGGTCGGATGGCTCGTCGCCGTCGTCCTCCGCTAGATTACTGGAAGACGGTGGCGGCGGCGGAATGAACGACGGGGGAGGCGCCGCGTGGTCGGGGTCCACCCAATCCGGGAAGTCTTCCGCGACGGCGAATTCGGAAGCCGACGGGGTGGGGGCGTCTTCTTGCGGCGGCGCGTCGGCCGCCGTTGGATCGCTCGGCAGCGTTGGGTCGGGTGAATCGCCCGCAGTCGGGCCGGGCGGTTCCCCAGGCGGTACCATGGACGGCTTCAGAGGCATCAGGATTGGCGGCCTTACGCGGGGTTGCCGGGCGCAGGACTGTTGGGCACGGGATTGCTGGGAGCGCTCGGCTGCTCGGCGACGGGATGCACGATCTTGGCCGACTCAATCTCGGCCGCCTCGATCTCCCGCTCGATGGAATTCTTGAGGTCACTCGAGGCGCGGCGAAACTCCGCCAGACCGCGGCCGAGCGAGCGACCCAATTCCGGCAAGCGTCTCGGTCCAAAGACCAGCAGCGCCACTACAAAAATGACAATCAGTTCCGGAAAGCCAATATTGCCCATGAGACACCTCGCTCCTGTCCTCTATCATAGCTCCCCGGTAACCGAAAGATCAAGGCGTGGGATTGGCGTGGCCGGCGTGGAGCTGCGGCGGTGGAGCGGTAGAGGTAGCCACGGCATCCCGGGTGGCCGGGTTGCCGTGGGTTTGTAAAGGGGCTAACGACCAAAGCCCACGGCGAGAAAAGGTCCTCGCCGTGGTTACCAGCTCCGTCGGCCACTTCTGGCTTCTGACTTCCCTTCTCCTAATAGATCGTTCTCCAGGCGTAGACATCGCCAGCGTCTTTGGCGCAGACCTCGACGGAGTCCTTAGTTGCTCCACCTCCTGTAATTCCCTGCGTGACCCAGAACGTGCCGCGAACCGTGACGTCGCAGGTAGGTTTGTCAATTCCGGCAACGGGACAGGCAACAGCCCACGGCAAAAAAGACATCCCGTGGTTACCCTCGGCCTCTCCGTGTTCTGCGGAACCCTGCTACGGGCACGCCACAACGGTTGAGACGAGCGCCCCGGTAATATCCGCGATGGTAATCTTCGCGCACGTCCCCCCGGGGCTTTTCAAGATAATGCCCTTCCCGGCGGCCAGCGCCTGAAAGTCTCCTGTCCTGGTTATGACATCGCCGGTGGTCTGAACGGCAAAGACCTCCGTGAAAGGGAGGATTGGGAACCCGTTAACGTCGAATCCGCTACCTTTCTGGCCACTGATGACTTTCCCAGTACCAGCGATGTTCACGAAGGCGCCGGCTGTGTTGGTCGCGCTGACGGCTACTCCAACAACGCCGTTGCTGTTGCCACTATCAGCGCTGATGCCAGCCACGCCAGCAGATAAATCATTGCTGCTACTGGTTACACCCAGCACGCCAAAGGTCCATCCCGTGCCTCCGTTGGCTTCGCCGAGCACGCCCGCAGCAAAATCAGTGGTGCTATCGGTTTCACCATTCACGCCGTAGGTCTCTCCCGTAGCGCCGATGGCGCTGCCTCGCACGCCCGCAGCGTTGTTGTGGATGCTGTTGGTAACGCCCTGCACGCCATAGACCCGCCCATCACCGACAAAGGTGCCGCTGCCCTCGTTGAAGGCTCCGCCGAATACGCCTGCAGCATCGGGGGTGCTGCTATTCGTGAAACCCGACACGCCATAAACCGCCCCAAGGCCAACCTGGGGAGGACCAACGCTAGTGCCTGCGTTGACGGCACTGCCGGTAACGCCCGAAGCTCCGGCACTGGTGCTGTTGGTGCTGCCCGACACGCCAGCCACCCTCCCAAGACCAACCTGGACAGGACTTGCGGTAAGGCCTGCGTTGTTGGCGTTGCCTTGCACGCCCGCAGCGCCGTCGGTGACGCTGTTGGTTACACCTCTCACGCCATTAACAATCCCCGCGCCAACCGTGGGAGGCCCTACACTGGTCCCTGCGTTGTTGGCGTTGCCTTGCACGCCCACGGCCCTGTCGGTGATGCTGTTGGTGATGCCCGCCACTCCGATGGTCTGGCCAGAGGTGGCAGTAGCCCTCCCGCGCACGCCCGCAGCGTTATTGGTGGTGCTACTATTCTCGCCAAACACGCCGGTTGTCGCGCCGGTGGTAGCTACCCCTCTCACGCCGGCGGCGCCGTCTATCCCTGCCCCGGCGTTGATGCCGGTGGCGCTATTGGTGCTGCCCAGCACGCCATAGATTTGCCCACTACCGCCATTGGCGTTGCCGGAGATGCCGGCAGTAAAGTCCGCAGTGCTATTGTTCGTACCATTGATAGCAGTCGAACCACTGGAGATAGTGACACTCTGCGCCGCCGTGAAGCTGTTGGCTCCCAGCGTGGCGATCCCGGCGAGTCCGGACCCATCACCGGAAAATGCGTTTGCCTTCACCGTTCCCACCACGTCCAGCGTTTCCCCCGGTGTGGAGGTGCCGATGCCGACGTTGCCGCTATCGCGCACGGTGAACAGACTGGTCCCCGCCGTGGGATTCATTTGAAAGCCCACCCGGCGAACATCGAACATATTTCGCCCGGCGCCGTACATCCACACAATGGGGGAAG
>MEKR01000093.1 GCA_001767035.1 Acidobacteria bacterium RIFCSPLOWO2_02_FULL_61_28
CAGAGAGGTAGGAATCATGGACCATCGCCTTCCCACGGCTCACGCGGTTCGAATTCGCTCACGGTTCGACTGTCGCTCACCGTACTAAGCGGAGTCGAATGGACCGTCCTGAGCCTGTCGAAGGGCCGTGGGCTATTCTCTACCGCCCCGTCCGGGGCTGCCAGGACTCTAGCGGGGTGGTGGGGGACGCGGTGCGCCTAACGAACCGGCATTATCGGCTGGCAAAAGCGCGGCTTTTGCTAGTACGAGTTGATGGACGGTTTAGACATTGTGGTTATTCCCTGGACCTTTAATTAGCCATTTATTGAGTTCTGGGAAGCGGCGGAATGGCCGATCCCAATCTGGTCGAATGTTGTCATAGGCCTTCTGCCAGTTACTTTGATAACGTGACCACGAGTCTCTATCAAAGTAAGCCGAGTTCACAATTACGAAAGGAATACCAAGAACCCTAAAGAATGTTATCAAGACATGTATACCGAAGTATTCAATTAAAAGGGCTATAAGATCAAAAGGCAGGGCAATGATACAAATTGCTAATCCTGCAACGTACACAGGGACGCGCATTATGAAAAAAACGAAATCCATCCGGCCGTGCCTTCAGAATTCCTCTTTGAGTGCTTAACGACTCCGGGTTCAGCCGCTAACGCTCCTTGCGAGTCGGCTGGTACCCACGGTTGGGGCCTAAATCAATTCCTTTTCAACGTACTCCACTCCTTTGGGAGAAAGAATGATCGATTCGCTGTCTTTGTCGAATTCCAGAAAGCGTTTTTTGTGCAATTCGCGGATGATTACATTCTTGAACATTCGGGGATTGCAATATTCAACCCATTCGCAAAGGTCTTCGAGGAGAACGGCTGAGTTCTGGTTTGAGTAGAGAAGCAGCAACGCTTGATCTTTTGCCTTCAATCCATCTTTCAGCACGCGTTTCTTCCCAGCAACCTCCCAAATTGCTGGGAGTTGGCGCACAGATATTCCGTCGACGATATCCTGTGCTTCCTCAAGTGACAATCCGTGGTTGATTCTGACGAGCTCGCAGACAATCCAGTCGGCAGTCTTGGCCATCGCCGCAATGTCGATTGCATTTGCATCTACATCGCCACCAACATGACCAATGCCGCGCTTGCTTCGCATTGTGTAGAGGAACACTAAAGCACGAGGAAGCATGACCCGCTCTGACTCGTTCCCTGCCGTATTTGGTGCCATTATCAACTTTCTGCATTCATCGGCGTAGTTATTGATCTTTGTGCCAAACGGAGTGAAGCTACCATGCACCTTCTCCTGCAAGAACCTGAGGACCACCTCACAAAACTTTCCGGCTGCCAACCCAGCCGGTTCGTATCGCGCCTCTGCGCAATTCTTTTTGAGATCGAGATACGTATGGATCAATCGCGACCGAAATGTGCTGGGGACGTTGGCAAGTGCAGCGGCTAGAATTGGATTAGGGCTTTTTGTACTCATATTGCTTGTCAGCGTTCTTCTCTCTTGTCAATTCGTCATCGCGCACCATGCGGCCCAATTTGCCTGAGAATTCGTTTGCCTTGAACGTGTGCGCGAGCTTGTGCTTGCAATGCTCAATGATGTTGTTAATCGTGCGCGGCTTGTCGAAGAAGTTGCCTGAAAGCAATTGAGTCAAAGTCGCGTTGGCCCCGCTGCCGGCGGGTGCTTTCTTCCGTTTACCTGGGGCACCGCCATCTGCTCCCTTCGTCTTCGGCGCGCGACGCGCCCGAACCCTCCGGGTAGGTTTTCCTCCTTCCTCTTGGCCAGCTATCTCCTCCTTGGATTTGCTTCCGAGAAGCAGTTCGAGGATGCGTAATTGAACAGCTTCCGATTTGAACGCGTTCAAGACTGAGGCTAGTTCAGATAATTCCTTTTTCATGCTCACGAATTTCTCTATCATGTTGTTCTTCCTTTCTTGCCCCAACTCTTGTTTAGGCCGACCTGGGTAAAACCCCCATGGCGGGCGGCGGCTACGCAACCGCTCCCTCGCGATCCACGGCTGGCCGGGATGTTCCATCGCGGCTCTGATTACGGTACCCCCCACGATGGCGGTGCTTATTATAACGCCGCTGATGCTCATCGCGGCGCAAGGCAGCGAGAATTCGTCAGGGCATCCCGGCAAGCCGGGATGCCGAAAGAGCACGGCAATCATCTTTAATACCACTCTGCCGAAGGCCGTCGCGCAGCGGCAGCGTAGCGACAAGAACCAGTGTTCTGGCTCTTAACGTATTCTATGCCGACGTTCAATCCACGCTCCGGCTGCGCCTCCGCTCTTGCCTACGGCAGTAAGGAAGAAATCATCTCTCACAACGCGGTCGGCACGGTTAAAACCGTGCCCTGACAACGCCCCAAAAAAGGTTATGCAACGGCTTCTACTCACTATTCCTCATTCACGGCCCGTTCCTCTGCGGCCTGCCCTGAGCGTAGTCGAATGGGTCGCGGCTCGGATTCAAACCCACCGCTCCCTTGCGGCCTGCCCTGAGCGTAGTCGAATGGGTCGCGGCTCGGATTCTATTCCCTGTTCCCTAATCCCTGTTCCCTATCTTCCCTATTCCCTTCTTGATCTCCTCGACTACGCGGGCCTGTTGCTCGTCGGTGAGTTCCGGATACAGGGGGATGGAGAGGACTTCCTGGGCGGCGCGTTCGCTTTCCGGGCAGTCGCCCATGCGGCCTCCCAAAGACGAGGATGCCGAAGCGAACGCCGGTTGCAGGTGGAGTGGTAGAGGATAATAGATGGCGGTCTCGATGCCGCGCTCTGACAAATACGAAGCCAGTTCGTCCCGCCGCTCGGCGCGCAGAGTGAACTGATGATAGACGTGATCGGCTTCCGGCGACGTGTACGGCAGGACAACCGGAGCGGCGCGGCTGGGATAGATCGCGGCGGGGTCTGACAGTCCGGCATCGAGAAAGGCGGCGCGGTAGAAAGCGGCTCTCTTGTTCCGCTGCGCGGTCCACTCATCGAGATACTTCAATTTCACGAGCAGGATCGCCGCTTGCAACGTGTCCAGGCGGCTGTTGAATCCCAGACAGGCGTGGCGATAGCGATCTGCTCGTGGTGAGCGGTTCGGCTGTGGCTCACCACCCTGAGCGAGAGTCGAAGGGCTTGCCGAATCCACAGCACCGTGATTCCGCAGGAGCCGCAGGCGCTCCGCGAGCGCGGCATCGTTGGTGGTGATCATTCCGCCGTCGCCCCACGCTCCGAGATTCTTCGTGGGATAAAAACTGAAACAACCAAAGACGCCCATCGCGCCCGCAGCACGACCCCGGTAGCGGGCCGCAATCGCCTGGGCCGCGTCTTCGATTACCTCTAAGTCATGCTTCGCCGCCAAATCCGAAAGCGAATCCATGGCGGCGCATTGCCCGTAGAGGTGCACGGGGATCATGGCTTTCGGCACGCCCTGGATTTGTCCCCCGCGCAGAATTGCTTCCACGGCGCTAGGAGCAAGATTGAACGTGCGCGGATCAATGTCCACGAACACCGGCCGCGCACCGGTTCGGGCCACGGAGCCGGCGGTCGAAAAAAAACTGAAGGCCGGAACCAGCACCGCGTCGCCGGGTCCGATGCCCAGAGCCAATAGGGAGAGCAGCAGAGCGTCGGAGCCGGACGCGCAGCCGATGCCGTAAGCGCAGTCGTGGCGTCGCGCCACCGCCTGCTCCAGCGCGCTCACCTCCGGCCCCAGGATAAAGTCTTGCCGTTCGAGCACGCGGCGAATGGCAGCGTCCGCTTCCTCGCGGATCGCTTCGTATTGGAGCTTCAAGTTGATGGCTGGAATTTTAGGCTGCATCTGTGCCGCGAGCGAAATTCGAGATTACCGAGCGGCCATTCTACCTGCGGGCCGTCGGGTTTGTAAATCGCCCGATAGGGTTCGGGCCGGGCAACCTTCCCGGGACCATCGGCCTCGAACGTAGGTGTCGGAGCGATGAGGGGAGAGGTTTGCCCTTGGATAAGTCCTGTAGATACCGGGACTAAGCAGTGGTAATCAAGAAGGCGAGGGACCGGGGATTCCGAGAAAACCGAAAGAACCGAGTGAACCGAACCGGGGAAGGGATAGAACAGGGTAGAATACGATTCATGCGGTCCTGGATTTTGGCAACGATGATTTGCTTCGCGGCGGGCGTCTCCCTGGCGGCTCAGGATTCTGCGTCGGAGAGCGATCGAGATCAGGAGATTCGTCGGAGCCTCGAGAAAATCACACGGGTGTACCATCTGGTGGCCACACAGTTGGCGGACCCGGTGGAACCGGACCGGGCGATCTTTGATGGGGCCATTCGCGGAGTGCTGGCCGCGCTCGATCCGTTCTCGGTTTTCCTGGACGCCGACCAGTTTCAGGCGTTCCAGCAGCAGCAGCGCGGCGTACAGCAAGGGTTCGGGGCAGTGCTGAGCGTGCAGCCCGGCCAAGTGATGGTGCTCCAGGCGATCCCCGGCGCTCCCTTCGCGCGAGCGGGTCTGGGGCCGGGGGACCGCATCCTCCGGATCAACGGGCATCGCGTCGCTTCGATGGATTTGCAAGAAATGGTCGAGGTGCTGCAGCAGGCCCGCTCCGGCCGCGCGCGGCTTTCTGTGGTCCGCAGCGGGCAGGTCGTGCCGGAGGAGTTGGAGCTGGATCCCACCGAGGTCCCCAGCGCCACGGTGGACAAGAAATTCCTGCTGGCGCCCGGGATTGGCTACCTGCACGTGGCCGGAATCGAGCAGAGCACTCCCGAGGAAGTGCAGGCGGTTCTCGCAGAATGGGCTGGAGATAATCTCCGCGGGCTGCTTCTCGATCTGCGCGGCAACCCGGGCGGAAGCCTGGACGCGGCGGTCGCCACGGCGGGTTTGTTTCTTCCCAAGGGGACGGTTGTAGTAAGCTTGCAGGGTCGGGCGGTTCCCGAGCGGGCTTACCGCGTGGAGAATGGATCTGTCGCTCCGGCCATCCCACTGGTTGTGATTTTGGACCGGAGAACGGCGAGCGCGGCGGAAATCATTGCTGCCGCCTTGCAGGAGCATGATCGGGCCTGGCTGGTCGGGGAAGCGAGCTTCGGGAAAGGAGTGGTGGAGTCGGTCCTGCCGCTGGGGGAGGGCACGGCCTTGGTGCTGACCACGGCCCGTTACCTGACCTCCGCCGGACGCTCGGTACAACGCCCCTTGCCTGGAACCGCGTTGGCTGGTATTCTAGGCGGGAAGGCTCGGGCGTTCACAAGCCGCCGAGGACGGCCTCTGGCGGAGCAAGGGGGCGTGGAGCCGGACCAGAAAGCAGAGTCGTGGCGACTGGACCCCTGGGCGCAATTTCTGGAGGAAAGCACTGCCTTTATTAATTTTGCGCAACGGCATCTGGAGCGGCACGGGAAGATCGGAGAGGGATTTGAGGTTGGGGACGCGGTGGTGGAGGAGTTCCGACGGTTTCTTCAGGAATCCGGAGTTATCATTCCTGCTTCCTGGCAAGCCCACCTGCCGTTTCTGAAAGCGCGCATCCAGACGGAGTTGTTCAACCTGGTGTTCGGGATCACACGAGGCGATGAAGTTGCAGTGAAGGCGGACCCGCAGGTTCAAGCCGCCCTGCAAGCCGTCGAGCGCGCGCGCGAATTGCTTTCCGCCGGAACCGTCACAGGCGGAGTGGAACGTCGTTAATCCGAGCCGCGATCCACGACCCCGGTCGGGACGGGGCCGTGAGGGAGCGGTCAAACCCGCGGCTGTAGCGGGTCAGACGAGAACTGCCGGGCCGGGAAAGCTAGGGAGATTCTACGAGAGGGAGGAAAGGAAGTTGTCTATAAAAAGAATGCAAAAACTGTTTGGATGGGCCGGAGCCGTGTGCCTGGTTGCGACGTTTGCTTCGACCGCGTTCGCCAAGAATAACCTGAACTGCACCATTGTGGACGAAACCGGCAAGCCGCTTGCCAAGCAAGAAGTCATCTTGGTGCCGGTCAGCGGCGGGAAAGAAACCAAACGCAAGACCAACGACCAGGGAGTGGCCGAGTTCAAAGGATTGGATGACGGCTCGTACCAGGTCCGGGGTGCGATTGATGGTTATGTGATCGGCAAGTCCGCTCCCATCCAACTCTCCGGCAACAGCACGCAAACTTGCACCTACAAGATCGCCAGCGTGAGCTACGCCAATGGGCTCTTGCAGGAAGTCCTCAATCTGACCCGGCAGAGGAAGTTTACCGAAGCGGAAGAGCGCGGAAAGAGAGCCATCGAGCTGCTGCCGGAAGAATCCGGAGCCTACTATGTTCTCGCGGTTGCCTATGCCTCCGCAGGGAAAGAAACGGAAGGAGCCGCTGCCATCCAGAAGGCCGCCGAGCTCAACCCCGAGAAGTATAAGGAAACGGTCCAGGTGGTTCGTCTAACTGCGATCGGGGCGCAGGCCGATGCGTTGCTGGCAAAGAACGATCTGGACGGCGCCATGAAGAAATACGAGGCCATGCTGGCGATCAAGCCCGACGAGTCCACTGTGTTCTACAACATGGCGGTCGCTTACGGCCGCGCCAACAAGTTCGACCAGGCGCTCAAGTCTATTGACAAGGCCATCGAGCTGAAGCCCGATGATCTCGAAGTGCAGCAGATGAAAATCAAGCTCCAAGACATGTACTTGAAGGCCATGGACAAGAAGCTGGAGAAGTAAGCCTGCCGACGGGCGAATCCGAGCGAAGGCCGTTCTTGACCGCGAGCGGCGGCTCGATTATTATCAGCGGAAGTACGGCGAATCGTCGCGGTCGAGTCAACTGATCTTGGAGAAGGAGACGGACTGGATGAGAAAAGTATTTCTGGCAATTGTTGGTCTATCCATTCTTGGCTTTGGGAGCAGGGGTTTCGCGCAGGACAAGGCTCCCAAGATGGCCATCATCAACATCCAGGCTGCCATTGCCCAGAGCAATGACGGCCAGGAAGCCGCCCGGCAGCTTCAGACCCGCTTTGCGCCGAAGCGCAACGATCTCGAAAAGCAGCAGAAGGATATCACCGACCTCCAGACCCAGTTGCGGAATCAGGAGCGAACGCTCAGCGACGAAGCGAGAACGCGCCTGATGCGCCAGGTGGACGACAAGACCAAAGCCTTCAACCGCTCCAATGAAGACGCCACGGCCGAGTTCCAGCAAGCCGAGCAGGACGCCATCAATGAGATCGGCCGCAAGATGATGGGAGTGCTCGACGAGTTTGCGAAGAAGAATGAATTTTCCGTGGTCCTCGACGTTTCCTCGCCCCAGACGCCCGTTCTGTTTGCGGACGCTTCGATAGATATCACGCCGAAGATCATCGAGCTGTATAACCAGGCCACGGCCAAACCGGCGGCCAGCGCCACGCCGGCCCCGGCTGCTGCGCCCGCGGCCGCCCCGCCGGCAGCTAACCGGCCCGCTACAGCTCCTCCGGCGGCGCCACCAGCCAACCGGCCTGCCGGGGCTCCGTAGGACGGGTTGTTGGAATCTCACTGGTTTCCGGGGATCGCGTCCTCGCTGTCGCGCTGTTCATCCAGTCCTTTTTATTCCCCATCTCTCCTTCTTTCTTCTCGGAAAAAGCAATTGCGGCTCCGTTGTTTCCTGTGGTAAGGTAAGGCGCTTGTCGGAAGAGGCGCCGGGCGGCGCTGTGCGCGGGTTTTTTTGCACCAGTCTTTTTGCGAGACGCTTTTTGCGGGGGAAAAAAATCATGAAGAAAATAGCGACTCTGGTATTGGTGTTATTGATTGGGAGACTCTCGGCGGGGGCGACGACGCTGGTGCGCCTGGACCTCGACGACCTGACGGGCGAATCGTCCGCGGTCGTGTATGGGAAGGTTGTCGCGAGCCGGGTCGAGTGGAACCACAGCCGGACCTTGATTTATACCGTTTACACCGTGCTGCCGGTCGAATACTTCAAGGGCCGCTTGGGGCCGGTGTTTGAACTCTACGAGCCGGGTGGAGCGCTCGACGGGCTCCAGATGAGCGTGGCGGGGGTCCCTGCTTTTGAGATGGGGCAGGAAGCGGTTCTGTTCGTCTGGACCGATCCGCAGGGACAGCACCAGGTTACGGGCTTCGAGCAAGGCGTGTTCCCGTTGCGCGCCGATCCCCAGACCGGACTCAAGATGGTGGAGCGCGTGGCCCGCCTGGGATCGGCCCGCGTGGCGAGCGCGGTGGCTTCGCCGACTAGCCGGCTCCTCCCGCAATTCTTCGATCAAATTCGTTCCTCGGCGGCCAAAGCCCGCCGTCCGGAAGCAACCCAATAGGAGCGATGCGATGAAACGACTGCTGCGATTGAACGGACTCCGAACCACCGCTCCCGTGCGCTCCCTTCGGCTTCGCTCAGGGCAGGCAGGGCAGGCGCGGCTCGGACGAACTGTTGTTCTTCTGATCTGGTATGCGCTGCTTGCCGCTCCCGGCTACGGGGGAGCGATCCAACGGACTCCCCTGGGGCTTGCGAAGCGATGGCGGCCCAACACGCCGATCCCCTACGTGGTCAACCCCGGCGGCGTTCCCGGGTTTACGGGAGAGCTGCAACGCCTGGTCGTCGTCGGCGCGATAGACGATTCGTTTCGCGCCTGGACGGAAATCCCCGGAGCCGCCATTGTGTTTACCAATGCGGGCGTTTCCTCGCAGACCAACGCAGCCGTGGACGGTACGAGCCTGATCAGCTTTCAAGATACTGCTTTCCAGTTTTCCCCCGGCGTGCTGGGCGTGGCTCTGGTGGTTTCGGCGACAGCGCCCGGCCCCACACAGGTCGGAAGCCGAGTCATCAATGCGGAGTTTGAGGGGCAAATTCTGGATGTGGACATCGTGTTCAACCCGAGGCCGCCCGGCAACACGCCCTTTTCTCCCGTCGGAGCAAACAACACGATTGACCTGGTCTCGGTGGCGATCCACGAGGTCGGGCACCTGTTGGGCCTGGACCATACGGGGGTTTTCAGTTCGATCATGAACCCGTTTTCCGAATCGGGGGCGGGCATTGCGAGCCGGATATTGCAATTGGATGATACGGTCACCGCCGCGTCGCTTTACCCGGCGGCCACCTTCGCGGCGGACCGGGGCACGATCGCGGGTTTGATTTCCAGCTCCACGGGGGCTCGGGTGAAATCCGCGCACGTCATTGCGGTCAGCACCACGGGAGGAGTTCCGGTTGCGTCACAATTGAGCGGGCCGGATGGGAGTTACGAGATCAAGGGTCTCCCTCCGGGCAGCTATCGCATTTTGGTGGAACCCCTGGACGGACCGATCAGCCTGGGCAATTTTCCCGGCTTTTACGCCGATGGGTCGGCCAACTTCGCCTCGACATTCTTTGGTGGATTGACCACCCCTGCCCTCGCCACGGTAATCGCCGGGCAAACTTTTGTCCCTTCCGCCGACGTGACTTTGCCGGCCCGGCCTGCCGATATATTGAACATTGACGCACTGGGTACCAGCACCCAGACACCGACGGGGACCTCGTTCCTGTTCGGAGCGGCTCCGCTGTTCTTGCCGCGGGGCAGGTCGTATCAAGTCTTCGTGACGGGACCCAACCAGACCAGCGACACAAATCTGACCCAGACCGGCGCCGGCATTACGGGTGGGGCGACAACCGGGGCTTCCTTGCCGAATGGTCAGCCGATTCGCCAGCAGACCGTCACCCTCAGTGCTACGGCAACGCTCGGCCCCTCGAACCTGTCGCTCAGTAATTCCGGTTCGGCCTCGTTCTTTCCCGGCGGCCTCGTCGCTACCGTGAATCCCAGCATATCCCCCCCGGTACGCGAGGGGGCGGGCTTCACCAGCAACGTTACCCCCGGGGCGATCGTCTCGATTTTCGGAACCGACCTGGCGCTGGGGCGTGGTCCGCAGGGAACGGAACTCGCCGTGGCCACACCGCTGCCGACCAGCATGGGCGGAGTGAGCGTCAAGGTGGGCGACCGATTCGCTCCGCTGTTCTTTGTCTCTCCGACACAGATCAATGCGATGATCCCGTTTGAAATTACCGGCGCTTCCGCCGACATCACTGTCGTCACGGGGCCGAACGCAGCGGGGAATACGGTGACCGCCAGCCTGAGCCCCACGGCGCCGGGCATTTTCTTCGTCAATCTCGAGGGGAGACAGCAGGGAGCGATCTTGAACGGCTCGGACAATACGCTTACAGTTCCGGCCGGCAGTCCTCTCGGACATCCGGCCCGTCCCGGAGAGGTCGTCGTGATCTTTGCCTCGGGCTTGGGGCCCGTGTCACCGGTCTTGCCGAGCGGCTTGGCGGCGGGCGCGGGCGGGACTACGATTCCGACGCTGACCACTCCTCCCCGCGTGCTGATAGGAGGCCAGCAGGCCACCATTCAGTTCGCCGGTCTCGCTCCTGGATTTGTGGGCTTGTATCAGGTGAATGCCGTCGTCCCGTCCAATACGGCGGCGAACCCGGCCGTGCCGGTCCAGATCACCACGGCCCAAGGCCAAACGAGCAACCTCGTCACGATTGCGGTCAGTCCCTGAGGCGAACCGTTTCCCATCCTCTCGTTATCCCTCCAATCCGGAGGGAAGGCGGGAGGGTTTTTCTTCCTTTGCCAACGGCCAAGCTTTCCCTGCAACCACCTACCCGCAATGGGTTAAATCCCGCAAGCGATGGGCGATTCCCCCAAGTTCCGGGGAACTGGCGTCCCGATAACCCATGTTTCTTCAAGTATTTCGGACTCTTGCGGGGTTTCGGGCTGATCCCACAGTGGTACGGAACGTGCTGTCCTAGTTTGTTTACACCATCATAGATCCTTCGGAGGCATTCACCATGCGCACTACTCTTAGCGTAATCAAAGCGGATGTTGGCTCGATTGGAGGGCATATCGCGCCCTCGCAACAGCTCTTGCACCGGGTCAAGGAGTTCGTTGCGAACGAGGGACGCCGGCTGCTCTTGGATTCGTACATCAGTTCTACAGGGGATGACATCGCCATCCTGATGACACACACGCGGGGCGAAGGCGACCCGGACATCCATGAGATGGCCTGGAACGCCTTCGTGGCCGGGACGGCCGTCGCCAAGGAACAAGGCCTGTACGGAGCAGGCCAGGACTTGTTGAAAGACGCTTTCAGCGGCAACGTGCGCGGCCTAGGCCCGGCGGTCGCGGAGATGGAGATTGAAGAACGCCCCAATGAGCCGTTTCTCTTCTTTGCCGCGGATAAGACCGATCCCGGCGCGTTCAACTTGCCGCTCTATCTCGCCTTCACCGACCCCATGCACTGCCCGGGCCTGATCCTCAGCCCGAAGATCAGCAAGGGCTTTCATTTTGTCATCATGGACGTGGGGCACGTCGAGGGAGACCGGGTGATTGAGCTGAATGCGCCCGAGAATCTCTATGACATTGCCACGCTGCTGCGCGACAACCAGCGCTTCGTCGTCGAAGGCATTTATTCGCGAGCCACCGGAGACCAGGCCGTGGCCGTCAGCACCACCCGGCTCCACAACATTGCCGGCACCTACACCGGAAAAGATGACCCGGTCATGCTGGTGCGAACGCAGTCCAATTTCCCGGCGACCGGCGAGGTGCTGGCGCCGTTCAGCGTGGGACACTTCGTAGCCGGATGCATGCGCGGCAGCCACAACGCCCCGCTGATGCCGGTGAGCCTGAATTGTCCCACGTCGTATTTTGACGGGCCGCCGCTGATCAGTTGCGCCGCCTTTTGCGTCCACAAGGGCAAGCTGACGGAGCCGGCCGACGCCTTCGCGCATCCCTTCTGGAACCACGTGCGCGACAAGGTGGCCCGCAAGACGCTCGACATCCGCGAGCAGGGTTTCTTTGGCGCGGCCATGCTGCCGATGTCGGAACTGGAATACACGGGAGTGATGGAAAAACTTCACGCGCTTGACCAGCAGTTCTACCTCCGGAAAGAGAAAATGGCCCTGGCTAAGTAGGCGCCTCCGGAATTCCCCCCAGCCAGGCTTGTTGGATACGCCAACGGCCTGGCTTTATTTTCTTAGGGCATTCTCAGCGTTGCTGTACAGCATGTGGGGACGTCAGGGCACGACTTCAGTCGTGCCGTACCGCGAGTCGAATCAACTCCTCTTCCTTGCGGCTTCAGCCGCTGAGGGACTTACCTCAGGGGCTAAAACCCGCTCCGCGAGGTGCGTCTTTTCGGCATGGCTGAAGCCATGCCCTGACGAGTGAACTTCGCTCTGCACCAAGTCTGAAATTAATTGGTCTACAGAGAGTCGTCCCTCGTTTGGCTTCCGGCCTTCGCGGTTGCGCGTTGACACCTGAAAAGGAGCCGCCTAGAATCAGGAGTGAGATCCGATTCGGGATCGCCCATCTTCGCGGTGTCGCGGAGAGCGTTGCTGGAAGAGAAAAGACGTCCTCCATCAGGGAAGGCCAAACATGGAACTCGATGACAACCTCAAGCAGTTGATGAAGGAGTTGGGAATGGCGATCAACGAATCGCTCTCGGAGTCCGAAACCATCTCCGAAGCCATCGCCAATATTCGCGGGGCGGGCTACGACGTCTTTCTTGTGCTCGAAGCCACCATCGGCTTCAATAAGCGGCGGGAGGGGGATGCCGGCCCCGATTCGGAAAACGAAGGCGCTGCCCAGCGCGTGCCCATGCAGTCCGGAGAGTTGCGCCTGACCCCCCGCGACACCGAGTTCCTCAAACTGCTGCGCATCAGCCTCGGCGAAAGGCAGAGCGGCTGAAGCGGTTTCCACTGCGGTGTGGAGTGCATATCGGCGCTTCGGGATGTTGTCGCTTCCGCAATATTCCAAATTCCAAGCCTCAAATTCCAGACAAGTTCCAAGCTTCTAGAGCATTTCTCGAGAAGGTGTAGACCATCAAAGAACGGTCGTCAGAAGCCCCGGAGGGGCGGTAGATTCTAGCCCACGGCGCAAGCCGTGGGTAAGAAACGCAACCAGCAGGCCAGCCCCGGAAGGGGCGAAAGACAGCTTCGTGGGATTTTCTGTCGCCCCTCCGGGGCTTCCCTTCTTCGGCTGCTTCCCTTCCCAGGGCTGACGCCCTGGGCCACAATCTATCGCTCCTCCGGGGCTCCGGCTGTGGTCTACAGCAACGAGAGAAATGCTTCTAGCCCGGATTTCTCACCACGCGAGTCCCGCTCAGCGGGACGACAGAATCTAGCCCGAAACGACATAGATATGTCGTTTCGCGTAAGTGCTGGGAAACCGGAGGACAAGCGAAAGAGCCCCGGAGGGGCGACAGAAATTCTGTTTCGACAGTCCGCCGGGATTGTATTCTTTCGCCCCTGCCGGGGCTGGTCGTCCCGGCTGGCCGGGATCGCTTCCCCACGGCTCGCGCCGTGGGCTAGAATCTTGCGCCCCTCCGGGGCTGATCACAGGCATCATAACAATCCACACAAATACAGAAACCGCTAGAGCGTGTTCTTCAGTGGGTGAAGAAAAAGCAGCCGACCAGGATGGGGGAAGTCGTAACGATTATTTTCGCGTCTTCGAGCCGTGCGCGAAACTCCGGCGACGGGATGGGTTTTTCTTCGATCCACGCTTCGGGGTGCAACGAGATGGCCCCGCCTTTTGCCTCCGAGGAGACGGTGAAGTGCACGTAGGCGATCTGCCCGTTGGGAAACTCGCGGCTCGATGATTCAGGAAGAGTGAACGTCAGGTCCAGCGTGCCGTTGTTGCCGGACCCGCCCTGGACCGCCCGCAGTTCTAGGCCCGCCCGCCGGGCCAAGTACGCGGCCTCGAGTTTGTCGTACGAGAGTGCCGCGGTGGGAAACGACAGCCGCAGCCGCAGCTTTCGAATGTTGGGGACGTCCGAGCGGCGCGTGAAAAAGACGGAGAGGGCCACCGCCTGGCCCGGCATCCCCACGGCGCGGCCGAACGTCACAGCGTAATCGCTCTCGTCCTGCTTTTCCGTTTCTGTTGGCCGGGATTCTTGAGCGTGCGCCTGCGTTCCCAGCCACGCGCCCCACGCGCCAAAGACCAGCGCCAAGAGGCACGCAACGACTTTACGGTTTCTCGTAGACAATGCGGCCTCCCACAATCGTCATCACGACCGGGATTCGCTCGATCTGGTCTTGCGGCTCGGTCAGAAAATCCGCCCCCAAGACGGCCAGGTCGGCTTTCTTGCCTTTCTCAATCGAACCGAGGTCTTTGTCCTCGGCGATGTAGCGGGCTGCCCAAAGGGTTTTCATGCGCAAAGCGGTGGGCCGGTCAATGGCCTGGTCCGGTCCCCAGACGCGGCCCTGGCGGTCCTTGCGGGTGATATACGCCTGCAATTCCCGAAACGGATTGGTCCCTTCGATGTGCACCGGATAGCCTTTCTGAATCAGCTCGGGAACGGGTTGGACGTCGTGGATGCGGTCGCCGTAGAGTTCGACGGCCTGCGCCGTCCCCGACCACATCTTGCCCAATCCGCGCCGCACGTCGAGCCGTTTGATCATCTCCTCCTGGGAAGGATTCCAGAACAAGTTGTGATCCATGCCAAAGGGCCTCCAGGGGCGCAGCACCAGGTCCGGCTGCTTCAACGCCTCGTCAATGGACTCCAGCCAAATCTGCGTCGCCTGATCGCCCACATTGTGAACGCCGGTCGTCGGCCAGCCATACTTGACGGCCGCCTGCACGTTGGTCCACTCCGTCAACTCCTTCGGAACGGTCTTGTCCGCCCAGCGACTTTGATGCGGGCCGTATCCCAGCCACTTATTTTCTCCCTCCGGAGCGAAGGCGTAGCCTCCCGAACGAAGTTTCGGCTCGATCGTCAGCGCGCTGCCGATATCGGCGTTGCCGTCGGCGGAGGCCAGTCCCGCTCCCACGATCTTCACCATGTCGCCGAGACCGAAATCCACGAGGTTCCCCAGCCGCCGGAGGTAGGCTTCGGCAAACGGGTTCTGGCGGAGAAAATCGTGAGCGGCAAACAGCCGCATCGTCAGCTCATTCCGGTGATACAGAACGTTGACCACGGAGAGGCTGAAGCCCTGCGTATGGGCGACCATCGTAGTGATCCCCTGCCGGTTCAGATCGAGGAACATCTTCTTCTGCTCTTCCGCCATGGCCTCGTCAATCGTGGGCCACGGGCGCAGGTCCCATCCAACCACCCCGGTCGCCTGCCCATAGACCTGACCCGTGGGCTTGCCGTTCGAGTCTTTGATAATCGCCGGATGCTTTTCGCCCATCGGCATCCGCTCCACGAGCTTTGCGAGCATGAGCGAGTTGACGATCATGTCGGAGGAGGTCACGCTGGCGGCCACAGGGTTCCGCGGCGTAACGGGGTCCAGATCATCGCGCGTGAGCCGCAAAGCATCTTGGCTCTCCTCCGGCAGCCGGAAGAAAACCATCTCGCCCGGCGGGCGGGTGGCCACCCGCTGCTGCACTTCGCGCAGGATTTCCGCCTTGGTCTTCAGCTCGTCCAGCGTCCCGAAAATCTTTCCGCCAATCAGCGTTTCCTTGTAGAGATTGCCCGCCACCAGGTCGTTGTCGGCGTCGGTGGCGACAAAGCCCGGAATCACGGTCTTGCCTTGCAAGTCAATGACGCGAGTTGCCGGACCGCGCAGGCGGAGGACTTCCGCATTGCTCCCCACCGCCAGGAAACGGCCATCCCGAATGGCCACGGCTTCCACCGTTCGGGAACTGTCGTCCACGGTCAGAATTTTTCCGTTCTGGAGGATTGTGTCGGGATACCAGATCAATTCGGGCGGTATCTCCGTCTGAGCGCGAAGTCCTGCCGCGCTCAGGCAAACCAACACTCCGATGAGGATTGTCCTCTTCATACATTTACCTCCATTCGGATCTCACGGTTTGTATCCCAGAACGTTCGCGCCCCGGACGCCGAATTTTTTGGCGGTCTGCTCCTTGGAAGTTCCGCGAAAACAATCAAAGCGCTGCGCGACGCGGACGTTTGCCAGGCCCATCCGACCCAAAACTTCGATCAGCTCCGCCTCCGGCAGAGCGCCGGCGATTCAGCCGGTCCAGAGTTCGATATTCCTGCGGATGTCTTCGGAGAGTTCCGCCTCAACCACGATGTCGGCAATCTGAAGTCGTCCGCCCGGGCGCAGAACCCGCACGATTTCCGCAAAGGCCTTTTCCTTTCCCGGGACTAAATTGAGCACGCCGTTGGAAATCACTACATCTACGCTGGAGTCTGCGAGCGGCAGGTCGGTGGCGTCTGCTTTCCGAACTTCCACATTCCGTAAACCTGCTGTGAGCGCTGCGTGGCTCGCGCGCTCCAGCATAGCGTCGGTCATGTCCACTCCCATTGCTTTTCCGCTCGGCCCGATTCGTCGGGCCGCCAAGAGCAAGTCCATGCCCGCGCCACTCCCGATATCGAGCACCGTTTGCCCCGGCTCCATCGCTGCCATCGCCAATGGATTCCCGACGCCGGCAAATGACGCCGTGGACTCGACGGGCAACAAAGCCAGTTCCGCTGCGTCATAGCCGAGGAACTCGGCCGCGTACGCCGGGCCGCGATGGAAATGAAAGCTGTCATCGGGATGGAATGCGACCCGACCATAAATCTTGGACACTTCTGTCCGCAACTCGCGGGTGTCCAGTTCGACAGGGCACACCAGAGCCATCGTTCACCTCCGTTTGCAGATGTTTGTAGGCCAAGGGGCCACCTTGCCCATCCCGCTTGGGTGGGCCTTCCGTCGGCCCAAACCCGCCCTGCTTTCCTTCTACCTACGGGAAATTCTAGGCCGGGCTGCCAAGCGGGGTCAAGCTCCGATCCTTCCCGCCGGTTTGGGGAATCGGATTTCCATCGGGAGATACTCGTGGCTGCGGTTCACCTCGACGCTTTCCGGCGCCAGAACCAGTACAACGGCAAACCGAACAGGATCGTTGCAATGGCGAACAGCGCTTCTGCCGGGCGGCCGCGCAGGGTATACCAAAGAATCCACGCCGAGAACCCCAGGAACAGAAGAGGCGTCAGCGGATACAGCGGGACGCGGAAGGGGCGCGGCAGGTCCGGACGTCGCCAGCGGAGCACCATCACCGACGACACGGCCAGCGCCGAAAACAGGATCAAAGCAAACCCGGAATACACCACCAATTGCTCAAACGTGCCGCTCAGAACCAGAAGGGATGTCCAAACGGATTGGAAAAAAATGGAGGCGGCGGGGCTGCCGTATTCGGAGTGGATGCCGGCCATGCGTTTGGGAAACAATCCATCGGAGGCCATGGCGAAGTACACACGGGGTCCGGCCAGGATCATGGCGCTCGCCGAGGCGAGAATGGACAGCGCCATCAAAGCGGCGACGAAATAGGTTGCCACCGGCCCGAACAGCGCCAGCGACGCTTTCTCCCCGATTTGCAGGACGCCGCTCATCCCCGAGATCGGCAGCGCATAGAGGAACAGCACGTTCAACCCCATGTAGAGCACCAACACAATCCCGGTCCCGGTGAGCAGAGAAAGTGGGATATTGCGGTGGGGGTTGCGCACCTCCCCGGCGAGGTACACCGAGGCGTTCCAGCCGCTGTAACAGTACAGAATAAAGATCAAGGAGACCGCCCCGTTGCTAAGCGCCTGCGAGGGAACCAGTCCCGCCTCGCCGGATCGGAAGTGTCCCCAGTCGCCGGCGCCGAGCAGCAGGCCGAGGATAATCAGCGCCACAATCCCCGCGATCTTTCCGGCGGTGAGGGTCACCTGCATTCTCCCGCCGCGCCGCATGCCGGTGATATGGACCAGCGTCAAAAACCACAACGCGAGCAGCGCGACGATCTTCCCGCCGCTTAGCGATAATTTGATTCCGCTGATCTCGACCGACCCGAGCAGGTAGTCCGGCCCCAGCGCCGGGGCGAAGAGGGAAAGGTAGGCGGAGAACCCAATGCAGGCGGCCGCGATGGGCGCGGCGAAGCCCGTAAAAAACGAGGTCCAGCCGCACAGGAACCCCCAAAGAGGGCCATAGGCTTCCCGCAGATAAATGTATTCTCCGCCCGCTTCCGGGTAGGCCGCCCCGAGTTCGCTATAGGACAACGCCCCGGCTAATGATAAAATGGCTCCGATGACCCAGATCGAGAGCACGGCAAACGGGCTCCCGAGGTCCCGGGCCAGAAAGCCGGGCGTGGTGAAGATGCCGACACCAATGACGTTGGCGACCACTACGCACGTGGCCGTGAACGCTCCCACGGATCGGGTAAGCGCGAGTACAGGGCGTTCGGCCGGGAGGGTTGGAGAAGCCATATGGTTCCTTATCGAGGAGGCGAAACGGTGAAACGAGTTCTCTTTCCTAGCTTGACCTCGCTGCTAGTTGCAGTAGTTCTAATCGTACAGGGAGGTTGTAGTGGCGGTAACCAAGAAGCTGTTCCTCCCGCCGCCCGGGAGAGCGAGCCGCCACGGCCCCCGGCGACGGCCCCAGCCCAGACGGATCGATCCCAGATGGAACTGTTGGAGACAAAGCAGTCAGCCACGCAAACCACCATTGATATTGTCGGTCAGGTCAAAAACATTTCTACGCGGGAAGTCAGCGGAGTGACCGTCTATTGCGATTTCCAGGACGCGGCCGGCAAGAGCGTGCGCGTCGTGGAGGGTCAACTGGACACCGACCCCCTGGCTCCGAATAAGATTTCCACCTTCAAGATCAGCACCCGGTCCAGTCCCGAGGTCAAGCGTTTCAACGTTACCTTCGCCCAAATCTTTGGAGGAAGACTGGTCACCAAGGACAGCCGCAAGCCGTAGAGCGCGATCAGGCGGACCGCCCACCCTCGGGAGAAGTCCCACCGAGATCCCGGGGGTTGCTCTTCATCCCCTGTGATGCCGGGGTCCTCCTGGAGGGCATGTGAGGGGCCCTGGAAGGCGCCATGCTCGCCGATCCCGAAGCGTGGCGGATCCGCCCTCGGGGGCGTTTGCTGCCGGAAGCAGTATCGAAGCGTGGATGGTTACCTCAGTAGAACAGGCAAGAGAGGGCTTCCACGGTGATCGAACGCTTCAGTCCCTTCTCGCTTCGCGCTTCTTCAGGAGCACACTTTTGCCATACGGCCGCTGGTAGCTGACGAAATACCGGTCGTCGAACACGGAGAATTTTTCGGCCGGATAGAAGCTGATGGCCGCCATCCAGGTATCCACATCCGACTGTTCCAGCCACATCCAACTTTCCCCCGAATCCACCCGGTTCCTGTCAATCACCACGATCCGTCCGTCCGGCTTGAGGTACTTCGCGGTCGAGGTTACATAGGTCTGCCGGTGTTCGATCATGTGCAACGTCCGATGGAAAAATGCCACGTCCACGTCCTTCACCGGCATCTTGGGATCATCGTATTCGCCCAACACGGTGCGAAGGTTGGTGACGCCTTCTTTCTTGGCGCGTTCGGCGACGTAATCGAGCATCTTCTGGTCAATGTCCACGGCATAGAGAATCCCGTTGGGGGCGATCGCTTTCGCCATGGGAATGGAAAATGTCCCGCTGCCGGAGCCGACATCGGCTACGATGTCACCCGGCTTGAGTTGGAGCTTCGCAATGACCTCGTCAACCTTCACGACCCGGTCGGGCCTATCCATCAACTTGATGTAGTCTTCTGCCGGCCGTTGTTGCAGTTGGAAAGCGGAAGCGTCGGCCAGGCCAATTCCTAATAGCCACACGGAAGCGTAAAACAAGATTCGGAGCTTTCTTTGCCTTGTCATTGCAACCCTCCTAAAACGCTGATTCTTGATCTCGTCATCCCTTGCAGGCTAAATCCTATCCCAACCGCAGGATCGCGGCAAGCTACGAATCGCTAACGCGCAAACTGCACTTGCGGCACCTGCCGCGCCTCTTCACTCGTGCGGAAGTAGGCTTCCTCCCGCTGGAATCCGGAAATACCAGCGACCAGGTTGTTGGGGAAGAGCTGAACATACGTGTTGTAGTCCTGCACCACCTGGTTATAGCGCCGCCGTTCGACCGCGATGCGGTTTTCCGTTCCCGCCAGTTCGTCTTGCAGCCGCAGAAAATTCTCGTTGGCTTTGAGGTTGGGGTAGTTCTCCACGACGACCAGCAGCCGCGCCAGCGCGCCTTCCAGTTGCTGGTTGGCGGCGATCCGCTCGGCAGGCGTGCGCCCTCCCATCAGCGCCGCGCGCGCGTTGGCCAGGTCTTCAAATATTTTCTGCTCATGCGCGGCGTATCCTTTGACGGTCTCGACCAAGTTGGGGATCAGGTCGGCGCGCCGTTGGAGCACCACGTCCACCTGCGACCAGCTCCCCTGGATGGCTTCCTTTTGCCGGACCATCTCGTTGCGCCGGCTGAAAAAGGTCGAGGTCACCGCCAGCGCCAAGAGGGCCAGGACACCGATGAGCACCGTCGCAATCGTCCAGCCTCGGGACATGTTCCCTCCTCCCTTCCTTCGAGCGTCGGATCGCCAGCCGCCGTGCCAGCTTTTGAGTATAGCAGGTTCCCCAAACACAGTGACGAGTGACCAGTGACGAGTAGTGACGAGTGATGAGCATTGCAATGGTGCCTTCGCTTGTCACTTGTCAGGGCATGGCTTCAGCCATGCCGACGAAACGCGTTTATTGCGGTGGGCTTTAGCCCCTGAAGTTTGTCCTCAGCGGCTGAAACCGCAAGGAAATACATCCATCTTGCGCTCATTCCGGCACGACTAAAGTCGTCCCCTGACGGATCAACATGACGTTATGCAGCAGCTTTCTCCTGTCACTTGTCACTCCATGGCTTCAGCCATGCCGACGAAACGCGTTTATTGCGGTGGGCTTTAGCCCCTGAAGTTTGTCCTCAGCGGCTGAAACCGCAAGGAAATACATCCATCTTGCGCTCATTCCGGCACGACTAAAGTCGTCCCCTGACGGATCAACATGACGTTATGCAGCAGCTTTCTCCTGTCACTTGTCACTCGGCAGGTTTCACTCCGTGTTACAGCCGGTCCACGGCTTGGGCGAGCTTCCGAACCTGTTCCAAATATGCCGCGAACAGGGAATGGACCTGCTCTCCGGCCGGCTTTTCCGTTCCCTCGCGGACGCCCAGCACCGCGCGGAAGGGGGCAGGGTCCAGGGCGAAGCGTTGCGATGTCGCCTCCAAAACCTCGCGCTTCTTCGCCGGCGCGTCCAGTCCGGCTAGGATCAGAGCATGGCGCGCCAGCGTGGCAACGGTTGCCAGCGACTTGGCCATCAACTGGACCACGTCTTTGTCGCTCGAATGCGCGCTCAGGTATCGCTGCCTCAGACGCAGCAGGGTCGAACGCAGCTCGTGCTCCACTTGTAGGCGATGGCTGGTCCGTTCCACGCTGATCCTGGCAAACATCTCCTCCCCGTACAGAACGCGGTGGCTCTGGTGGATGTCGAGCGATTCAATGGGGAAGACATCCTGTGCCTCCCGCACTTCCTCGGCGGAAAGCATCAACGGCGCCGGCTGCTTCTGTTTGATCCACCACTGCATGGCCTTGTCGCCTTTGCGCAACTCTGCGACGCCGACCTGATTGAGAACGCAAATCACGTTCAGGTCGGAGAACTTCCCCTGCTGGTCGCCGCTCGCCGCCGAGCCGTAGAGCACAACGCTTACCAGATCGCCGCCGTAGGCTTCTTGCAAGCGTTGCACGAGTTCATTTAATAGTTTTTCCATAAGTGATTACCTCAAATCCCCGCCACCATCCGAGCCGCGCGCGTGAGCAAGCGGGCCGATTTCGGTTTGCTGACCGCTGGTTGTGCCCGCTCCCTTACGGTCGCGGCTCTGATTTCTCACCACGATCCCGAGGCGCCGCCTCCGCCAAAGCTGCCGCCGCCAAAGCCTCCGAAGCCGCCACCACCGCCACCGCCACCTCCGCCCCATCCCCCAAAGCCACCGCCCCCGGAATCCCCGGACCACCTGCCCCACCGCTTGCTCCGGGGCGTAAACAAGATTCCAAGAATGGCGATGGCGAACAGTGACACGACCAACCACACGAATCCCCCAAAGGAACCGGATCGGAGAATAGTCGGGATGGCAATCGCTAACACAATGAGCGAAACGGTCAACGAAATGGGGGACGCCGACGCAAGGATGAGCGGCAAAATCACCAGCCAAATCACCCCCATCAACCAGGAGTTCCCGCCCGGCGATGATACATCCGAGGGCGGGCGGCCGGCTGGCTGTGGGATCGCTGCTCCGGTGAGCGTCACCCCGGCGTCCTGGGCAATGATCTGCGCGATGGTGGACGCGCCAAGCCGCATCGCGCCGTCATAGTCGCCGTTGCGCAGATACGGCGTCAGGGAGCGGAGAATCGCACCAGCTCTGCCATCGGGAATAATCGGCTCCAGGCCGTAGCCAACCTCGATGCGGTTGCGGCGGTCTTGAATGGCGAGGAACAGCATCACGCCGCGGTCGCTTCCTTTCGGTCCGATGCCCCACTTCGTCGCCAGGTCAACGGTGAACTCTTCGAGCGGGCGGCCTTCTAGTGACTGGACCGTCACAATCGCCAACTGTGCTTTGGTCTTCTGATCCAGTTCTGCGCAGAGCGCCTCCAACTGCTGCCGCGCCGCGGGGCTGAGCACTCGGGCGATGTCATTGACGTAGCCTGCGGGTTTTTGCGTCGGGAACTGGGCGGGAAGGTTCAGTGCCGCAAGAAGGACGACGGCAAAGGTTTGAATTGCGTTCCGGATCAATGAAAATCGCCCGGTAGCAAAGTGCTGCTCGGAGCGGTCGGAGCGGAATGCAGGGCTGCGCATGGCCCATAGCTTACCGCACTTTAGACCAGGCGCAGTCTTTGTTTGGCAGGGACACCGATAGCAACCAGAAAGATGGCGCTTTTGCCGGCGGCGTGAGGAGAGAAGAAGTTGGTTACGTCATCATCGAAAAACGTCAAGCCGGTGGCGCCGAGCTTTTGCGCGTAGGCGGCGACATACAGTTTGCCGCCGATGATTCCGGCTTCGATCTGTGCGGCGCGATAGCCTCGGTTCCCATACCGCGCAAAGATTTCTTTGAGGTCAGCCAGGAAGAAAATCGCGACGGCGGCATCGGCCGGCAACGCCTGTTCGAGGCCCAGGTAGCCGGCCTGATCGCGGAACTGGCCTTCTTTCAGAAGCTCAAGCTGCGGCTGGTCCCGCCGCAGATAATATGCACCCGTCGGTAGGCCATCCACGGCGTTGACGATCAAGTAAATATCATTCAATCGGCTTCCGGGCAATCGGCTGCCGGTCGGATCGAGGAAGTCAGCAGGGATTTCTTGAGTTGCCCGAACGAGCATGGTCGAAAGCTGCTCGAAGCGGATGGGGGCGCGCGCAAAGCGTCGGGATGAGCCACGGCGCAGGATCACCTGTTCGATCGTGTCACTCGGCAAATCTGAAGCCGCCAACGGCTTCAGATCGCACGTCGTGCTTGCGCGCTCCGGCTCGGCGAGGACGGCCGTCCGACCCCGCCAATTGCGCACTTCCTCGACGGTGCCGAGCGAGCTGGCCGCATGGGCTTCCCGCATAAGGGGATAGTCCACTTCGCTCTTGGATAGCGCGACCGTCTTCAGGTCTAGCGGCACGATCTGACCCGGCGAATCGGGCGCGGGATTGGGACTGCGGCCCAGTGCGACGAGCGAAATGGCCACTTCGCGCTGCGTGTCGAGGTCGAGCAGTTGGTTCACGTCCTGATCGGCAAACCCCATCACGAGCCGCGCCGGAAGCCGCAAGGCCGCAGCCATGGCCAACAAGTTTGCCAGCATCGTTCCGTTGTCCCAGAAAAAATGACGGTACGTCCGCGCCTGATATTTCCAAGCGTTGCGCCAGTAGGTTCCGGTGCAAACAATCGTAACGGGCGCGTGGGCAATGGCCGGCTCGTTTGCGGTTGCACGCGCGAGGAATCCCCTCCAATCGCCGCTCCGCAGCCTGCGAAGGGCGAAGTCGGCCGCATTGAAGTGGTAAAGCCCGGCTTCCAAATCAGGAAGCGGGCCGCAGACCAGGTAGAGTTCGACCTCGTAGAGCGCGCCGGTGCAGGCGGCGGCGCGAAAGTAAATCTCGCCGCCGGCATATTGCCGGCGCCGGGTGATCCCGGCGGAATGGTGGAGGATTGAAGGCAGGGTTCTCAAATCCGGCGCGGATTCCGGCTCCGTTCCGGACCCGAAGGCCGAGATGGCGGACAGCGCGTCCATTTGGGAATTGGGTCCGGACTCGTTCCACTCACGCGGCAAGGGAATGGGTTCGAGGTCCGAATAGATTTTGAAGGGGAGAGGGTGATTCGTCCAATCGAGATAGTGGCCGCCCGTGCGAATGCTCTGGTAAGAGTGCTTGGTAGTGTCGTGGTAATGCCAGAGCGTCTCGGTGTCTCGGTTGGACATTGGGAAGAATCAGCCTGGTTTCGGCCGTTATCTCTTGCCCTCCGCCGTCGTGGGATCAATCACGGACTTCACCTCCGAAACGCGGTTGGCGGGAAATCCGCCCTGGCGCGCGTGCTCGCGAATCGTTTCGGCATCCGGCGCGATGTAGACACAATAAATCTTGTCGTCGGTTACGTAACTTTGGAGCCACTGAATCTTGGGACCAAGACCGTTCAGCGCGGTGCAGGATTTCTGCGCAATCGCTCGCAGTTCTTCCGCCGACAACTTTCCCGCGCCGGGAAGGTCTCGTTCAATCACATATTTCGGCATGGCCGCCTCCTGAATCTTCAATCCTGGGATTCTCCAGGAAGTCATCGTATGCAATGCTCGACACCAAAGTCAATCCGATCGAGTGGCCGCCACAGGTTTCCGCAACCGCAACGGAGTGGCAGTCGAGTGCGGTATGATAATAGAACATACGGCGGGTCCCGATTGAGGACCAAAAGGGAGGAACGATGAACGAAAAGAAGATCGAGGAATTGGCGTTTCGCTTTGAGAAGCTGCCGATTGACAATCCGTTTAACCAGTTTTTTTCCCTCCGCCGCTGAACGGAACCGGCTTGTTTACTGGTCCGGGCGATGGCCCCGGGGTTATCAGGAAAAACATGGGACATCCCTATACGAATCCGCTGATCCACGAGACGAGTCCGTATCTGCTCCAGCACGCGCATAATCCTGTGAACTGGAATCCGTGGGGGCCGGAGGCGCTGCGGCTGGCGGCGGAACAGAACAAGCCCATCTTCTTGAGCATCGGATATGCGGCCTGCCACTGGTGCCACGTGATGGAGCACGAAAGTTTCGAGGACGAGGACGTGGCGCGGATTTTGAACGAGCACTTCATCGCGGTGAAGGTGGACCGGGAGGAACGCCCGGACCTCGATGAAATCTACATGAACGCGACCATCCTCTATACGCGGGGGCACGGGGGCTGGCCGATGAGCGTCTGGCTCACGCCCGACGGCCAGCCGTTTTTTGCCGGGACCTATTTCCCGCCGGAGGACGCCTACGGGCGGCCCGGATTCAAGACCGTGCTCCAGCATCTGGCGCAGCTCTGGCGAGAAAACGGAGCGGAGCTGGCCGCGGATGCGAACAGGGTGACGAAGATTCTGGCAGGGATGCACGCGCCAAGCCCGGCGGCAGTCCTGCCGCGGGAGGTTGTTTCCGAAGCCGCGCGGCGCATGGCCGGCGTCTTTGACGCCCGTTACGGCGGCGTCTCGAGCGGGTCCAACAAGTTTCCGCCGAGCATGGCGATGGAGCTGCTGCTGCGAGAGCACCGCAAGAGCGGGGAACGCTATATGCTTTCGATGGTCGAGACGACGCTCGAGGCGATGGCCCGGGGCGGCATCTGCGACCAGTTGGGCGGCGGCATCCACCGCTACAGCACCGACCCGCAGTGGCTCGTTCCGCACTTCGAGAAGATGCTCTATGACCAGGCGCTGGTCAGCTCCATTTACCTGGATGGCTATAGTGCCACCGGGCGCGCCGAATTTGCCGCCGCCGCCCGGGGCATCTTCGATTATGTCTTGCGCAATTTGCAGAGTGAAGAAGGCGGCTTTTATTCGA
>MEKR01000094.1 GCA_001767035.1 Acidobacteria bacterium RIFCSPLOWO2_02_FULL_61_28
AGGGTTTCCCGAATCTTCTGCGCCAGCACGTCGCGGGTGAATGGCTTTTGCAGGAAGGCCACGCCCGCTTTCAGCACCCCGTGGTGCACAATGGCATTATTGGTGTAGCCCGATATGAAGAGCACTTTCATCTCGTGGCGGGCCGGAGCCAGGCGTTCGGCCAATTCGCGCCCGCTCATGCCCGGCATGACCACGTCCGTCAGGAGCAAGTGAATCGGGCCGGTGTGGCTCTTGGAAATCTCCAGCGCTTCCGCCCCGCCTTTTGCCTCGAGAACCTTATAACCCATTTCCGCCAGCCACTCCTGGATCAATTCCCGGAGCGATGCTTCATCTTCCAGCAACAGAATCGTTTCGCTTCCGCCGGGGGCAGTAGCGCGCGCCAGCTTGGCTCGAACCTCTTCGGCAGCTTTCCCGATGCTGGGCAGATAAACCTTGAAGGCCGTTCCCTTTTCCAATTCGCTATAGACCCAGATGTAGCCGCCGCTCTGCTTGACGATGCCATAGACGGTCGAAAGTCCCAGGCCGGTACCCTTGCCTTTTTCCTTGGTGGTGAAGAAGGGTTCAAAGATGCGCGCCTGCGTTTCCGGGTCCATGCCCACGCCAGTATCGCTCACCGCCAGCAGCACATAGGGTCCCGCCTGGGCCACCACATGGCGCTGCACGTAGGCGTCGTCCAGGAAGACATTGCCCGTCTCGATGGTCAGCTTTCCCCCCGTGGGCATGGCGTCGCGGGCATTGACGGCCAAGTTCATCAGAACCTGTTCGAGTTGCGACGGGTCGGCCTTCACCGAGCCGAGGTCTGCGGCGAGCAGGGTCGTGATCTCGATGTCTTCGCCAAGCAACTGCTGGAGCATTTTGGTCGTGTCGCCCACAATGTCATTCAGGCACAGAACTCGGGGTTCCAGCACTTGCTGACGGCCAAAAGCGAGAAGCTGCCGGGTGAGGGAAATGCCGCGCTCCCCCGCCTTTTTGATCTGCTCGATTCGGGGGCGCAGCGCGCTTCCCGGCTCCAGGCGCTCCAAGACGAGATCGCTGAAACCCGTCACGACCCCGAGAAGATTATTGAAATCGTGGGCGATCCCGCCCGTCAGTCGTCCGACGGCTTCGAGCTTCTGCGCCAGGAAGAGCTGTTTCTCCAACTGCCGTCGTTCGGTGATGTCCCGCAGCGCGACCACGCTTCCCTGCACCGTGCCGTCGGGGTGTCGCAGGGGAGTGCAGAAGGCATCGAAAACCTTTCCAAGCCTCGGTTCTTCGAGATCGCCCCGCTCGGTCTGACCGCTTTCCCGCGAGCGGTGATGCGGACAATCTTGGCAGGACTCGGACATCCCGTGCATCACTTCCCAGCACTGTTTTCCAACGATCTGGGTGAACGCCAACCCGAGCGTGTCGGCCACAGCCTGATTGGCCCGCTGCACGATTCCATCTTGATCCAAGACGAGCACCAGTTCCGGAACCGCGTCAAAGGTCAGTTCCCAATCCCGTTTGGCGCACAGGATTTCTTCCTGGAGCCGGGCGGTCTCTTCGCGGTGAGCCTTCTCCCGCAAGGCGCGGCCAACCGCCACCGGCAACCGGTCCATGCGATTCTTGAGCACGTAATCCGCTGCCCCGCTCTTGACATAGTCCACCGCGGCCTCGTCGCCCAGCGTCGCGGTGACGACGATAAACGGAACGTCTTTGCCCGATTGCCGGAGCATGTCCAACGCGTCCATCCCGGTCCAGTCCTGCAAATTGTGATCGGAGAGGATGAGATCGTATCGGTCCTGTGCCAGCCGCTGCGCGAAAACGGGGGCGGACTCCGCGATGTCGTAGGAGAGGCTGTAGCCGGCACGCTTGAGGATGGCCACGTTCAGTTCCGCATCCGCCATGTTGTCCTCGGCAACGAGAAGCCGCAAGGGCCTGCGGACCGGGGCGGCGCTTGCGGGACTTGGAGTCTTTTCGGTTTGCGAATTCACGGTGAGGTCTCTCCATTTTCCCTAGCCCAGGCGTTCACGCCTGGGTATGAGGTAGCCGCGATTTTCTTAGCCCCCTTCAGGGGGCTTGCCATTACTTTCGGCTTCAGCCCTTGTGCCGGTCCCGCCATGCGGGATCAAGCCGCCTTGGAGAAGCCCGCTGAAACGGTCTGGGAAAAATCAGTTGGGAATCTCGGACCCAGGCGTAAACGCCTGGGCTAGAGAAAAAATCCCCTCCGTTCATGAATAATCCACGTGATGGGCCGGGCCAGGCAAGATCCCATGAATCATCTCGCTTCTACCCCGCCTGAAAGGCGGCCACAGGGGGCGGCTGGTTCACCACCAGCCAGAACAGCCCTAACTGTTTCACGGTCTCCCGGAACTGCGCAAAATCCACCGGCTTTTGAATGTACGCGTTCCCCCCCAGCTTGTACCCGTTCACCAAATCCTGCTCTTCCCGCGACGAGGTCAGAATCACCACCGGGATCGCCTTGGTGCGCGGGTCGCCTTTGATTTCCTTGAGGACCTCCAGCCCATCCACTTTCGGGAGCTTCAAGTCGAGCAGCACCAAACGGGGAGGAGATTGAAAACTGCGATTGTTGTATCGCCCGCGGCAAAACAGAAAATCCAGCGCCTCTTCGCCGTCCCGGGCGATTTCAATCCGGTTGGCCAGGTTTTCCCGGCGCAAGGCGTGGATGGCCAGCTCCACATCGTCCGGGTTGTCCTCCACCAACAGAATTTCCACCTCATCTGGCGACATGCGTTTCCTTTCCCGAATCGGAGGGGACCTCCGGCTCGCTGTGCGGTTGCACCCCGAGCGCGAAATAAAAGCACGCTCCTTTGTCCAACTCCCCCTGCGCCCAGACCTGCCCGCCGTGCTTGTGCACAATCCGCTGCACGGTCGCCAGGCCAACCCCGGTTCCCTCAAAGTCCTCGGACCTGTGCAATCGCTGAAAGACCCCAAACAACTTATCGGCATACTTCATGCTGAAGCCGACCCCGTTGTCGCGGATAAAAACCACGGTCTGTCCGTCTTTGTCGACTGTACCCACTTCCACAATGGCTTGTTGGCGGGGACGGGTGTATTTGACCGCGTTCGAGAGCAGGTTGATAAAGACTACTTTCATCAGTGCGGGGTCGCATTCGACGAAGGGCAAGGATTGGATTTTCCATTCGATATCGCGTCCCCCGGCCTCCCGCTTGAGTTCCGCGACTACTTCCTGGACCAGCGAGCCGAGTCCGGTAACTTGCAGGTTGACTTCCTTGCGGCCGACGCGCGCCAGATTGAGCAGATCGTCCACCAGTCGGCCCATCTGGCGGGTGCCCTCCCGGACACGCCCGAGGTAGCGCTGAGCATCTTCCGGCAACGCGTCGTTGTATTCTTCCAGGAGCAATCCAGTGAAGCCATCCACGCGGCGCAGGGGAGCACGCAGATCATGGGCCACCGAATACGTGAACGCGTCCAGCTCGGCGTTGAGGGCTTGCAACTCTGCCGCGTGCTTTTTCAGCCGCTCTTCGGCCTGTTTGCGCTCGCTAATATCACGGACAATGCTCATGGCCAGGGGTCCCTCGTCGGATTCGAATGAACTCAGCATGAGACTGATGGGAAACTCGCTGCCGTCTTTCCGAAGGGCAAACACATCCGCACCGGAACCCATCTCGTGAATGGAACTTGAAAAGTACTTGTCATGCTGCTTGCCATGTTCTGCCCGGAAACGCTCCGGAACCAGAATCTCGATATGCTGGCCCAGCAATTCCCCTGGTTCATATCCAAACATCCGTTCGGCCTGTGGATTGAGGAGCACGATGCGCCCGGAGTGATCCACGATCACGATCCCGTCGGCTGCTGACTTCAGCAGACCCCGGAACTTCGCCTCGCTTGTGCGCAACGCTTCCTCCGCCCGCTTGCGCTCGGTGACGTCGTACACCAGCGCGACCCGAGCGGGCCGGCCCGCAAAATTCAAATCATAGGAATAGACTTCGACATCAATCACGCTCCCGTCTTTCTTGCGGTGCCGGCGTGTGGCGACTGCATAGTGGTCCGAATGCCCCCGCTGCGAAAGATACCCCTCAAAAGCAGAAACGTCTTCGGGCGGGCGAATCTCCCGCAACGTCCTGCCCAAGAATTCCTGCCGGGAGTAGCCATAGTGGCGCACCGCCGCCTCATTGACTTCCAGAAAAGCCAGCGTCTCTTGATCGCAGACCCACATCGGCTGCGGGCTGTCGTCGAATAAGAGACGGTAGCGCCGTTCCGACTCCTGCAATTCCACCGCCCGCGCTTGCAGTGTTCTGTTCAGTTCCTTGATTTCATCTCCCGCCCGCTTGCGCTCCGTAATGTCACGCGCCGCCGCGTAGATGAGTTGCGCTTCCGGGACAGGATAGCAAGTCCAGGCAAGCCACTTGTAAGACCCGTCTTTGCAGCAATACCGATTCTCAAACGAAATAACGACCTCGCCCCCGCTCAGTTTTCTCGCTTGGGCGAGCGTTGCTTCCAGATCTTCCGGGTGAATGAATTCAGCGTAGGGCTTGGCCATGAGCTCCGCGACGGTGTGGCCCAATGCCTTCTCCCAGGCCGGGTTCAGTCTTTTGAAATAGCCATCAAAGCCGGCGATGCACTGCAGGTCCAGCGAAAGCGTGAAGAAGCGGTCTCGCTCCGCCTCCGCCTGCTTCTCCCGTGCTTGGGCGCGACGCATCGCCTCGGCGACGCCTGAGATCATGGTGCAAGTTGCGAAAAAGACAGCCAACCCCAGCCAATCAGCGGAATCCCTGATAAAGGGTTGCTGAATGAAGACTGGCAGCAAGAATAATACCGCAAGACAGGAGAGGAATGTCCCGAGCAGGGAAGCAGAAGGGCCCCCGTAGAGGGCAGCGACCATTACGGCTGGATAGAACGTCAGCCAGGTAAGGCGCACTCCCAGAACGTGCAGTGGCCATACCCGCAGGGCCGCGGCCGCAGCAATGGCGATTATGGCAACGAAATAGGGTTTCCATTCGTAGCGAAAGGTATTCTTCGTGTCCATAGTCCCATGTTCATGCCTCCCTTTGCGCGAACCATTCAGGCAGGGCTTTCCGTACCGGCATCCTCCTTTCTGCGCGATCGGGTGAAGAGACGGGGGAGGTCCCGCCGCTCTCCCGGAGCGCTCCGCACGCACTAGGGCGCCAAATATGCCTTAATCACTTATCGGAAGTGTCGGGCGGGATCAATAGACCAGAAAAGCCGGGGGAAGAGAAGATGGTGAGCACGGTAGGAATCGAACCTACAACCTGAGGATTAAGAGTCCCCTGCTCTGCCAATTGAGCTACGTGCCCGTAACAGCTTCGAGACGATCTCTCCCCTAGTGTCGGGAGAAATGATAGTCCTGTCAAGCTTTTCTCGACTTTGACATCCGGTTCATTGCCTGGGGACTGCGGAGGTGTTACCATGAAGGCGGGACGGGCCGGCTCTCCACGGGTTGGCGCGACCTTATCAGGCTTCGGGCTCTGTGCAACGGAAACCGGCAAACCCCGCCAGGTCCGGAAGGAAGCAACGGTAGCCGGCCCTTCCGTGTGCCACGGAACAACCCGAAGTCTGGCCCTAAAATCGCCTGCGACTGATCCGCGGGCAGTGCGGGCCACAGCGGGAGAGCGGACTCAAGAGCGAGACATCCGTGTATCAAGTCATCGCCCGGACGTGGCGGCCTCAGCGTTTCTCGGAAGTCATCGGACAAAAGCACGTCACGCAGACGCTCCAGAACGCGGTGCGCCTGAACCGCATCGGCCACGGTTACATCTTTTCCGGACAGCGCGGAGTCGGCAAGACCACTGTCGCGCGCCTGCTCGCCAAGGCTCTGAACTGCAAGAATGGGCCGGCCCCGGAGCCGTGCGGCGAGTGCGACTCCTGCCGGGAGGTGGCTGCCGGACGCTCCGTGGACGTGATTGAAATTGACGCCGCCTCCAATCGCGGCATTGATGCGGTGCGCGAACTCCGCGAAAATGCCCGTTATGCCCCCGCCCGCGACCGCTACAAAGTCTTCATCATTGACGAAGCCCACCAGATTACTCCCGAGGGGTTTAACGCGCTGCTGAAGACGCTCGAGGAACCTCCGCCACACGTGGTTTTTCTCCTCGCCACCACTGAATCGCACCAGTTCCCGGAAACCATCCTCTCGCGCTGCCAGCATTTCGCATTTCATGCCGTCTCGTTCGCGGAGATTTACGCGCATCTTGAAAAGGTCTGCGCGGCCGAAAACGTCACGGCGGACCCGGAAGCCCTGGCCGCGCTGGCCGCTTCCGGGGAAGGGAGCCTGCGCGATGCGCTGTCCCGGCTGGAGCAGGCCCTCGCGGCATTCGGCACGCGCTTGGAAGGGCCGGCAATCCGGCGGCTGCTCGGCGCCGCGCCGTCGCAAATGATCGAGGCCGTGTTTGCCGCCGTCCGTGAGCAGAACCGCGAGCAGATGCTCCAGACCGTCGAACGGCTGGTCGAGGAAGGCTATCAGTTAACACATTTCTGCTCCCAGCTCGTGCGCACGACGCGGAATCTGTTGGTCGTGCGCGTAGCCGGTCCGCAGCCGCATTTGCTGGAGGCTTCGGCGGAAGAGATCGAACGATGGACGGGGATCGCGGAACAGTTCTCCGAGGAGAGCTTGATGCGGTTCCTCGGGATTCTCCTCCAACTCTACCAGGAGCTGCGTTCCAGCATGGAGCCGCGGTTCCAGATGGAGTTGGGGTTGCTCAAGCTCGTGGATGCCGAACGCCTCGTAGCCATCGAGGAAGTGCTGGCCCGGATGGAGTCGCAGGGAACCACCCGATCTCCGGGACCGGGGACCGCGCCAACTCCTCCCCCGGCGACCAGTTGCGGTTCTGCATCCGCCAAGCGCCCCAGCCCGTTTGAGCAGGACCTCGCCCGCAAGCGGCAAGGGCAAATCCCCTCGAACCCGGCCTCCGTTCCTGCGGAAGAGACTTTGGGAGCGGACGAAAGGGGTCACGGCGAACCGCCTGTGGTGCCTGCCCTGAGCGTAGTCGAAGGGAGCGTAGTCGAAGGGAGCGAAGTCGGACCGCCGGTCGAGACCGCAACCACACACGCCCACTCTCCTGCGAACGTGCCGTCCCGGGAAGCGGTGTGGGTTCACGAAGTATTGCGGCGGCTCGAGGACCGCTCCAAGCCCTTGCTGGCTTCCTTGCTCTCCGATGTCGAGCGATGGGAGTTTGGCGAGGCCGAGGTGCTCATCCGCCTGGCGGACAACGGAATCGCCAAGGCCTTGCCCGATGCCGACCGCCGATTGCTGGACCAACTCGTCGCGGAGGTCGTGGGGCGCAAGGTTCAAGTCCAGCTCGTGGGAGACTGGAAGAGCGGGACATCCGGCCGCCGTGCGCAGCCCCAAGATGCCCTCGGCTCTCCAGGCGGTTCCGTGGAGGAGCATGTTCGGGCAGACCCGGAAGTCATGGAGTTCGAGACGCTGTTCGGCAAACGAGTGACAGGCATTCGCCGGTGGGGAGAGTAAGTCCATGCGCAACTTGCAACAGATGATGCAGCAAGTCAAGAAAATGCAGGAAGAACTCCAGCAGCAGATGGAATCCCTGCGCGTGGAAGCTTCCTCCGGCGGCGGCATGGTCACCGTCCGCATGAACGGCGCCAAGCGCGTGCTTTCCGTCAAGATTGATCCGGAAGCTCTCAAGAACAGCGACGCGGAGATGCTCCAAGACCTCGTGCAAGCCGCGGTCAATCAGGCCTTGCGCCAGGTGGACGAGGCCATGGCGGACAAGCTCGGCGGCCTGACCGGCGGATTGACCGGCGGGATGAAGATTCCCGGGTTGTCTTGATTGCGTTTGCAGAACTTCCTTTTAGGAATCGACAGGGCATGGCTTCACCTGCATTATTCATGAAGGACGGTCCCTTTTCTCTAGCCCAGCGCTTCAGCGCTGGGTAGGCAGTGTCAAGAAGTGATCCCCAGCCCGCTTCAGCGGGCTTCCCAAGGCCGGCTTTAGCCAGAGGGTTTAATCAGGGCTAAAGCCGAAGACGGAAAGGCTGCTAAAGCAGCCTGTAAAATAAATTGCTCCGCTTACCCCGGTCCCGCCAAGCGGGACCGGGGCTAGAGAAAAGGGGAACGGCCACAGAAGCAGCTTGGCAACGCTTGGACCAGCGCGTCTTGCGAAACCCTTATGAATAATCCAGGTTCAGCCATGCCGAAAGGACGCGCCGTTCGGAGCGGGCTTTAGCCCCTGCGGTTTGTCCCTCAGCGGTTCCACTTCGCTCACCGTTCGGCTTTCGCTCACGGCCCTGAGCAAGGTCGAATGGGCGGCCCTGAGCCTGTCGAAGGGCGGCTGAAGCCGCAAGGAATTTCCGTTCATTAGCTTCGCTTACGGCACGCCTGAAGGCGTGCCCTGACGGACGCAAGAAGATTCTAATTCTTGGAGACGACTTCGAGGCGCCACTCATGCCGGAATACGCAGAACCCATGGCCCGGTTGATTGAAGAATTGCGGCGGCTGCCGGGCATCGGCTCCAAGTCGGCGCAGCGCATCGCGTTTCATCTGCTCAAGGCGGAGCCGGAAGACACCGAGCGCCTGGCGGCGGCTCTCCGGGACCTGAAACAGAACATCCGGCTCTGCGAAGTCTGCAACAACTTCACCGACATCAGCCCCTGCGCCTATTGCGCCGACGCCTCGCGCGACTCGCGTCTCCTCTGCGTGATCGAAGAGCCGGCCAACATTGTCCAGATTGAAAAGACGGGCAAATATCGCGGCCGCTATCACGTCCTGCACGGGACGCTCTCGCCACTTCAGGGCATCGGCCCGGATCAACTCCGCATCGCCAACCTGCTCGAACGGGTCAATGCGGGAGGAGTGGAGGAAATCATTGTTGCGACCAACCCCAACGTCGAAGGCGAGGCCACGGCAATGTATCTCTCCAAACTGCTAAAACCGCTCGGCGTCCGCGTGACCCGCATTGCCATGGGCATCCCGGTGGGCGGCGAACTCGAGTACACCGACTCGGCCACCGTCGCCAAAGCCATGGAAGGACGCAAAGAACTCTAGCGACCTCCTGGCTGCGTTACTCTTCAGTTCCACAAGTATGAGTTCCCGACCTCGGATACTCTCGTTTGCCGTATGGAGTTGAAAATAAGTAGTTTGGATTCACATTGTTACGAATAGTTAATTTTTCACTTGACAGCAAGCGTAAGTGGAAGTAGTATCCAGGTGAGGATTTGGCGAGCGAGTTCCTCCGTGTTTTTCCCGCCAAATCTGTTAATCGGGACAAAACCACCTCACAAGAGGTGGAAGGGGAACTAACCGGGGGCCACAGGGAACCGGCAAGAGTCGCTGTCGGTCGTTCTTGTGGGGCATATTCAGATTGGCCAATCGAAATGTGCTCCTCCCTGAAGGTCATACGCGACAGCCAATGAATCAACTTGTTTAGGTTGTTTAGACAAATTCATTAAAGGTTTCAGAAGGGATATGGAGCTCCGTATCCCTTTTTGCAAACCTAGCTGATTGCGGAGGACCGAATGGAATCAAGCGAGACGATCGCAGCGTATGTCTTTTCCTGCCTAGACGAAACCCCTTCTCACAGCATTCGAGGCGTTAGCCTTTCTGCATTGGTTAAGCACCGCTTTCCAGACTTTACCGCAGCAAAATACAACTGCTATAACCTCCGGGATTTTATCCGTAAGAATGTAAAGGGAGTGATTGAGATCGATCGCGCCGGGATGGACGTTGTCTACGGCTTGGCTGACGCTCAGACCAAGACAGGCGTTCTGGAACCGCCACCAATACTGACTGACACTCCACATCGGCCAGCCACACCGACCGCGGTTGGGAGCGTCGAACGCGGCATCGTAGGTCTAATCGATTTTGAGGTTGCGCGCGCGTTCAGGAGCCCCAACGCATTTTTGGATATCCTGGGCAATACCCTGACTGGGGAGCTGAAAGTTGTGCCCCGCGGAACTGTTGCTGAGACTCCGTGGGTGCGCATTCCGCGTTGCAGCCCCGAAACCCATCTAAAAATTGCCAAGGACTTTATCGCTACAATTCAGAATGAAACTTGCCGCATGGCACTAACCCGAGTTTTGGATGACTCGCACAATTGGTGGTTGAAGTTCTGGGAGTTTGCCGGAGAATTTGGTCTATCAGAACAATGGAGCGCTTTCCGCAAGCGCAAGTTAGCAGAAGAGCTAGATGCTACCTTGAGGAAACATGGCATCCCAATCTCAAGTGAATCGATTTCAACTGCAACCCACGATTTGGGGATTCAAAGGAGACAACTCCAACCGAAGTTGCCAGACGCGGATGACGAAACCACCATGCGTCGTTTGGCCATCAAAGTCATCGGTAATCTTCCTATGGAGGAATTGCGCTCTCTCCGATTTCCGTTGGGTGATATTATTGATGCCCTTAAGTCAAGCTAACCGGACACTATGCGATGAGAGTAGCCTTTGTCGTTGGCTTCAACGATCCAGTGCTTGGGGTGCTCTCGCAGGAGTTCTCTGCCCAATTGCAAGATCAGTTGATTCTCTGGGTGGGTGCTTGGAGTCCGCACGGAGATGGAGACCTAGTCCAGTTTACGAGCCTGTTCCTTGACCGCCTCGCGGTTGGAGCAACAAACGTCTTAGTTCTTTCCGTCGTTCGGCGTGGCAGGGAAGAATTCGGAGCTAATCTCAGAGCGATAATTTATAGCGGGGAAACTCGCTTCCCAAAGGCCGATGTGCAAGTGGTCCAGTTTAAGAATGCTCGTGAGGCTCCGGCGGTTGTACAAGCGATTAGGCATTTCTTGGGGATCCCACAAGAGTGCGAGGAACCACCGTCATATCCAGATTCTCTTGACGATCTCGAAGGGTGGTGTGAAGGTGAGCTGGATTCCAGGGTGATCGTGCTTCCTAGGGCGATTGGCGCGGCTAGGAAGTCCCGTTTTGTCGACATTCCTTTAATCTACAAGAGCCTGCTTCTCCTTGGGAATGAGTACCGAGACGTAAGGATGGATGGCGGAAATGAAAACCTCCGAAAGTATAAAGCTAAGCTGGCAGAACTCGGGGTCGCAATAAGCAAGTCCATCTCAGAGTCTCGCGCTGGAGAGCAGGGAAACGAATACTATGTTGCCTACCCGTCAGAGTCGGACAAGAGGCTTCTAGAGTATCACGTCAGGAAGGGCGCTATAAAAGATGAGCGCTATTGCTTGCGCATTTACTTTTTTTGGGATGCAAAGAGCGAAAAAGTGGTAATAGGATGGCTTCCGAGTCATTTAGAGACTCGCGGAACTTGATGAGATTTATTCCAAATTCCCCTCCCTTCCGCTCCCAATTGGTTTATTCCCATCCGCTTTACGCAATCAGAAGTTATGGACGCTCTGCGGCAGGCCAATGGGAACCCGCTGAGCGGGGACGGATGCAATGCCGCAAGGATTTCGTTTTCGGGAAAGACTGGAACGGCAAGACGTATCGAACAAAACAGGTCCGACCCATCTTTGTGGAAGAGGCCGACGAGATTGTCGTGGTCACTGTTTACGTATACTATTTCTGAGAGGGGGAACGAACCATGAGGATCACTTACGACAGCGAAGTGGATGCGCTTTTCATACGTTTCCTGGAAGGACCCGTGACCACGGAACATGTCGCGGAAGGTGTGGCCGTGGACTACGCTGCCGTTGGTCGCATCGCAGCTATCGAAATCCTGGACGCACGCAAGCGTTTCGGTGGCCCAGAGGTGTTTCGAAAGGTCGTACTGGAGGATATTGCCTTGGCCCATTGAGCCGCCGTCGCCAAGGCCATGGAAGGCCGCAAAGAACTCTAGCGGCTCCTCACCCTTCCGCCTGTGTCCTGTGACGCTAGACCCTCCCGAAATATTTTTTCTTACTCCTGTATCTAATTGAAAGTGCGGTGGTTGTTTTGGAATCGCCTCTCTTCGGGATTGGAACCCCAATTGCCCTTGTTCTAGAGGGAAGGGCGGGAAAGGGTCTGAATCTTGCCTTTCCTCCTAGGGAGGCACTCATAAATGGCAACCATAGAATCGAGTCCGGAAGCAGTCTTTCCCGGAGAGCCGCCGTTTCCGGGTATCCCGGCGACGGCCGATGGTTCCAACGCGGTTGTTTGGGT
>MEKR01000095.1 GCA_001767035.1 Acidobacteria bacterium RIFCSPLOWO2_02_FULL_61_28
CGTTGCCCGTCAGCCAATAGAGCACCAGGCCGCTCGACATGCTCCAGAACAAGAACAGGAACATCACCGGCATGAACATCATCATTTTCTGCTGCATGGGGTCGGGCGAGGGCGCCGGACTCATCCTCTGCAAGACGAATTGGGTCGCGCACAGCAGCACGGGCAGCGTCTTGATGGGAAGGTGCTCGGACGCCGAAAGGTCCTGAATCCACAAAATCCACGGGGCGTGCCGCATCTCGATGCTGACCAGCAGCACATTGTAGAAGCCCAAAAAGAACGGGATCTGGAGGAGCATCGGGAGGCAGCCGCCGACGGGGTTGACCCCGTGCTTTTTGTAGAGAGCCATGGTCTCCTGCGTCATTTCCTGCCGCCGCGGGTCCCGCGTTTTCAGATGCTTGTACTTGTCCTGGATCGCCCGGAGCTGGGGCTGAAGCTGCTGCATCTTCATCGCCGACCGCATCGTCTTGAGCTTCAGCGGGAAGAGCGCGAAGTTGATGAAGATGGTGAGCAGGATGATGGCCCAGCCATAGTTGGCGACGACGTGGTCGTAGGTCCACCGCATCGCCAGAAACAGCGGCTTGGCAATGAAGGGGAACCAGCCGTAATCCACCAGCTCCGGCAACCGCGGCTCGATGGCGGCCAGCACCTCGGTGTCTTTCGGCCCGACATAAACGCGCAGGTGGTTCACCGGCGAATCGGCTCCGCCGACCGCCAGTCCGACCGTCGGGAATTTATTCTCCTGTCCAGGCAAGGCGATCTCCTGGCGGAATCCGGTCACGCGCAGCGCGCCCGGTCCTGCGCTGACCGACGGAGCGGGCCCGGATCCCGCCGGGGAGGACACCGGGGGGGGCTGGGGCAGGAAGACGGCGGCGAAGAAGTGGTCCTGGATGCCGGCGAACGGGAAGAGGCCGCTCACGGCGCCCTCCTGCTTTTCGAGGTCCTTGGGGTTCCAGCGCATCAGCTTTTGCGATTCGCGGAAGAAAATCTGGGCGCTGCTCCCGCGCGTGGGAACGTCATGAACATCGCCAAACCCGCCCTGCCAGGCCAATGCGTGGACTACCGGCTTGCCCTCGCTCGAAAGCTCGGTGGTAAGGTTTGCCACGTAGCTGTCGCGCGCAAAGACGAATTGCTTGCGCGCCGTGATCCGGCCGTTGTTATATTCGAAGGTGAGCGTGGCGGGGGCCTTCAGGGAACCTTTGGCGGAGGGCACAAACAGCGAGGCGTTGATTTCCCGGCGGAGCGTCTCGTCGGAGACCCAGAACGAGAACGGATCGCCGTATTGCGCGGCGGCGTCCGCGTTCACCAGGTCCAGGGGGTTATTCTGTTCGTCGCGGTACCGGCGCAGAGTCCAACTCTTTACCGCTGCTCCGCGGGTCGAGAAGACGACCTGATAGAGATCACCCTCCACCGTGATCTGTTCTTCCGCCGATCCCTGCCTGGGTTCGGCGGGCAGGGCGCCTTGCCCACTACCCTGCGGTCTCGCTCCGCGGGCTGGCGGGACGGAGCTTTGGCTCTGGGGAGCCTCCCCGGGAACGGCTGCGGGCGGCGGTGCCGGTGCCGGTTTGTTCGCAGTCTGCTGCGGTGGAGTCGGCGGCGGGGGGAACAGGAACCGTTGGGAGAGGAACAAGATCACAAAAGAAGCCGCGAACGCCAGCAGGATACGAACTTGCAACGACGGTTCTTTGGGTTCCATGTGAAATTGAGTCGAGTCCCGGTTTTTCCTTTTCGGCGGTTGGTTCCCGTTCAGAATGGAGTGACCGCGAACCGCAGTCTAACCAACCGGATCATAGCCGCCGGGATGAAACGGGCGACAGCGCAGCAGCCGCCCGGCCGCCATCCAAAGCCCTCGGCCGGGACCGTATTTCCGAATCGCCTCCGCCGCGTACGCCGAGCAGGTAGGGTAGTACTTGCAGAACGAGGGGAACACGGGAGAAATCGCCTGTTGATAAAACCCAACCAGTGCCAGCAGGAATGGTTTCATGAGTGCATCGTCACACGGCCGCGCCTGGCGGGATGGCTTGCGCGCAGGCCAGAAAAAATTTTTGGACCGTTTCTTCCAGTTCCGCGAAGGGGACCGTTTTGGCCGCTGTGCGCGGCTGGAGAATGATATCCCACCCCGGCCCCAGCTCGGCCCGGTGCTTGCGAACGGCTTCACGCAGCCGCCGCTTGAGCCGGTTCCGTTCGACGGCCCCACCCATCGCGCGAGAGACGGTCAGTCCGATCCGGCTCGCGCGCTCCCCATTGATCCGGGCGAACCCCACCAGGAGTCCCAAGTTGCGGCGGCGTCCCTCGGCGTACACTTTGCGATAGTCGGCGGTGCGCAGCAGGCGCGCGCTCTTCGGAAGCCCGTGCTGTCGCTGGGAAGTCCGCACCGTGAGCTTTCCCCCATGACGCTGAAAGCGGCGTCCTGGGGACCCCGGATCGTTGCCGTGCCGAAGCCCCCTACTGGGAGGAAACAGTCAGGCGCTTGCGCCCCTTCCGGCGGCGGCGGGACAGAACCTTGCGCCCCCCCGGTGTGCTCATTCGCGCCCGAAACCCGTGGGTCTTGGCCCGCTTCCTCTTCCGTGGCTGATACGTCCGCTTCGGCATGTGGCTTCCTCAGTAAACTCCCGGGCCAAAAGCCCAAACAGCCATCATATGATTGCCGGGAGAGGACTGTCAAGGCGGCGACCTTGGGAAAGCCTATGACGAACGGCCGCGAAGTCTGGTATTCTAGTTCTCGATGAGCTGGCAAGACCACATCAGCATAGACCCCCAAATCCTGGTGGGAAAGCCGGTCGTGAAGGGTACGCGCGTCGCCGTCGAACTTGTTGTCGAGCTGATGGCCAACGGTTGGACCCAGGAGCAAATCCTTGAGAACTACCCCAATCTCACGGCTGAGGACATCCGCGCCTGCCTTGCGTATGCGAGCGAGGTACTCCATTCGGAGCGGGTCTATCCAATGAAGACTTCATGATCTTTCTTGCCGACGAGAGCATCCCTCGTGCGGCTTTCCGAGTTCTGCGGGAGCAGGTCTTTGATGTAGCTTCGGTTGGCGAGGACAGTGCCGGTTCGACCGACGAGGATGTCCTTGCCGGATGCACCAGCGAGAGGCGCACTCTTCTTACACTCGACAAAGATTTCGGCGAACTCGTTTTCCACCGAGGCTTGCCGGCTGAATGCGGCGTGATCCTGTTTCGGGTTGACGCGGAATCTCCATCCGAATTCTCCGAAATGGTCTTGGCGGCTCTCCGATCCAGGAACAACTGGAGTGGCTTCTTCACCGTCGTAAGTCGCGATCGCATCAAGATGAGGCCTCTCCCCAAGTCCTGATCGGTACTCACACTGTTGAACCCAGCCACCCCAGCAGCGCGCCCGCTAGAGCGACTTTGATGAAGCTGATCTTGTAGCGGTGGAGCGCCAGCAGCGCGACGGCAAAAAGCCCGATGGAAAATAGCCCCAAAGGGAACGGCTGGAGGAGCGATTTCGCGGAGAGCGTGAAAAAGGACCCCAGGATCGCCCCCACGGCCGCTGCGTTCACCGGCTTCAGGAACGCCTGGACGTAGGGGGAATGCTCGATCTTTTCGAGGTACGCAGCCCCGATGAAAATGAAGACGAAGGAAGGGAGAAAGATGCTCACGGTGGCGATCAGCGCGCCCCACCAGGACGCCACCTTGTAGCCGATGAACGTCGCCGTGATGACGACCGGGCCGGGGGTCATCTGACCGAGCGCCAGCCCGTCGAGAAACTCTTTCGGCGTCATCCATCCCAGGGTATTGACAACTTCTTTCTCGATGAACGGAACGATCACCAAGCCCCCGCCGTAGATGAGCGCGCCGACCTTCAGAAAAAACCACGCCAGTTGCAGCAGCACTCCCAGAGGAGCCACCGCCAGGCACATGCCCGCGGCCGGCCGGTGTTTGCGCCCGGGTCCGTAGGCCAGAATCCCGAAGATGCCGGCCAGGACAAACAGCAGGATGATATTGATGGAAACGAGCGCGACGAGCGCGGCGCTCGCGGCGACCGTGGCGAGGAGCGTTTTATCCGGTGCGACCGATTTCCCCAGCCGGTAGCCCGACGAAAGGATCACGGCCAGCACCACGGGGGTTATTCCATTGAAGAGATGCTGGACAACCGGGATCGTCCCGAACCGGAAATAGAGCCAGGTGAGGATCAGCATCATGACGAACGCCGGAAGGATAAACGCGCAGCCGGAGACAATGCCCCCCAGGTATCGCCGCAAGCGGAAGCCGATGTAGATGACAAGCTGGGTCGAGGCGGGGCCGGGGAGGGCCTGGCTCAGCGCCAGCCCTTGCAGGAAGTCCGGTTTCTGGAGCCACGGGCGTTTTTCAACGGCTTCGTTCTCGATCAACGCGATGTGGGCAAGCGGGCCGCCGAAGCCGATCAAACCGAGCTTCAGAAAGACCCGCCCGATCTCGGCGAGCGACGTGGGAGGAACCCCGGCGCGCCGGGGAGGGGCTTCAGGAGGAAGCGGCATGGCTGTGTCTCCCGAACCAATCAATTCTGGCGATGGGTGGAAAGACCCAGTTGCCAAGGGCATTTTGCCCTGCGGCATTGCTCCCCAGGCACCCTTTTCCGTCCCAGACCATAACTGGCATAGGGCTCTCCAAAGAATCTCGAAAACCCAGATACTATAACCCAAAACCGGAAAACGCCACCGGGGCTGCGAAAGGTTGTCGGCAAGGGAAACGACTCGCGCCGCCCTGGCTGGGGAATGGCACGATGGTTGCTCCGAGGACTGGGGTCGAGAAATCCTTCGCGGGAGAGTCCTATGCAATTGAATCGTCCGGGAATCGGGAAGTTCCCCCACATTTTTGAAGAAATCAAGGTCGGCAGCTTAACCTGCCATAACCGGGTGAAGTACGCCGCCTGCTCGGTATCGAATTTTAACAACCGGGACGGCTCGCTCACCGACCGGGAATACGCCCGCATGGAAGTGATCTCCCGCACCGGCGCCGGCATGATCACCAACCAGGGCGCTTACCCGGACCCGGACGGTGCCGGCAAGGCCTATTACCGGCAATTGAGCCTCGCCGATGACAAATACATCCCCGGTTTCCGCAGGATTGCCGATCTGCTTCACGGCGCCGGGGCGATTTCCATTCAACAGATTCTGCATTGCGGCCGTTACGGGGGAGTGGACTCGACGCACTGCCTGCAACCGTCGGAGGTTCCGCAGACGCTGCGCCATTTCCGTCCGCCGCGCCAGATGAGCCGGGACGACATCCGCCGCTGCATCCGGGAGCACTGCGAGGCCGGGCGGCGCTCGATGGAGGCGGGGTTTGACGGCGTGGAGCTGACGGCGTTCATGGGGTATCTCCTCGCCAACTTTCTCTCGCCCTTCACCAACCGGCGCACGGATGAATATGGCGGGTCGCTTGAAAACCGGGGTCGTTTCATGGTCGAGGTGTTGACGGGCTTGCGCGAGACCATCGGGAAAGACAAGCTGCTGGTGATCCGCTTGAACGGCGACGAGCTGATGGACGAGCTCGGGGGAAACAGCCGCGCCGACTGCATTGAATTCATGAAAATGGCGGAGCAGGCCGGGGCCGACTGCATCAGCATCGTGGTCGGCTGGCACGAGTCCACCCGGGGAGCCTTGGGGCGGGACGTGCATGACGACCAATGGCTGCCGCTCGCCGAGAGCGCCTCGCGGGCGCTGCGGATTCCTGTGGCGTTTGGCCCGCGCTTCTGCGATCCGGTCAAGGCTGAACAGGCCCTCGCGCAGCGGGCCTTCGGGATGTGGGAAGTGTGTCGCCCGTTCTTGGCGGACCCGGAACTGTTGCACAAGGTGGCCGAAGACCGTCTGGAGGAGATTCGTCCGTGCGTGGGCGGGTTGCTCTGCCTCTCGCGCATGTTTCGCAATCTCCCTTACATCTGCGCCGTGAATCCCCGCCTGGGCCACGAAGTCGAGCCGGAATATGAGCTGCGCCCGGCCCGGGTTCCCAAGAAAGTCTTGGTGATCGGCGGAGGACCCGGAGGCCTGGAATGCGCGATCGTGGCGGCGCAACGCGGCCATACCGTGATCGTGTGCGAAAAGAGCGACCGGCTGGGGGGGCAATTAAATCAGGCGGCCAAGGAAATCGGTGGAGGACAGATCTTTCTCGACCTGATTCGACATTACGAAACGCAACTGAAGCGGTGGAACGTGGAGGTGCGTCTTGGCGCCGAAGTCACTCAGCAACTCTGCGCCCAACTCGCGCCCGACGTGGCCGTGGTTGCCGCCGGGTCGGAGATCGAGCCGTATCCCTTCCCCGGAGGCAATCGCAGCCATGTGGTCATCGCCCACGAGATTCTGGAGGAAGGTTCTCCCTGCGGCGACCGGGTGGTGGTGTTAGGGGGCGAGCGGATCGGTCTGGTGGCGGCCGAGTACCTGGCTTCCCGCGGCAAACACGTCACGCTGGTCGAAATGGGGAGACGGCTGGGCGAGGATGTGATCGCCACCTTCAAGTGGCGACATGCAGCCTGGGTCCGCGAACTGGGAATCCAGACCCTGCTCAATACCCGCGTCAAAGAGATTACCGACCAGGGAGTCCTCGTGGCGGATGCCGGCGGAGCGGAAACCCTCTTGCCGGCCGACACCGTGGTCCTGGCGATTTCGCGCCGCTCGTGCCAGCGGCTCTTGAGCGAATTGGAATTTTTCTGTGACGAACTCTACGCCATCGGCGACGCCGTCCAGCCCCGCTCCATGCACAATGCCATCCGCGAGGGATACCTGCTCGGGATTCGGATTTGAAGGGAACCAGCCCCGGTCTGGCGCGGAGAGCTCGGGGCCGGCGAAGCGCCCGGCTCGCATCAGCGGAACATCACGGCGACGCCGCACTTAGTGGTGTTGTGGAATTTGACGGAATGGCTGCGGACCAGTTGGGTCTTCAAAGTCCGCAGCGCTTGGCCGAGCAGCATCTCGGTGGAAACCATGAACTCCACCTCGATGGGGCTTTCGGGGTTGGGGTCATTTTCGAGCAGGAAATACGCGCCCCCCAGGGAGAGGTTTTCGAGCACGGCCTCCTCTTCAAAGGGGGTCCCGTCGGCTCGCATCCCCTGCACCCGCAAGGGGACGTGAATGGGCTGGCGGCTTCCGGTTCGCCGCTCGGCGGGATCGCGCGGGTGGGTGTGCTCCCCCGAAGCCAAGTCAATCCCCATCCCCTCCCAGGCCATCACCGAGTTGGGGAAAAACTTTTGGGTCTCGCCGAGCACGGAGTCCAGGAAGCCGTCGTTGTGGTCGGGGTCGTGGTGGAACAAGACCAATTGGCCGACGCGCGCTTCCTGGGCGATGTTGACGGCTTCCCGCCAGGTGGAGTGTCCCCACCCTTTCTTCAGGCTGACGTATTCGAGCGGCGTATATTGGGCGTCATAGACAAAGACGTCGGCCCCTTCGGCGAGCTTCCGCACATTGCGGTCATGCTCCGCCGAGCCCGGTTCGTTGTCGGTGGCGTAGACCAGCGCGTGGCCGCCGCACTCGATGCGGTACCCCAGGCATCCCTGCGGATGGTTCAGAGGAATCGTCTTCACCACCACGTCCTGGAACGAGAGGACCTCCTGAGCGATCTTGTGGAATTTCCGTTGCGCCCGCATGGCGGTCATGTCCACCGGAAAATACGGGTTGGACATCTGGTCCCCCAGCGCTTCCTCCACGTCGCGAATGTGCGAGGGAAACGAGTGGAAGGAGAACGAATTTTCCGGGTTGTAGAGCGGCTCAAAAAACGGGATTCCTTGAATGTGGTCCCAATGGAAGTGGGAGAGAAAGACGTAAGCCTGAACGGCGCGCTGACCGAATTCCGCCAGCAGTTGCTTGCCGAGCATCCGCAGGCCCGTGCCGCAATCCAGGATCAGGATTTCTCCGCCGGGAGTCCGCACTTCCACGCACGACGTATTGCCGCCGTACCGATAATTGTCCAACGTCGGCGTAGGCGTGGAACCCCGTACTCCCCAGAAGCGCATCTTCATAAGCGTTTTCTGCGACCAGATACTTCCCGGCTGCGAGCGACCTGTACTCCTCGCCGCCATGTGGGAACGCGGGGGGAAAGCGTCTTCCGTTGCCGGACAGACTGGGAAAACCTATCATAGTGTCAAAGTGTCTCGCAAGAGGGTATTTCACTCCCGGAGAAAATATAAGTACTAGGTACACCATTCGGCACAGGGGCCGAAAAAACGGGCGGATAGAGCCGGTTTCGCAGCGGGTTCGGCGAACCCCTCGGGCCGCTTCCGGCGGCCCCGGCTTCCAAAGGTGAAGCATACTTAGTGTAGACTGATAGTTGCCGGCCTGCGGTTACAAGGAAACGGGCCGAAAGCTATGCGGGAATCCAATCGGATGGCGCTCAAGGAGTGGGCCGTGGTCGTCCAGGCGCTCGCCGAGGGCGCGCAGCTTCTCCTGTTGCGAAAAGGCGGGATCGCGGAAGAAGATGGTGAGTTTCGCCTGGCCACCCGCGAGTTTTTCCTCTACCCCACGTGGGAGCATCAGCAGGAAGCGTGGCTCCAGCCCCGGTACGGGGCCGCCTTCCGGTCGCTGCGGGCCGATGCTCCGGCGGGTTCGGAGCTGCCGTTCGAGTATTACGCCGCGGTGACCGACGTCTGGCCCGCTCCCGGAATGGCCCGCATGAAGCAGCTCCAGGAACTGTTTGTGTGGAATGAGGCGTTTCTCGAGAAACGCTATGCCTACAAGCCGCAGTTGCCTCTGTCGGTTTTGGTGGTGAGGACCTACCGGCTGCCGCAAGCCCTGCGTGCGCCCTATTTGGAGCGATACGCGGGATGCCGCTCCTGGGTGGAATTGGACGAAGCCCTCCCCACGCGCGGCGCATCTCCTGTATTGGACGATGCGGAATTCGAGCGCCGCCGCGACTCCCTCCGGGAGCGCTTGGCCGGAAGAGCTGCGGTGCGAGGGTGAAATGAACGAGGATTCCACCGTCATCATTGTGTTCGCTCACGGCTCGGCGCTGCCGGAAGCCAACCGGGAAGTGGCTCGGCTCGCCGAGGAGGTCTCCCGGCAGGCGCGGTGTCCGGCCCGCTGCGCGTTCCTGGAACTGGCGCAGCCGGATTTGGGGGCCGCCGTGGCCGCTGCCGTGGCGGCGGGCGCGCGCCGCATTGTGGTGATCCCGTATTTCTTGACGATGGGCGTCCACATGCGCCGGGACCTTCCCCGCTTGCTCGCCGAGCAGCAGGCTCGCTTCCCCGCCGTGGACCTCCGGGCCGCGCAGTCGCTCGAAGGCTATTCCGGAATGGCCCAGGCGCTCCTCGACCGTGTGGAAGAAGCCTTGTCGGACAAGGAGATTCTCGGAGGCGACTCCAATTTCCCTGACATCCGTTCAAGAGAAAAGGATCGGTGAATCACTCGGTGCGGATGGGTGGGCTGTAAAGCGTGGCTTGACACGCGACACTCTTTCCACTAGCATTTCCTATGAAGATCCGAAACGTGGTCCATCGGGGGCTGCGGCGCTTCGTACAGCGCAATGACGCTTCCGGGTTGGCCCCGTCTGTTGTGGAGAAGGTGCGCAACATTCTGACCTTCTTGCTGGAAGTGGAAGACGCCCAGGAACTCCGAGACGTCCCCGCCTGGAAAGCACACCAACTCACGGGGGATCGCAAGGGAACCTGGAGCCTCACGGTCACCCGCAACTGGCGGATCACGTTCCGAATCAACACGAGCGAAAGAGAAATCTTCGACTTGGATTTCGAGGATTACCACTGAAAGGAAACCAGGATGCGAATGGCACGTCCGGCTCATCCGGGGCAGTTCATCCGGATGGAAGTGATCGAGCCTCTGGGTCTCTCCGTAACCCAGGCTGCCAAGGTACTTGGTGTGACCCGGCCCGCTCTCTCCGCCCTACTCAACGGCCGGGCCGCACTCTCACCCGATATGGCGTTGCGGATTGAAAAGGCTTTCGGCCCGAAGATGGATACCCTTCTTCGCATGCAGACCGCCTACGAGATTGCCGAGGCCCGCGACCGGGAGACCGACATCAAAGTGAAGCGCTACGTGGCGAAGCCATCCGCCCACGAACAGGCCAGGCTTTGAACAGCGCAGGCGCTCCTCGTCCGGGCGCAGGAAGCGTTGAAGAGCAGTGATACGTGAATAGTGACGAGTGAATAACAAGAGTCTAGTTGCCGACGCATTTCCTAACCACTAACCACTAATCACTTACAACACCCTATATGCAACGAGCACTTTCTACTTATTTGTTTCGTGACTGGGTTCTGGGGGTTCCGCTGCTCGACCAGATCGCGCGGGCGGGAATCGAACAGGTGGAACTCTACTGCTCCCGTCCTCATTTTGATTACACCAACCCGACCCACGTTCGGGAGATTGCGGGCTGGTTCTCCGACTCCGCCGTGCGGCTCCATTCCCTCCACGCGCCGCTCTCGCGCGATCCACAGGAGACCTCCCATCACGCCGTGGTCTCCATCGCCTTTCTGGATCGCCAGCGCCGCCAGGACTCCATGGATGAGATCAAACGCGCGCTCGAGGTCGCCGAATACGCCCCGTTCCGCTACCTGGTGGTGCACCTGGGAGTCCCCGGAGAAGAGTTTGGCCTGCAAAAGTTCGACGCCGCTCTCACGAGTCTCGAACATTTGCGCCTGTTCGCCGGCCAGCGGGGCGTGGAAATCCTGATCGAAAACATCCCCAACGATCTCTCGACCGCGCGGCGGCTCCTCGAGTTCTTCCGGCATGCCCATTTGCAAGACATGAGCGTATGCCTGGACACGGGCCATGCCCAGCTCGACGGCGACGCGCAGGAGGCCTTGAGCCTGCTGAAGGGCCGCGTGGCGATGGCGCATCTCCATGACACGGGCGGGGCCTGGGATGACCACCGCCTTCCCTTTGACGGCGTAATCGCCTGGGAGGACCTGATCCGGAAACTCGCCGGCGCGGCCCCGGAAGCGTCGTGGGTGATGGAGGTTCGCGGCGAGGAACACAAGGCGCCGGACCTCGAACAGGTCACCCGCGTCTTCGATCGCTTCGAGCGAATCCAGGAGGAGGAAGGCAACTCATGAGCGCGGGCGCGCCGGTCCCGAATCCGAGCCGCGACCGTCAGGGAGCGGGCCAAAGGGGTAGGGGTAGCCACGGCACGCTGTTTGTGCCGTGGGTTTTTCAATCAGAGCCGCGACTGTGAAGGAGCGTCCACCCAGCGGAAGGAATCACCATGAGAGCGAGCTACGACCCGAAAACCGATGCCTTGAGCTTCATCTTGAAGGAAAACGCCCAGGTTGCAGAAAGCGACGAGGACAAGCCCGGCGTCATCCCCGATTACGATGAGCGCGGCGACCTCGTTTCCATGGAAATCCTGGACGCTTCGCGGCGCGTCACCGAAGCACAGAAGATGGAGTTCCAGATCGCGGGAGAGTAACCCCCACTCCGCGCATTGCAGAAGCGATGAGATCACTATCAAGGAATCGGGTGGAATCTCTCCCAGGTTGAAGAGCCGTCCAGCTTGTCTTACAAGGGAAGGAACCGAAGCCGATAATGGCTCATTGCCGTCCGCTACAATGTGAGGTCAGTCGTGAGCCATCTCTACCAGGTCGGGAAACCCTACATCGCGGGACGCCGGCGGTGGCCGGAAGCGGTCTACTACAGCTATCATCGCGGCGGGCACTGGCTGCGTGTGTTTTTCCACTCGCTTAGTGTGAGCGAGGTTGAGGAGGTCGAGACGGGCGAATGCGACTTTGCGCTGGCAGTAGACGGCCCCATTATTTTCCTGCTGTACCGCTTTGGAGACACCTCCCGGTGGCAACACGCTTCGTATTCGTGGCATGTGGTACCGGAGCGGGAGCGGAAATTGCCGAAACCGGGCACAGTGGAAAGCCGCGCGTTTCTCAGCGTGATCCTGGTTGCAGCCCAGAGCGGAATGGTTCGGGCGGTGCGTCGGTTTTCGGTCTCTCGGGAGTTCACTCAGGCTCTGCACGCGGCGATCCGGGACCAGGCGGCTTCGCCTTGGCCAGGCCGGGCGGCTTACGACGCGGCACTAGCCGACACGTACAGGCGCTATCCCACCAGCACCGATCTTCTCTCGCTCGCCCTGGCCCGCTGCCGAGGCGGGGAATAGAGCCCGGTAGCAACAGCACGCTGTTTATGCCGTGGGTCTTTCCTTCCGATTGTGGCGTTCGCGGTACAATGTTTTCGGAGGCAATCAACCGATGCCGGATTATGAATTCACGGTGGTGATTGAGCGGGACGAGGACGGGCGGTTTGTGGCGATTTGTCCGGCCCTCCAGGGTTGCTACACCGAGGGGGAGACCGAAGAGGAAGCGCGGCAGCTCATCGAAGACGCCATTCGGCTGCATGTCGAAAGCCGACTGGCGAGGAATGAGCAGATCTACCAGGAGGTAGGCTCTCACAAGGTGCGAGTCGCGGTGTGACTCCGAAGCTCCCCTCGTTCAACGCCTGCCAGGTAATTTCCATTCTGAAGAGGCATGGTTTTGCTTTGGACCGGCAGTCGGGGAGCCATGCCGTCTTCATTCACTCCGACGGGCGCAGGACAACGGTTCCCATCCACGGCAAACGCGATTTGGGAAAAGGAATCCTCCACCAGATCATGAAGGATGCCGAGCTAACACTTGACGACATGATGAAGGGATGAGCGGTGTAGCAACCCATGAGCGAAGCAGCATCGGCCTCCGCAGCACAGACCGAATCCCAGCCCCCCATCGTTCCCATTGACCAGATCGCGCGCTGGGAAGGCAAGCCCGTCACCATCCGGGGCTGGCTCTACAATCTGCGCGCCTCCGGCAAAATCCTCTTCCCGATCTTCCGCGACGGGACGGGACTGCTCCAGGGCGTCATCGTGCAAAAGGCGGTTTCCCCGGAGGTCTTCGCCCGCGCCAAAGAGCTGACCCAGGAATCCTCGCTGATCGTCCGCGGAACGGTCCGCGCCGACACGCGCGCGCACGGCGGGTATGAGCTCGATGTTTCCGACCTCCAGGTGCTCCAGCTTGTTCCCGTGACCGATCCCTTTCCCATCACGCCTAAAGAGCACGGCGTCGAGTTCCTGATGGACCGCCGCCACCTCTGGCTGCGCTCGCAGCGCCAGAACGCCATCCTGCGCATCCGCCACGAGATTTCGAAAGCCTGCCGCGACTTCCTCGACCAGGAAGGCTACCTCCTCGTGGACGCGCCCATCCTGACGCCTGCGGCCTGCGAGGGCACCACCACGCTCTTTGAGACCGACTACTTCGAGGAGAAGGCCTACCTCACGCAGTCCGGGCAGCTTTACAGCGAAGCGACCTGCGCCGCCTTCGGGAAGGTCTATTGCTTCGGGCCGACCTTCCGCGCCGAGAAGTCGAAAACGCGGCGGCACTTGACCGAGTTCTGGATGGTCGAGCCGGAAGCGGCCTTCGCCACGCTCGACGACATGATGGACCTCGCCGAGCGCATGGTGACCTACATCGTCAAGCAAGTCCTCGCCAACCGTCGCCGTGAGCTGGCCACGCTCGAACGCGATGTCTCGAAACTCGAAGGGATCGAGCCGCCCTTTCCGCGCATCACTTACGATGAAGCCGTCGAAATCCTCAAGCGCAAGGGCAGCGCGTATGAATGGGGCGGTGACTTCGGCGGAACCGATGAGACGCTGCTCGGCGAAGAGTTCACCAAGCCCGTGCTGGTGCACCGCTTCCCCGCAGCGATCAAGGCCTTTTACATGGAGCCGGACCCGGAGCGCCCGGAACTCGCCCTGGGCGTGGACATGCTCGCGCCGGAAGGCTATGGCGAAATCATCGGCGGGGGCCAGCGCGCCGCCGACTTGAACTTGCTGCTCCGCCGCATCGAGGAGCAGAAGCTGCCGAAGGAAGCCTTCGACTGGTACCTCGACCTGCGCAAGTACGGCGCTGTCCCGCACGCGGGCTTCGGCATGGGCATCGAGCGCGTCGTGGCCTGGATTTGCAAGCTCGAGCACGTCCGGGAAACCATCCCGTTCCCGCGAATGCTCTATCGCCTGCGACCATGAAGCATGGGTAGCCACGGCACGGTTTTTGTGCCGTGGGTTTGTTCTTAGATCGCAATGGGTTTTGCCCATGTCGAACGTCAAGCGTCTACTCCTCAGCAACCGGACGTTCTTCGTCACTATAAATCTTCGCAAGAACCTCTCGAAGTTCAGCGATGAGGAATTTTCGCTGCTTCTCGCCGCAATCGAGGAATCCCGGCGCAAGCTGGCCTTTTCCCTTTACGGCTATGTGCTCATGCCGGATCATTGGCATGCATTGATCGGAGTGAGCAACCCGCTGACAGTGTCTCGCGTGGTGCAGAATATCAAGTGGATTTCCGCCCGCCGCCTCAACCGCCACAGAAACAGCGCCGGACCCTTGTGGCAGCACCAGTTCTGGGATCGCTTCGTCCGTCACGACAAGGAATTCGGCCACCGGCTGGCGTATATGCACCTCAATCCCGTCCGAAAGGACCTGGTGAAACATCCCGAGGACTGGAAGTGGTCAAGTTATAATAATTTTTCGCTGGACCGATCTCTCGTGGCCAGTTGTCCCATTAGGATTGATTTTGTTGACGGTCTAAAATAAAAGCCCACGGCACAAAAACCGTGCCGTGGCTACCCGGCTGAAGAGCGAAGCCCGAAAATCCGAAAAGTGCGAGGAGGTGGCATGAAACTCTCCCACCAAGTGCAGTTTGTGGAAATGGAGTTTGTCAATCGCTGTGCAACCATAAGGTCCTTCTGTAGCAATGTGTACCCCATGCTGAAAGCTTCCTATGAAGTTTATGAGCACATTCGTGCGGAAGCTAGAGCGCGAGATATTGAGGCCGACGGGGACATCCCTAATGACGCGACATATGAACATGGTGAAGAAATCGAGGTGGCCTGTGAACAAGCCCCGGTTTCCGAAGCTATTGGGCTTGTGGGATTGTTTTCCCTTGTTTATATTGTGTGCGCTCTCGAAAAGTTCTTCGAAGCAGTTCTCAAATCGTGTGGCTGGAAGACACAAGAACCCCTCAAAATTAAACGTGCACTAGCAACCATTGAAAAAGAGGTGGGCGGAGAGGTATTGCAAACAGACGAACGGGAACTGCTGAACGAGGTCATCAATGCAAGGAACGACTTCGTTCATCGGAGAGGCCGAGCAGACCGGGCGAAAAAGTTCGTCCGGGACTGTGGGGTTGATGCTGATGGCAATCCCGTCCGTGAAATAAGCTTTACCCGCGAAAATGTAATAGAAGTCACGACTGAACTGGAAAGAATCTCCTCCCATTTAGTCGAGGGATGTAAACCCTTTAGTGCTTCATTTCCGTAACCATTCCATAGATGTAGAGCCAGGCAAAGGGTCTATTCCGCCCATCGGTTGGGACCAAGGGTCATGCAGCATATAATCACTGTCCGATACGACGAGAATCACCTCCGGGCCTCTTTGTTGTGCCCTCTTTGCAAGGAGAATTGGGAATTCCCTTTTTCAGCGCGGGAAATCTTCGGAAAGCCACAACCTTCGCCTGAAATAATCGTCGCGCTGCATCTTTACGGTGCTGGACCCGAGCAAACTCAGTGCCGAGGTTTTGATGTGGGTTCCGTTATCCCACGAATAGAACGAAGGGATACGAATACGCTAGAGCTTACGCTTGAGCCGATTAAGTGAAAGCGGGTAGGGGTAGCCACGGCACGCTTTTTGTGCCGTGGGCTTTTCCGGAACGACCCCACGGCATAAAGAACATGCCGTGGCTACCAACACAATGCGCAAGATCAGAATCATCGGCGTGCCGCTTGACCTGGGCCAGGAGCGCCGGGGCGTGGACATGGGTCCGTCGGCGCTGCGCGTGGCGGGGTTGAACGACCGCATCCGCGAGCTGGGCTTTGAGGTCGAGGACGCCGGCAACCTCCACGTCCCGATCCGGGAGATGCAGGCGGTCGGGAATCATCGGGCCAAGTACCTCACGGAGATTGCCGGCGTCGCAAAGCACCATGCTGCGTGGGTTCTGCGAACGCTGCGCCAGGGTTATTTGCCGCTGGTTTTGGGCGGGGACCACTCGATTGCCGTCGGCACGGTCGCGGGAGTCTCGGCCTACTACCGGCGGAAGAATAAACAAATCGGGCTGATCTGGGTGGACGCGCACGCCGACATGAACACGCCCGAGACTTCCCCGAGCGGCAACATCCACGGGATGCCGCTGGCGTGCTGCCTGGGCTACGGACCGAAGGAGTTGACGAGCCTGCTCGGGTTCTCTCCGATCGTGCCGCCGCGCAACGCCGTGCTGGTAGGCGTGCGCGAAGTGGACGCGCAGGAGAAGCGCATCGTGAACGAAAGCGGCCTGACGGTTTACACCATGCGCGACATTGATGAGCGCGGCCTGCGGACGGTGATGGAAGAGGCCATCGCCATCGCCGACCGCGACACCGCCGGCTTTGCCGTCACGCTCGACATGGACTTTGTGGACCCATCGGAAGCTCCCGGCGTCGGCACGCCCGTGCGCGGCGGCGCGACTTACCGCGAGGCGCATCTGGTGATGGAAATGATGGCCGACGCCAAGCGCATACTCTCGCTCGAAATCGTCGAGGTCAACCCCGTCATTGACGTGGCCAACAAGACGGCGGCCCTGGCGGTCGAACTCACGCTCTCCGCGCTGGGCAAGAAAATCCTTTAAGTGCTCCGTTTCTTCCCGCTCCCTGGCATCGGGCCGACCCCGTCATCAAAATCTCACTTCAACGCCCAATCCCTTGGAAAGTCGCGTCTCCTGCTGAATAATAGGGGTTGGCATCCGAACTGCCACAGAGGCACAGAGGAGAGGAGAAGTCAGATCAAGAAAAAACCCCCCTTCGCTGAGTGCCGAAGGGCTCAGGATGACATCCGTTGGTGCATTTTGTTTCCTGACTTCTGAATTCTTCTTCTCGGTGTCTCCGTGACTCTGTGGCAAAGGCAATCCACGAAATGATGAAGAAACTGCGCGTAGCGGTTTTATTTGGAGGGCGCTCGGCGGAGCATGAAGTCTCGCTCCAGTCGGCGCGGAACGTGATCGCCGCCGCCGACCCCCGCAAGTACGAAATTGTTCCCATCGAGATCACGAAGGAGGGGCGCTGGCGGGCGGGCATCAGGCCAGAATTTGTTCGTGGAGCGGGCGACGGCAAGCGCGTCATCGTAAAAAGTCAGGAAGTGATCCTGGCTCCGACGCCGGCAGTGCCGGCTCCGCTGGTCCTGACGAAGCGCCTCGACTCGGCCCGCAGCATCGGCCGGCTGGACGTGATCTTTCCGGTGCTGCACGGCACGTTCGGAGAAGACGGAACGATTCAGGGGTTGCTCGAACTGGCCGGGATTCCCTACGTCGGCGCGGGCGTGCTCGGTTCCGCGGCGGGCATGGACAAGGAAGTCATGAAGCGCCTCTTCCGCGAGCGCGGCCTGCCGATTGTTCCGTATCTGACCGTCCGCCGGGAGGAATTCGAGGCGGCTCCGCGCAGGACGTGCCTCGCCGTAGAAAAAAAGTTCCGCTACCCGGTCTTTGTCAAGCCCGCGAATCTCGGTTCTTCGGTCGGGATCAGCAAAGCGCGGAATCGGCGGGAACTCGCCGCCGCCCTCCGAACCGCCGCCGACTACGACCGCAAGATTCTCGTCGAGAAGGCCATTGCTGGGCGGGAAATCGAGTGCTCGGTCCTCGGCAACGATGATCCCATTGCTTCCGTACCCGGCGAGGTTATCCCTGGAAGCGAATTCTATGATTACGCCGACAAGTACCTGGAAGACTCCGCGAAATTGATCGTTCCGGCACCGCTGCGGCCTGCGCAGACGCGGGAAGTGCAGCGGCTGGCCGTCGAGGCGTTTCGCGCCATTGATTGCGCCGGGATGGCGCGGGTGGATTTTTTCCTGGAGAAAAGAACCGGGAAAATTTACGTCAACGAGATCAACACCATCCCCGGCTTCACCGCCATCAGCATGTACCCGCGCATGTGGGAGGCCAGCGGCCTGCCCTATGCGAAGCTGATTGACCGCCTGATCGAGCTCGCGCTCGAACGCCACCGGGAAAAAACTCGGACCCGCTACAGCCTGCGATAACCACGGACAACGACAAAGCTGAAGGAGTAACCCCTGCATCGGGCGTTCGCGCTGCGGCTTCAGAACAACCGGCTTCGCGGGAATTTCTGTTTCAGCCAGCCGTCCACGCCGAGCGAGCGGCCCGCGGCGGCAATCACGAACAGCAGGTGAAGAAAAATGAAGAGCCGGTTCACTCGGACTTGAAGGGGGTTGGCGCTGGGAATGGCGATCGCGAAGAGGATATTGAAATTGTGAAAGGCCCCGAACGACGACGCGATCCGCACCAGGCAGCCGGTGACCAGCGAGATGCCGATGGCCATCTCGCCGAACGCCACCAGGTAGCTGATGAAAACCGGATGGGGCGCGACGAAGTCCAGGATGAATTCCCGGTGGAAGGCAAGGGGGTCCTTGGCGGCGTCGGCGAGATACTCCTGCACGGTTGATCCGGTAAAAAAGTTCCCGCTCAGCTTGATCCAGGCCACCTCGACAAAGTGGTAGCCGACCAGGATTCGGACGATCGCCAGGTAGCCGCCGTAGCTGGTCTTCCGAAAACTTTCCGCGAGCCAAGTCCATGCCTTCCGCATCTGTTCGAACTCCTCCGGTGACGTGGCCCCGTAAAGCTGCGGCCATTGTAGTAACCGGGGCTGTGGGTGTCAATCCGCCTGCGCGGATTTTGCCGCGCAACTTGCTCCGCATTGAGTGGGGATGCTAGTCTGCCAAAGGATGTAGCCAAAGCATATAGCCAAGGGTTTAGAAAGACCGGCGGGTTTTGCGCGTCCATCCAGCACAGCGGGGAGAACGATGCCAGAAGCAATCTCGAATCCACTTCGGCCACTTGGAACCACGGGGCTTTCGTGTCACCTGATGGGCTTCGGCTGCTATCGCGTGATGGAAGGGAGCGCCCAGCACGAGGCCGCGCTGCGCGACTACCTCGAACGCGGCGGCAACCTGATTGACACGAGCGCCAATTACGGCGACGGGCGCGCCGAGACGCTGGTCGGGAAGGTGCTCCCGGATTTCCCGCGCGACCGCGTGATTGTCGTGACCAAGGGCGGCTACATCCAGGGGCAGAACCTCGCGCTCGCGCGCCAGCGCAAGTTCCCGGAAGTGGTCCACTACGGCGAAGGGATTTGGCACTCCATTCATCCGGAGTTTCTTGAAACGCAAGTCGAGATGAGCCGGGAGCGGATGCGCCTCGACGTGATGGACGTCTATCTGCTCCACAACCCGGAGTATTACCTCGAAGACCAGGCGCACCACAAGGCCGTTGGCGAAGCGGAGCACGAGGAGTTCTACCGGCGCGTCCGGGAGGCCTTCCGGTTTCTGGAAGCGAAAGTGGCCGAAGGGCGGATTCGCTGGTACGGGATCAGCTCGAACAATTTTCCCGCGCCGGTTTCGAGTCCCACCCGGACCAGCGTCGATCGCTGCTGGGAAGCGGCCGAGTCCATTTCGCCGAACCATCATTTCCGCGTCGTGCAACTGCCCATGAACCTCTATGAAAGCGGCGGCGCGCTCGAACCGAACAACGGCGGCAAGACCGTTCTCGAGTTCTGCAAGGAGAAGGGCCTGGGCGTTTTGCTAAACCGCCCGCTCAATGCTTTTTTCAGCAACCGCATGATTCGCCTGGCGGACTTCCTGCGGCCCGGCCAGCCGCCGCCCGGCATCGAAGAACTCCGGGCCATCCTGGAACCGGTGCGGCGCATGGAGCAGGAACTCGAGGAGCAGCACGGCATCCCGCTTCTCTATGGCACTGGAAAAGGAATCGCGAATTACCTGGAAACCATCGTGCCGCAGATCAAGTCTCCGGCGCAGTGGGAGCAGGCTTTCTACGAGTACATCATCCTGCCGATCGAGCGCTGGGCCGTCGAGCGCCAGCAGCTTTTTGGCGGCACGGAGGAGTGGGATGGCTGGTGGAACCGCTTCTCCCAAAGCCTCCCGGCGGTTTTTGAAGAGGCGGAACGTTTTGTGGGTTGTTCGCAGCAGGCGGTGTCGAATGAAATCCGGGCACAGTTGCAGCGCGCGGGCTATCCGCCGAACGGCGAGACGCTCAGCCGCATGGCCCAGAACGTGTTGCTCGGTCTCGACGGCGTTTCCTGCGTCCTGAACGGGATGCGGCGGCCCGCCTACGTCGCGGACTCGATGGGGACTATCACGCTCGAACCCGTGGACTCGCTCTCGGTCCTCTCGCGTTTCCGCCACCAGATGACGGCCGTGGAGCCGGTCGGTTCGATTCAGTAGAAGCGGGTAGCCACGGCACGTCTTGTGTGCCGTGGGTTCTTGCCGGAACATGCCCACGGCATAAACAACATGCCGTGGCTACCCCGATTCGCGGATCAGAACAACTCCGGCCACTGATACGTCAGCACGGCGTTCAAGGCTTTATCGGAGATGATCACCGTCTTGTTTTTGGGGTCAAGATCAATGCCCCGCGGCTGCTTCAGCATCCCGTGGGGACCTCCGATCGTCCAGCGGGGCGGGACGTCGCCGTTGTCTTTCACGCTCCAGACACCGACAAAGGCTCCATCGTAAGGGAACGAGAAGTCGGGTCCGTTCATGGTGACCAGGAGCCAACCACGGGGGCCGTAGGCTCGCAGGCCGAAGGTCCCTTTGATGCCGGTCCTGGGACCTCGGATCACTGCCTTCGGTGTCGCTTTGCCGCTGTCGGTGCGGTTGAAAATCTGCAGGAAGGAGTTCGTTTCCCGTGGTCCGTCCCAACCCGCCAGGATCAGCGCATTGTTCACAGGGTCCACGGCAATCCCATACCAGCGCGCCTTGCCGGTGGATTCCAAAACCCGCAAGGGCGCCACGCTGCCATTGGCATCCCCGGAAAAGACAATGACCTTGTGGTCCTCGGGCACAAAGATCTCATTGTGAACCGGGTCCATTTCCACTTTGTCGGGATCTTCCATTTGCGTCAGCGGGCCCTGGATGGTACGAACGGGCTGCGCGTCTCCGGAGACCCCTCCGCGGAAGACCAAGATCGCCTGGGCGAATGGTTGCGCGACCAGGAATTCGTCGCGGGCCGGGTTGTACGCGATGCCGTGCATGGTGCGGCCGAGTTTGGTGCGCTGCCCTTCGAGCTTCCGAATCGCCGCCGTGTTGCCATTCGCCACCCGGGCGAATGTCGCAATCTGCGGATGCGCCACTCAGTTCGGCACCAGGATTTCTTCCCGCTTGCTGTCGTAGGCCACCGAACCGGGATTGCCGATCATCAAGGCCGGCTTGCCGAGCGGGCCGCTGCGGATCGTGCGCAGAGGCGGGATGTCTCCCGACGCCGTGGCTTTGTAGACGGTGACGGTATGATTGCCGAAGTTGGAAACCCACAGTTCGCCGTTCTTCGTATCCAGGAACAGGCCGGTGGGATTCTTGATTCCGCTGCGCGTTCCCCGGAGAATGCGGATCGGCGCAACGTCGCCGCTCGCCGACGCCCGGAAGACCAGCACGGCATCGCCGGAGTCGTTGGCGACGTACAGTTCGTCGCGCTCCGGGTCCACGACCAGACCGGAGGGCCAGTCGAGCAGCGTCTTGGGACCCGTGATCACGCGCACCGGCGGCGCGTCCCCACTGGCGCCCAGGGCGTGAACCGTGATCGAAGGGGGCAAACTGCGTCCCGAGCCGGGGACGGAATCCCGCGACGGGACGCTTGGCCGGTCGGGCAGTCCCGTGGTTACTTCCTGCGCATCTGCTTTCCCCGCAACGAACTCCTTCTGGCTGCCGTGGTTGGTCACGAAGAAAACGTTGTTCTTGGTGTCCAAAGCAATCCCGTGGGGGTCGGCCAAACCCGTGCGCAGCCCGTGAACCACGCGGAGCGGCGGGTCATGCTTCTGGGCCATCTTGGGGTAAACCACCACCGAGTTGGTGTGCTGCACGGTGAGAAACAACTCCTGCCGTTGCTCATCCACGCCAATGCCGAAGGTCCCGTGGGGTGTATAAAGCTCCCGGTCGGGCGGCACATCGCCCTTGGCGTTGCGGGAGAAGATCACCAGCGTATCCACGGTGTCGTTATTGACGGCGTAGATGTCGCCCGATTGCGGGTCAATATAGAGGCCGCACTGAAACTCGATCTTGGTTTGCTTTCCGGCGATGACCCGCTTGGGTTCGGTCATGCTGGCGGTGGGCGGCGTATTGGCGAGCCGGTCATAGACCAACACCTGGAACAGGTTTTCGTCCGTCATCACGACCTCGTTCCGGGCCAGGTCCACGGCAACCGAGCTGTAGGAAGCATACGGATCGCGGATCACCCGCAGAGGCGCGCGTCGTGCCTGATTCGCGGAACTAGCCGTACCGGAAGCCTGCCGTGAGGTCTGTTCCTGCCGCAGCGCCGCGCTCAGCGTCTCGCGGGCGCCCGCCGGAACCCACTCGCAGACGGCTCCTTCCTCCACCGGCAGAGGTTCAATCGAAACGAGCCGGGCCTGGCCACCATCGCGGAGACCGGTCGTCAGAGGAGCAGCGCTCTGATCCAGGCGCATTCCGGGTCCGGTCAGGACAACCCATCCAGCGAGGAGGGTTACAAACCCGGCCAGGGTCCCAGCCAAAGTCAATCGAAAGCGATTCTTCCATCCCAGCGAATTCTTCCGCCTGGGGTCAGCTTGCCGAATCCACTTCATCAGCGCCTCCTTGTGATGTCCTTACGTAGGCCTGTTTGCGCGGTCATCCGCACGATGACCTATTCTCAGTGGAGACGGCGACGGCTGTCAAGGATTCCTCACCGCAGGCTTGCGAGACGGCGCCGGGCAGTTTGCTCCGTGCAACCGCAAGCCAGATGTGCTTTAATTTTTGTTGCGCCGCCGGGGGCCGGTTTGCGGAGCAGGTCCCGGAGGACCGCGATCCTGGTAGACGTGCCCCGGGTGCGTACGTTTCCGGTACGAGGTAGGATTCATGACGGTTCAGAATGTGGCAGTGATTGGATCAGGACTGATGGGGCGGGGCATCGCCCAGGTGGCCGCGCTGGGCGGCTTTCGCACCACGATCGTGGACGTCTCCGAGAGTATTTTGCAGACCGCGCTCACCAATATTCGTTCGGAGATGGAGAAAGGCGTTTCTCTCGGGAAGATGACGGCCGAGCAGAAAGAGCAGGCGCTCTCTCGTCTGCTCCTCGAAACGAACCTCGAAAAAGCGGCGCGGGATGCGGACCTGGTCATTGAAGCGGTGCCGGAAGATATGAAGCTGAAGATCGAAACGTTTGTCCGGCTCGACAACTCGGCTCCGGCCGGGGCGCTTCTGGCGTCGAACACCTCGTCGCTGAGCATCACGGAGATGGCTGCCGTGACCAAACGCCCGCGACAGTTCCTCGGGATGCACTTCTTCAATCCCGTTCACAAGATGAAGCTGCTCGAGATTGTGAGGGGCCTGGAGACTGCGCCGGAGACCGTCAAGGTTGCCGAGGAAGTCGGCCGGCAAATGGGCAAGGAGACCGTGGTGATCAAGGAATCGCCGGGTTTCATCACCAGCCGGATTAACGCCATGATCGGCAACGAGGCGTTTTACATGCTCCAGGAAGAAATCGCCACCGCCGCGGACATTGACAAGGCGGTGAAGCTCGGACTCAACCATCCCATGGGGCCGTTTGAAATGGCGGACCTGGTGGGCCTCGATACGCGGCTCCATGTGCTCGAGTACCTCCATCAGACTCTGGGCGAGAAATTCCGCCCCGCTCCGTTGATGGTCCAGTACGTGAAGGCCGGACGCCTGGGGCGCAAGGTGGGCCGCGGGGTCTACGACTATCCCCCGCCCGAGAAAAAGGCTTGAGTGACTTCGGACCGATTGCAGAGGAGAACATCCGTGGAGTGGAAAAATATCAGGCTGGAAGGAGACGGGTCGCTGTGGACGCTCACCATCCATCGTCCCGCGGTGCGCAACGCGCTCGATACGCCGACCGTGAAGGAGATGAACGAGGCGCTCGATACCCTGGATGTGTCGCAGCCCGGCGTGCTGATTCTCACCGGCTCCGGGGACAAGGCGTTCGTTTCGGGCGCCGACATCGCGGACCTGCGCGGCCGGAACAAAAAGCAGGCCCTGGAGGGGATCAACCCCATCCTGTTTACGCGGGTCGAGAATTTTGCCTGGCCGGTCATCGCCGCCGTCAATGGGTACGCGCTCGGCGGGGGCTGCGAACTGGCGCTCGCCTGTGACATCCGCGTCGCCAGCGAGAACGCGCGCTTCGGGCTGCCGGAGGCGAACCTGGGAATCATCCCGGCGGGGGGCGGCACGCAACGCTTGCCGCGCTTGATCGGCCTGTCTCGCGCCAAAGAGTGGATACTGACCGGCGATCTCTATGACGCGCAGGAGGCGCTGCGAATCGGCTTGGTCAGCCGCGTGGTCCCGCTCGAGAAGCTGATGGAAACAGCCCAGGAAATCGCCCGCAAGATTCTGGCGCGCGCGCCGCTCGCCATCCGCTTAGCCAAGCTCGCTCTGAATGCGTCCTCCCGCGTGCCGCTCGACAGCGGCATCCAACTCGAGATGCTCATCCAGAGCATCCTCTATGAGTCCAAAGACAAGTACGAAGGCATGACCGCCTTCCTAGAAAAACGCAAAGCGAAGTTTACGGGGGAGTGATCCGCACAAGCCCCGCCTCGCTGCCCTTTCGGGTTGTGTGCGCTCTCCCGAAATGCGGAGTCGCGGCTCTGATCCTAACTCTCCTACTTGGTCTTCGGAGGACGGTAGCTGGAGGTGGCCGCTTTTTTCATGGCTGCCAGGCCGTCGTCGGGACTCATCAGCACGGTGGTCTGGGCCGCCTTGACGGCGCCGCCCGCTGCAATGGCGATCGCCATCGCCGCGGCGCTGACGTTGTCGGGCATCTCGACGATCAAGACCACGTCGTATTTGCCGAAGCTGAAATAGGCGCCGCGAATCTTCCCGCCGAGCTTTTCAATCGCCGGCCGGACGGCATCTATGCGGTTCTGGGGTTTCTCGACCAACGTGGACCAGGCTTCCGACGTGTAGGCTCCTTGGTAAAGGTAGAGAGGCATTGCGATTCTCCTTTCACTGTTTCGCAACAACAACGAGCAGGTGAAAAAGCTACGCCGGCCTCGGCCGATTGTCAAACACTTTTCCATACACGCCGGCTTCGACAGGCCCAAGACACGCGAACCAGTTGCAAATTTTCTGTCAGTCGAATGAGGTAGAATTGGCGCGGAAATATCTAGACCATTTTCACAGTTGGCATATAGTGATGTTGCGTCAGGGCATGGCTTCAGCCATGCCGAAAATGTCTGGCCAACCGGCCGGCTTTAGCCGCTGAGGGTCAGTCCTCAGGGGCTGAAGCCCCTCTCCTCTTGGGTGGCTCGTTCCGGCACGACTAAAGTCGTGCCCTGACGAAAGCACTCTACAGGAAGCCTGAAAATGGTCTATTGGTACTAAATCTTCACACTCGTTTGAACGGTTGCCGGGTGGGCTGACTCATAGGCCCGGACGCGCGGCTCCTGCTTGAGGATGTAACCAAGCTGATCTACCCCTGCCAGCAAGCACTGTTTGGAGAAGTTATCTATGGGGAAGTTGACCGCATGGCCGTTGGGCAGAGTGAGGGTTTGCGAAGCCAGATCAATGGTAACGGAGGCATCCGGGTCGCGCTCGACCAGGCGGAACAGCTCCGCGTGAGCGTCAGGCGGGACGACTACCGGCAACAAACCGTTTTTCAATGAGTTGCCCCAAAAAATGTCGGCGAAGGAGGTGCTGATAATGGCCCGAAATCCGAACGCCAGTAACGCCCAGGGGGCGTGCTCGCGGGAGCTGCCGGAGCCAAAGTTCCTGCCCCCCAGAAGAATCTGCGCGCCCTTCGCTCGCGGCTGGTTCAGGATGAAGTCCGGCCGCGGAGTGCCGTCGGAGTCAAAGCGCCAATCACGGAACAGGTATTGTTCCATGTTGGCCTTGTCGGTGACCTTCAGGAAGCGCGCCGGAACGATGATGTCGGTGTCCACGTTGTCCATAGGCAGCGGGACCATACGGCTGGTGATTTTGGTGAACGGTTCCATGTTTTTGAAGCCACGGAGGCACAGAGAACACAGAGTCTTGTAGATTCTTCTTTTTAGAACTTTCTCTGTGCCTCTGTGTCTCTGTGGCCGATTCCCTTTCTTCTCACAGCAATGTTCGCACGTCGGTGATGCAGCCGTGGATCGCCGTAGCCGCGGCCGTGAGGGGGCTGGCGAGGAACGTGCGCCCGCCTTTGCCCTGGCGGCCTTCAAAGTTGCGGTTGCTGGTCGAGACGGAGTACTGACCGGGCTTCAGCTCGTCGCCGTTCATGGCGATGCACATGCTGCATCCCGGCTCGCGCCATTCACATCCGGCGGCGCGGAAGATTTCGTGCAAGCCTTCCTGCTCGGCCTGCCGCTTCACCTGCTGCGAGCCGGCCACCACCAGAACCCGCGCTTTGGGGCTGACCTTGCGGCCTTTCAGGATTCCGGCGGCGGCGCGCAGGTCCGAAAGCCGGGAATTGGTGCAACTGCCGATGAAGACCACGTCCACGGGATGGCCCAGGAGCGGCTTGCCCGGCTCCAGCGCCATGTATTCGAGCGCATGGGCCAGCGTCTTGCGGCTGGTCTCATCCGTCAGCGAATCGGGGCGCGGAATCGTTGCCGTGATCGCCATCCCCATGCCGGGATTGGTTCCGTAAGTAATCATCGGCTCCAGGCGCGAGGCGTCCAGCGTGACGGTCTTGTCGTAGCGCGCGCCGTTGTCGGTCGGGAGGCTCTTCCACTCCTGCAGCGCCGCATCCCAGGCCGCCCCTTTTGGGACAAAGGGCCGCCCGGCCATGTACTGGAAAGTCGTGTCGTCAGGAGCGATCAGCCCGGCCTTCGCGCCGCCCTCGATGGACATGTTGCAGACAGTCATGCGCTCATCCATGGAGAGCGAGCGGATGGCGCTGCCGGTATATTCGAGTACGCAACCGACACCGCCGCCCACGCCGATCTGCGCGATCAGGGCCAGAATGATGTCTTTGGCCGTCACGCCCGTGCGGAGTTGGCCCTCGACCCGGACTTCAAACGTCTGCGGCTTGCGCTGGAGCAGGCATTGCGTGGCGAGCACGTGCTCGACCTCGGTGGTGCCGATGCCGAAGGCCAGCGCGCCGAAAGCCCCGTGTGTAGCTGTATGGCTGTCGCCGCAGACAATCGTCATGCCGGGCTGCGTCGCCCCAAGTTCCGGGCCGATGACGTGGACGATGCCCTGGTACGGACTGTCCAATCCGAAGAGCGGGAGGCCGAACTCGCGGCAGTTGATCCCGAGCTGCGCGACCTGCTTGGCCGCCAGTGGATCGGCGAACGGCAGGGAGCGGTCGTGGGTCGGGACGCTGTGGTCCGTTGTGGCCAGCGTGCGCGACGGCTGGCGAACCCCCAGCTTCTTCTCCCGAAGCGCCTGGAATGCCTGCGGGGAAGTCACTTCATGGACCAGGTGGAGGTCAATATAGAGCACCGCCGGACAGTCTGGCTCCTCCACGACCACGTGCCGGTCCCAAATCTTTTCAATAAGAGTTTGCGGTTTCTGAGAGGCCATTGTTCCCGCCATGAGTCCTGTTTTTCCGTTCCTCTTCTATTGTAGCTCTCTGCGGCCCCCGCGGGCCAATGGAACACAGCCGGATAGGCCGCCGTGGGACATCCATCGAGAACTCGGGCGAGCACTCGGGCGAACACTCGGGCGAGCACTCGATCAGCCGCTCCACAGGCTGCGGAGCGAGAGGGTGACGAAGGACCCGTAGAAGAGCGCCATCCCCACCAGGGCCGCGCGCCGCCACAGGGGCGGCCGCACGTGTTGCGGCAGCAGCCGCGTGTTGATGTAGAGCAGGTGCAGCGACGCCACGATGAAGACGAGGCCCGCGACGTTCGCCCCCAGTTTCAGCAGGACGATCGGCTGAGCCAGGCGCAGCGCCACGATGCCCCACAGGACGGCGGTGGCCAGCACACCGTAGTACACCCGGCGCACGTCGCCACCGCGCCAGGCGCGCACGTGGCGGCTGCCGGTCCAGAGGATGTCCGTAATGGCGCGCACCATCGCCTCGAGGTTGTCGAGCTGCGTCTTGAAAAGGATCCACGCCCCGAGGAATGCAATGACCCCGGCGAGCAGGGCACCCGACTTTCTCCCGACGCTCGACGCCAGCGCGGCGCTGATGCCGAGACCCTGGATGTCACTCCCCCGCGGGATGAACGTCACGTAGAGCAGTGCTGGGAGCACCATGCCGAGAAGGGCTCCCGTGAAGAATACTCCCCACTGATCTGCCCGGACGACGCGCCACCACCCACTCCACCGGCGCATAGCCTCGGCGTCAGGCGCGAAGATGAAGCCGCTGTGGGCGAGGTTCACTTTGTGACCGCCGATCGCGGCGGGGATGTAGCCCGCCCGCTCTCCCATGCCGTAGCCCTTGTCTCGCGCCCAGTTCGACAAGGTGAGGTTGACGACGCCGCCGGACCCGGAGTACGCCACCAAGGCCCCCAGCAAGAAGAAGTCGGTGCCCGATGGAAAGAGGTTGAAGGTTCCCTGCGCCACGTCAAAGCCCGCAAGCCCGGCCGCGGCCGCCGCCCAGGTTCCCGCCGGCACGAAGAGCACGGCCAAGGCGAGAAAGCCTCCCAGGATGACAACGACGAGGACCCAGTTGAGCAGTTCGAGTGTGCGCTCGATGCGCCGCCCCACCAAGAGCACTGCCGTACACGCCAGGAAGGTCACCACGCCGATGTAGTAGATCGCTGCGGCATCCAGGGGCCCCGGGAGTCGCCGTTCGGACAGGAAGAAGATTGCCCCCGCCGCGGTGGCGGCAAACGCGGGCCAGCCGACTTGCAGAAAGAAAAGGGCGGCGTACACCCACGCCCAGCCAGTCGAGGAAGGACGCGTGCGCATGAAGCCGGTGAATACCGGCTCACCCGTAGCCAGCGTGTAGCGCATCACCTCGGTGTTGAAGACGGTTTGGAGCAAGACCGCGACCGTCGTCACCCAGAGGAGCGTCAGTCCGTGCCGTACGAAGACGGCGGGGCCGAGAAGGAACTCGCCGCTCCCAATCGAGGCGCCCAGTACGATAACGCCGGGCCCGACGACGCCCAGCCAGCCTAGCCCCTTCGGGGTAGGCGGGGCAGGCAGGTCCGCCCGCGCCCACGGATCCAGCCCCGAGCGGGCTTCCAGAGCGGTTGCGGTCGTCCGGGCTACCGGCGCAACAGACATTCGGTTCCCTCTGGCATAAGTGTGTTGTTCAGCCGGAGACAAAGGGTGTGGCGGCCTATCTCTTGTTTAGGCTGACCTGGATAAACTTATACCTTTAGGCGTCAGGAAGCCAGGTCTTTCACTTTCGGCTCAAGATTCTCCGGCTCGTTGGGTGCCATTTCATAGACGGAGTTCTCCCCCTGGCGGGAGGCATAGAAGCGTTTGTCCTTGCGGGCGAACAGGATGGTCTCCTCTTTGTTTCCTTCGCCGAACGTAACCTTGACGCGCAGCCAGGGCTTATCGAGGCCGTACTGGGCGAGTTGCCCGGGTTTGTCGGAGGTGAACTGCTGGATGCGCAGATTGTGAACGCTGTTCAAGAAGTCCTCTACTTTGGAGGCGTCCAGTTTCTTCTCGGGCGTTCCGGTCCGGAACCATTCTTCTCCGCGTTTATCCAGGCGCATCTCCCCTTGGGCCGACAGAAGCTCCACGCGCCGGGTATTGGTTGTTTGGAAATCGAACAGGAAGCGGTTCCGGTAGCTGTCGAGGTCCTGCTTGAGCTGATCGTAGAGGGCCTGGGTAATCGTAAAGACGACCGGCCAGACGGAGTTCTGCGCATAATAGGAAACGCCCTCCCCGCTGGCCTTGTTGCCGATCAGGAGGGTCGTCGAGCCGTCCGCCGTTTTCACCGTGAGGCGGATCTCCGGCCGGTCCAGCCCATAGCGGTTCAGCGACTTGGGGGTTTCCTCCTCGGCGGACTTCATCTGCGCCCCGCTCAGGGTGGTCACAAAGTAGTTGCTGTTGCTGAAGTCGGCCCGCACGGCCGGCTCGGCTAATTCCCAGTTGCCGCTGGCCTGCTTGGTCAGGACGATCCGGCCGGGCCGCACGGGCAGTGCCAGTTCAATCTGCTGCGCCTTGTCCATGGCAATCGGGAAGAGCCGCTTGTCGCGCAGGTCAAAGAGCGTTTTCTGCAACGCCGTCGTGTCATAGGTGCCGAGCAGGAACACGCCCGGAGCCGAATCGAGTTTCCCGAATTTGTCGGAGCCGGTCGGGTTTTCCTTCCCGATGGAGAGCGCGACCGTCTGGCCTCCCTTCAACTTGAACCGGAATGTCTTCTGCGGCTTCTCCAATCCGTACTCACTCGGTGGAAGGGGCGTGTCGCCTTCGATCGGGGTGTATTCCGAATTGGGAAGCCCTTCCAAAAAGGACTGAATCTGGGAGCCGTCGGCGGCAACCCCCGCTGGGCTTACAACCTCCCATTGGGCCGCGCTCTTGTCCTCGGGCTTGGCGCCGGGTGTGGCGGCTGCGGCCACGCGGCGAAACGCGGCGGGGGGCTGGTCCGCCGTCTCAATCGTGAATTCTTCCACCTGGTCGGGCTGAAATACAAAGAGCTTCTTCTTGGCACCTTCGCTCGAAGAAGCCGGCGCAGGCTGCTGGTTGAGATAGTAGAAAACTCCCCCCAACGCCAGCAGGATCACGAGAGCAACGATGGTATGTGTAACCTTCATAGCGTTAAACCCAGTGACCAGTGACCAGTGACAAGAGAAATGGAAGTAGAAGTTAGAAGTCAGGAGCCAGAATCGTGCCATTGGCGGCCGGGGCGTTGTAATTCTGACTCCCGACTCCTGTCTTCTGACTTCTGCTCATCACTTGTCACTTGTCACTCGTCACTGTTTTTCTTACCCCCGTCGTTTCCACCACACGCCCAGGCCGCTCACCACGACGATGGCCGGCACGGCAATCAGGAGATAGAGAACCAGGTTCATCTGGGCCGGGGTGAGGTCCACGCGACTGTCTTGCGGGTCCTTGGGCCGGATCGAAATCAGATCCTCGTCCGACGTTAGCCACGCCACCGCGTTCAAAAACAGGTCGCGGTTGCCGTTGAAGCCGAGGATGGCATTGGCCAGAAACTCGGCGCTCCCGGCCACGATGTACCGGCCCTCCTTGGCGCCCTCGGCGGCTTCCGCCGGCTTGTACGAGCCCGCTCCGAACAAAGCCACCGGCCCTTCCTTATCCTGGCCTTTGCGGAAGCTGATCTGCTGGGAGCGCACCTGGTCGGTGGCCCAACTGTTCTTCGTGGTCCTGGCGATCGGCTGGAACGTAGCTCCGGCCATCCCTTTCGTGGACGTATCCACGGCGCTCGCAAACGGAAACAGCGTGGCGGTGTTCGACATGTCCTTGGTCACGGGATGATTTTCATATTGGACCACCAGCGGCATCAGCTCGTCGGTGCCGAACAGCCGCCCGATCCCGCTGGTGTCCACGACCAACGAATTATGGGCGTCCACGCCGAACTGCTCCAGCAGGCCGGTCAGCTTCGCCGGGGCCTGCGGGTGAACCAAGAAGAAGACTCGCCCGCCCTTCATGAGGAAGTCCTTAATCGCCGTGATCTCGGGATCGAGCAGGTCTTTCTGGGGTCCGGCGACGACCAGTAAGCTGCAATCGTCGGGAATCTTGGGGGATTGCTCCAGCAGAGAAAGCGGCTGGACCTTGTAGTTGGTGTCTTCGAGCGCCTTCTTGGCGGCGCTGTAGCCGAGCCGCTCCTGGGATTCGACGTCCCGCTCGCCGTGGCCCGTCAGGAAATAGATCGTCTTGGGACCGCCTTTGAGCACCCGGATGATGCTGTTGGTGATTTCCTCCTCGGTGACCCCTTTGGCTTGCTCGTCGCGCTCGGCGGTCGCCACGACCACCGTGGCATAGCTCTTGATCTTATAGCGGTTGGCCTTGGAAGGCTCCCGGTCCGGGTCCACGTAGGTCACCTTGACGCGCCGGGACTGGATGGGGAACAAATCCAGACGGTCCCGCGCGCGGTCGAAATTGGCGCGGCGGTCGAAGTAAAGCACCTCCACGTCCTTTTGCAGTTCCGACAAAATCTTGGCTGTCTGCGGCGAGAGGCTGTATTGCTTGTTGGCGGTCAAGTCAATCTGCTTGACGAACCGGTTCGCGATCAGGTTGACGACCACCACAATCGCCAGCGCGAGCAGACAATAGATGGCTGTATTCAAGCCGTATTTGGTCTGCCGGCTGGTGAGCCGGCGTTTCAATTCCATCGCCATCGTCTCATGCCCTCCATCGCACGGATTCCACGGAGCGGGCCGTCAAGAACAGTCCCAGCCCGATCACGGAGAGGTAGTACACGGCGTCCTTGAGGTCAATGACCCCTTTGGAGAAATTCTCAATGTGGGTGGTGAGGGAAAGATAACTGGCCAGTTCGCCCATGCGAGTCCCGGAGAATTCACTCACCCAATCAATCACCCACAGAAGCAGAAACACGGTGAAGGTCAGGCTGCCGGCGACCAGTTGATTGCGCGTAATGCTCGAGAGCAGCAAGCCGAAGGAAAGGAAGCACCCGCCGAGCAGCAACTGGCCGAGGTAACCCGCCACCAGGGGTCTCCAGTCCGGATTGCCGTACCGGAACAGGAGCAGAACGTAAAGGACCGTTAACCCGAGCATGGCCGCATAGAGGAAGAACGCCCCCAGAAATTTTCCGAAGATCATCTGGAGGTCGGTGACCGGCGAGGTCATCAACAGTTCCATGGTGCCGGTCTTTTTCTCTTCGGCGAACAGGCGCATGGTGATCATGGGAACCAGAAACAGCGAAATCACGCTCAGGTTCATCAGCAGCGGCCGGATGACCATCTCGTTCACGTTCAGGTGCATGGGGGCCCCATACATCTGCATGTACTGGGCCTGCATAAACGTCTGCCGGATGAACATGGACAGGATGCTGTAGAAGAAGAATCCGAAGATCACCGCGAAGACGCCCAGAACGATGTAGGCGATGGGCGAACGGAAATAGGAGTTAAGCTCTTTGCGAGCGATGGTCCAAATATTCCTCATGCGGTAGCCGCCTCCCGGGAAGACTCCGGCGCCGCGACTTCGGCTTCGGCCGGGTCTTCGGTTGTGGTAAGCTTCAAGAAAATTTCTTCCAAACTCAGGCCGACCGGGCGCAACTCGAGCAGGCCCCAGCCCGATTCGACCACGGCGCGGGCCAATTCCTTGCGCGAATCCCGGCCCTTTTGCATCTGCACGGAAAACTCCACGCGGCCATCGCCCTCCGGCATTGCCGAGACCCCGCCAACGCCGGCGACGCGCGCCAGGCGTTCCCGCGCCAGCGCCTCCGGCCCTTCGATCACCAGGCGCATGGTTTCAAAACCCTGCAAGCGGGCCGTCAGGTTCTCTGGAGTATCCTCGGCCACCAGCTTCCCGGCATTGATGATCATCACGCGCCCGCAGGTATGGGCCGCTTCGGGCAGGATGTGCGTGCTCAGAATAATGGTATGGTCGCCCGCCAGACTCTTCACCAGCCGGCGGGTCTCAATAATCTGCTTGGGGTCGAGTCCCGCGGTCGGTTCGTCGAGCACCAACACATCGGGGTTGTGGATCAGAGCGACGGCCAGGCCCACGCGTTGCCGGTAGCCCTTGGAGAGATGCCCGACAATCTTGTGCAGGGAATCTCCGATCGCGGTTTTCTCCGCGGTCTCCGCGATGCGCTGCCGCAACTCCCGTCTCGACACCCCCTTGATCCGTCCGGCGAAGGCGAGCATCTCGTCCACTCGCATGTCCGTGTACAGCGGCGGCGTTTCCGGGAGATACCCCGTCCGGCGCTTCACTTCGAGCGGCTCCGCCATCACGTCATAGCCCGCGACGGTCACCTTCCCGAGAGTGGGGGGCAAGAATCCGGTGAGCACCCGCATCGTGGTGGTCTTGCCGGCCCCGTTCGGACCGAGAAAACCCAGAATCTCTCCCTTGCGCACGGAAAAATGGAGGTCCTCTACGGCCGTGGTCCGCCCGTATCGCTTGGTCAGTCCCTGAACGTCAATCACCGCTTCCTCCTGAACGCCCTGGGCCAAAAGCCCTGGGCCAAAAGCCTCTGGCTAAAAGCCTCCGGCCAACAGCCCCGAGCCAAGAGCCTCCGGCAAAAAAGCCCCCGGACCGGCAGGCAGCTTCCCAGGGCGGCTCTTCTCATTCGATTTCTTCCCGCTCGCTCAAGGCTTCGCCGCACTCGATGCTGGCGTATTGCTCTCCGGCTGGCGAGGAATACCCGCAGAATCTTTCTTCCGCCGATCCGTTCTGCAAGGCGGGCCCGAATGGGCACAAAGAAAAATGATAAGAATCTAGCATACCAAAACTACAGCGTCGCTCCAAGTTGCCAGAACCCGGCGGTCCCGCAGGGACCTGCTCCGTCGGTGTCCCGCGGACGGGTAACCCCGGGTCCTTCCTGCGGCATGAGAGCCTGGTCTAGCCCCCCGAAAACAGTTAATTTCAGATGCGCCGAACCCCTCTTCCGGTTGCCAGGAGCAGCCGCCCTGGAGAGACCGGTCGAGACAGCCGTTCTATTGTACTCTCTCTCAATTCGTTAGCGAATTCCCCGCCCCTGCCGGCCTCGTTCCTGGGGGCCATGAAGAACCGCTCGGGAAGGGGCAGGAAGCAGACCCCACCTTGGTGGGGTGGCAACGAGAGAATATCACTGCGCAAGGCAGCGCTGGGACCGGGTGAGCGTGGAATCCAGTCGCCTCACAATTCCAAAGTCAATCGAGCGGGACTTTGGAGTACAATGTGTCCCCGCTGGGAATTGGGCGGATTCGACCGCTTTTGGGAATCGGAGGAAGGGCGATGGCTACTAGGACCACCGTGTCCGGCGGCAGTGAGCGGCAGCTCGCGGCCTCCAGCCGCGCCGCCCGCATGGACGAACGGTTGAACCAAGGCCAGCCGGTCCACTTGAGCAAGCTGACCCCGATCACCTTCCTCGAACGCAGCGCCGTGGTCTTTGCCGACAAGCCCGCCGTGATCTATGACGACCGGCAATACAGCTACGCGGAATTTCGCCGGCGGGTTCACCGGCTCGCCGGAGCCTTGCGCCGCGCGGGGATCGAACCCGGCGACCGGGTCGCGTTCCTCGCGCCGAACATCCCAGCCTTGCTCGAAGCACACTTCGCTGTGCCGCTCGCCGGAGCGATCCTGGCGGCAATCAACATACGGCTGAATTCGAGCGAAATCGCCTATATCCTCAACCACGCCGAGGCCAAGCTGCTGGTCGTGGATTCGGAGCTGGCGGCCGTGATTGCCCCGGTCGTGTCCGAGCTTTCTGCGACGAAGCAATTCGTGGTCGTCCGGGACACCCGCGCCGAATCGACGGCCGCATTGCCGTTTGGGGGACAGGACTACGAAGCCTTCCTGGCAACCGGCCTAGCGACCGGGGAAGACGAGTTCGAGGACTTCCGCCTGGACGATGAGAACGATGTCATCTCGGTGAACTACACCAGCGGCACGACGGGCCAGCCCAAGGGAGTGATGTACACGCACCGGGGCGCATACCTGAACGCTCTGGGCGTGACGGAGATGATGGAAGTGCAGAGCCATAGCAACTATCTCTGGGTCGTCCCGATGTTTCACTGCAACGGCTGGTGCTTCCCCTGGGGCGTTACGGCGATGGGAGCCACGCACGTCTGCCTGCGCCGGGCGGACCCCGAGAAGATGCTCGACGCGATCCGGCGGCATCGTGTCACGCACTTCTGCGGCGCGCCGACGGTGCTCTCTGCGCTCCTGCATCATCCGGCGGCGCGGGAGTTTCGCCTCGATCATCCGCTGCGCGTGGCCACCGGCGGCGCTCCGCCGTCCCCGGCAGTCATCCGCGACGGCGAACGCTTCGGCCTGGAGATCGTTCACCTCTACGGCCTGACGGAAAGCTACGGCCCCTTCACGTTCTGCGAATGGCGCAAAGAATGGGACGGGAAGGAGCTGGCGGAGCGGGCCGAGATCAAGGCGCTGCAAGGCGTGCCGCATGTGCTGAGCGGGACGAGCCTGCGCGTGGTGGACGAGCAGATGCGGGACGTGCCCGCCGACGGGCAAACGCTCGGCGAAATCGTGATGCGCGGCAACATCGTCATGAAAGGCTACTACCGCGACCCGCAGGCCACCGCCGAGGCCTTTCGCGGCGGATGGTTCCACAGCGGCGACCTGGCCGTGCTCCACCCTTCCGGCTACATCGAAATCCGCGACCGGAGCAAGGACATCATCATCAGCGGCGGCGAGAACATCTCCACGCAGGAGGTCGAGAAAGCCATCTGCGATCATCCGGACGTGCTCGAAGCGGCGGTGATCGCGGTGCCCCATGAAAAGTGGGGAGAAGTTCCGAGGGCCTTTGTGACGCTGAAGCCGGGCCGTCAGGCCGCCGAGCGCGACATCATTGATTTCTGCCGCCAGAAGCTCGCCCACTTCAAGTGCCCGCACGCGGTCACGTTCGGGCCGCTCCCGAAGACTTCGACCGGCAAGGTCAAAAAGTTTGAGCTGCGCGAGCGGGAGTGGGCGGGGTATGAGAAACGAGTGCACTGAGGGACAACCATGACTGGACTCCAATCGCCGCAGGACTTGCGCCGCAGTTCGCGGATTACCATTTCCATCCCAGTGGAAGTTTTGGGCCAGGACACGGACGGACAAGAAATCCGCGCCGCCGCCACGACCAAATATGTGAACCGGCACGGGGCGCTTCTGTTGGCGGACCGTGCGTTCCCGTTGGACGCGGAGGTCACCGTCCGCCTTCCACATCTGGAGCGCGAGCAGCAGTGCAAAGTGGTTTGGGTGAGCACGGAGAAGGACAAGAACGGGCGTTCGGGCCTCGGCATCCAACTGGAACGGTCAGAAAACTTCTGGGGCGTCCAGTTTCCCCCGGAGGACTGGGTGGCCTCTCCGCAGGCGCCGCTGGCGGGCGAACTCTCTGGCCCCACCCTCTCGCCGAGCGAAAGCGACGACAACGAACGGCGCATGATCCGAACGATGCTGAACGCGCTGGTTTCGGTCCTGGAGGAGAAGGGATTCCTGACCCGGGCGGAACTGGCCGACATGTTCCAGCAACTGAGCCGGACCGAAGCGACTGCCCGCAGCCAAACCGAGTCCCGGCCGAAAGGCCGCTGAGCCGCGCCAACCGCACAATGGAGCGGGTAGCCACGGCAACTTCGCAGTGTAACAGCTTCAAGCAAAGACCAAACGGCCTTTAGGTTGCGGGATGGGGCGGCCCAGTTCTTTGGCGGTTTCGATCCATTCTTGGATGATGACCTCAGCGTTTTTGAGCGCTTCCCGGCGTGTTCTCCCGTCGGCAGCGCAGCCAGGCAATTCCGGAACCTCCGCGATAAACGCCTGGTCTTCTTCGCTCCAGTAGATGATGACTTCGTATTTCGCCGTCAACTTTGTCCTCCCAATCTGTATCTTAGGATAACATGGCGCACCTGCTTCACTTGATACGGTTTGGCTTTGCTGCCTTTCGGTTGGAGATTCAGGATTTCCTCTACATCCGAGCGGGTGAAGATGTGATGACTACCGTGAGTCCGTTCGTCGAAACCAAGTCGCGTCAACAGCCCCCGCAATCCTTCAAAGGGAATATTGGCGTCGGAGGTACCGCGAAGAACCTGTTCGAGAAGTTTGTGATGACGAGCCACAGGACGGAGCTTACTCTAAAGCCGCTGACCTGTACAACAGGCCGGAAGGCACGGTAGGGGCGGCAAGGCGCGGATGCCGTGGTAAACTCGGAGGGCACGTTCTGCCCCTGGCGGCGGTGCTGGGGGGAGTTACGTTAGGAAGCAACTTTCCATTACGATGGAAAGGTCCACCCCAAGAATCGAGTGGAGAGGAACGCATGGAGTTGAGCGCCGTTCGGATGGAGCTGCCCGAAGGGAGCAACGTGATTGTCGGGCAATCACACTTTATCAAGACCGTCGAGGACCTCTACGAGGCCATTGTGGGAACCGTTCCCGGCGCGAAGTTTGGCCTCGCTTTCAATGAATCCTCCGGCCCGTGCCTGGTGCGCGCCGAAGGCAACGACGAAGAGTTGCGCCGCGCCGCCATCCGCAACGCCCAGGCCATCGCCGCCGGGCATGTGTTCGTCGTTCTGCTCCGCAACGCCTACCCCATCAACCTGCTTTCCCGCATCCGCGAAGTCCCCGAAGTCTGCTCGATCTTTTGCGCCACCGCGAACCCCGTCGAAATCGTCGTCGCCCAAAGCGAGCAAGGGCGCGGAGTGCTCGGCGTGATTGACGGCTCCCCGCCCAAAGGCGTCGAAACGCCCGCCGATGTCGCTGCGCGAAATGAGTTGTTGCGAAAAATCGGGTATAAACTGTAAGGTCCAATGAACGAGCTGTGGCAATTTCTGGAGGCGGTTGCTGAAACGCCAAAGTTCACTCTCATTGTGGGCACAGCAAGTATGCTTGGGCTTGTCTTCAGCTTGCTGGCCTGGAGTCGAGCCGGACGCGCTTCAAGAGCTGCCACGCAGGCACGAGATGCAATTACACTTCGTACCCTGGCCGACGAGTTCCAACTGGCCTGCGAGAAGACAGACCAACTCTTGGATTTCTTAGCTCACGATAGGCAGCCAGAAGCCTCTTTGAGGGCTCACGAACTGGCCTCCTCCATCAGTGAGATTCGGTTTAGGAGAAGCCCCTACTTGGACGAAGAACGCAAAGACGACCTTTTGACTGCCGCACAAGAGGCACGCATACTGAGTGAAGTCCTTGCTTCTGGCTGGCAAACTCCTTTCCCTGACGAGCAAAAGCAAAAGCTTATTTGGCAATGCGAGAAAATATCCACGGTTCTTAGGGAGAATCTGGGTACAATTAAAGGAGAGTTAGATAGAGGAGCAAAGCAATGAGCAGCTACTCAACTCAATTCGATTCCGGTCCGCTGCTGAACGCCCTCATCAATAAAACCCAGGCTGGCAAATTGAAATGGGATGAGACGGCGGATGAGGATATCTTCCTAGTCAGCGTGGGGGGCAACACGACTCTCAAGATTCGGCGGGAGTTCCTTCGGCATCCGGGCTATCATCGTCATCTCCTAAGTCTTCTGGATGAAAATGGGAAACTGGTTTGGGAAATAGATGAGCCCGAGGTTCTCATTAGAGAGTTGTTCATCCTGGCCAGAAGGGTTGCTCGCAAGGTTGACGAGAGAGTGGAAGCCTTAATGGGAACCTTACAAAAGCTTTGACTCTACGTCGAACTCTCGCACCTTGATCCCACACATGCACGAATTTTCCAGGTGGCCTCCGCCGTCGGCCCTTTTCGCACTCATGCGCAGTTCAATAGGCTGCACCGATGACAAGACAGGCTGAGATGATGCACCCGCAAGTTCGCCGCCTGCTGGAAGAGGCGCGGGCCGACCGCGACGGCTTCTGGGGGCGCGCTGCCGAGCAACTGCCCTGGTTCCGAAAGTGGGACCGTGTGTATGAGCGCCACTATCCCTCGTTCCGCTGGTTCATCAACGGCCAAACCAACCTCTGCTACAACGCTCTGGACCGTCACGTTCTCGGCGGGCGCGGCGGCCAGGCTGCGCTGATTTACGAGAATGAAACCGGGGAGCGCCGCGTGTTCACTTACGCGCAACTGCTCGAAGAGGTCAAACGCGTGGCGATGGCGCTGCGGGGCCTGGGCGTCCAGCGAGGGGACCGCGTCGCCATCTACATGCCCACGATGCCCGAGGCCATCGTGGCGATGCTGGCGACGACGCGAATCGGCGCGATTCATTTAGTTGTCTTTGCCGGCTTCGGAAGCTCGGCGCTCGCCGACCGCGTGCAGGCCGCCGGAGCGCGCGTCATGTTAACGGCGGACGTGACCTACCGCAAGGGCAAGGCCGTGCGATTGAAAGAAATTGTAGACGAGGCGCTGGCGGCTCCGGGGAATTGCGTCGAGCAGGTCGTCCTTCTGCGGCGAAGCCGCGACGCGGTGCCGATGACCCCCGGGCGGGACCTCGACTGGCCGGCGTTTCTCGAGTGCGGCAAAGGGCAGCGGAGCGACTTCGAGAGCATGGAAGCGAACGAACCGGCCTACATTCTGCCGACCTCCGGCACGACGGCCAAGCCCAAGCTCGCGGTCCATACGCACGGCGGCTACGCGGTCGGCATTCACGGCATGGGCCGCTGGGTGTTCGGGTTGCGACCGACCGACATCTGGTGGTCCACGTCGGACATTGGCTGGGTTGTCGGGCACAGCTACATCGTCTATGCGCCCCTGCTCGCCGGATGCACGACGCTGGCCTACGAAGGGGCGCTCGACCATCCCGGCCCGGACGTCTTCTGGAAGGTCATTTCCTACAACCACGTCACGGGGATCTTTACGTCGCCGACGGCGATTCGGCTTCTCATGCGCTACGGCGAGGACCCCGCGCGTCCGTATGACCTAAGCTCGCTCGAACGGCTCTTCAGCGCCGGCGAGGTGCTCAACCCGCCCGTTTGGGAGTGGCTGCAAAAGCAGGTCTTCCAGGACCGCGTGCCGGTCATTGACCACATGTGGCAGACCGAAACCGGAGGGCCGATCTTTGGCAACCCGTACGGCGTCGGGATGCTGCCGATCAAGCCCGGCTCGGCGGGAATCCCGCTGCCGGGGATCGTGGCGGCCGTGGTCACGCCCGATGGAAAGCCCTGCGCGACGGGCGAGAAAGGCATCGTCGTCCTCCGGGAACCCTTTCCCAGCTTGACACCCACTCTCTGGGGCGAGCCGGAGCGCTACGGCGCGGACTATTGGGAGAAAATCCACGGCAATTACTTCACCGGCGACGCCGGCTACGTGGATGAAGACGGCTACTACTGGTTCTCCGGACGCGCCGACGAGGTCATCAAGATCGCCGCGCACCGCCTAGGCACCATCGAGGTCGAGAGCGCCTTCCTGAAGCATCCGGCGGTGGCCGAAGTCGGCGTCACGGGCCGGCCGGACGCTTTGCGCGGGGAAACGATTTCCGCCTTCGTCGTGCTGCGCCAGCGCTACGAGCCGTCCGAGCAATTGCGCCTGGAACTGCTCGCCACGGTGCGGGAGACGCTGGGACCGCTGGCCGTCGTCAGCGAAATTCAGTTCGTGAACCTGCTCCCCAAAACGCGCAGCGGCAAGATCATGCGCCGCGTGCTGAAAGCCGTCGTGCTCGACAAGGACCCCGGCGACATCACGACCATCGAGGATGCCGGGTCCGTCGAAGAAGCCCGCCACGCCTGGCAGGAGCTTAAGCAGGCCGTCGAGAAGGCGGAATAGCGCGGCGCAGCTTCCTGGCGGGCCGCGATTCCCACTCTGCTTCAGAAATTCAACCGCAGGAAGAACTGGACCTGGCGCCCTTTGTTGACCGTGTTGGTGATCTGGCCGAAGGTGCGGGCCGAGAACATCACGGGGGGCTTCTCAAACTGCGCGTGATTGAAGAGGTTGAAGAACTCCGCGCGGAACTGGAGCGACCGCTCGCGCCCGCCGGGAAGGGGGAAGGTCCGCGCAACGGCGAAATTCCAGTTATTGGTGCCGTCTTTGCGGAACGTATTGTAGCCAAGATCGCCCCGCCCGCCGGGTGGGAGGAGGCTGTTGAAGTATTCCCGCCGGAAGATCGAGAGCGAAGTGTCGGGATCGTCCAGGCTCATTCCCAAGATGGCCGGGTTCACGATATTGGGACGGTCATGGCCGACTCCGTCCACGTTGCCGGTGCCGGGCGCGTCGGAGCCTGTGTGCAGGTGAAACGGAGTTCCGGATTGGAAGATGGTGGTTCCGGAAATCTGCCATCGAGAAAACAGGGCCGAGGCCCATCCGTTGGTCCGGGCCGGAAACGGAAGCGCATAGCTGTAGCTCAAGACGAACACCTGCGGGGTGTCGAAAAGGGAGAGACCCTTCTGATCGCTGAACCGGTCGCACTCCTCGCAGGCAGGGGTGCCTTGTTCCGGCGGAGCTTCCACGCCGGAAGCGGTGTTGGTGAAATCGCCGCCGGTATCAATGCTCTTTCCGAAGGTATAGGAGGCGCGGAAGGTCAAGCCGCGGGTCATTCGTTTGTCGAGGGCCACCTGGACGGCGTCGAAATAGGAGATGCTGTTGCTCTCCACCATGTTGATGTTGAAATAACGCGGGTCCGGACGGCGGTCGTTGATGGTGGCCGTGGTTATCGGAATGCCCGGAACTGGCCGGGCGCGGTTGTACTCCCCCAGTGTCAGGATGTGGAACGACCTCATGCCGATGTAGCCCACCCGCAGCGCGGCGGCGCCGGGCAAGCGCCGCTCGACTCCGAAGGAATACTGATGCGAATAAGGCTGCACGAAGTCCGGGCTGATGCGATAGAGCGCAGACCGCGTGGAAAGCGGGGTCACGCCCCCCAGCGCATTCACGCCGGCGAACAGGTTCACCAGGTCGGGGTTGAACACCTGAATCACGCGGGTCGCGGGCGGATTGAAGCGCGTCATGCCATACGTGACGGGCTGAATCGGGGAATAGGAAATGCCGTAGGCCCCGCGGAGAGTCGTGCTGCCGCCGCCCGGATTCCAGGCAAACCCAAAACGCGGACCGAAATTGTTCTTGTCCGCCGGGAAGCCGACCTCGGTCAAGCCGTTCACCTCGACGGGCGCGGTCATCAGCTCGTATCGCAGGCCAAGACTCAAGCGAAAGGTGGGAGCCACTCGAATCTGGTCCTCGAAAAAGAAGAAGTGCTCCCAGTTCCGGAAGCCGCGGTAGAGGTTGCCTAACGCGATGGTGAACCCCGTGGGAAGTCCCAGCAGAAAGTTGTCAATGGCGGAGCGCCCGAAGTTACGGTCAAAGTTCAGGGTGCCGCGGTTGTTATCACTCTGCAAGTCGTTCATCTGAAGGCGCGTGCCGCTCCATCCGGCCTTCAGAGCGTGCCGGCCCGCCGAACGGCTGAGGTCGGAGTAGAGCTGGAAGCGGTTCTGGACTCGGCGGCGCGGGAACTTCGGGCCGGGGCCGATGCCGGCAGCTTCCCCGCTGATCTCCACGTCGGGAACGGGGCTGATTCCGAGCGGCGCCAGCAATTGCTGAAACCGCTGGGTCGGTTCGAGCAGGGCCGCGGCGCGGTCGTAATGAAAGCCGAACCGGCCCACCGACTGCGGCGACAGCGATTTCGCCAGACTGCTGTGGAGGCCCTGGTTGCGCAGGTTGGTCTGCGGGTTCTGGCCGACGACGAGCTGGAACGGCTCCTCGACGTAATCGCTGACCGTGTAGCGCAGGGCCGCGTCCGTGTTCTCCGCCGGCTTCCAATCGAGCCGCACCAGGGCATCGGTCGTGTCCAGATCGCGCGGCGCATTGGAGTTCAAGCGGCCGTCGCCGAGATTCGGCGCTTCAGCCGGAAAGGCTTTCAGCAGGCTGGCGAGGATCGCATTCACCCGCGGGTCCGCCGCGCGCGGCGTCAGCTCCGAGAGCGACGGGACCAGGATGTTCGTGTTCACGAAGCCGGAGGTAAGGCTCTGGCCGAATTGCACCAGCAGCGACGCTTTCTCGGAAGCCAGCGGCCCGCCGGCGGAGAGCGAGTAGGTGTTCGCGCGGGAAGGCCGCAGGGGACCCACGTTGAAAAAGTTGCGCGCATTGAGCGCGCTGTTTTGATGGAGCGCCGTCCCCGAGCCGCGCCAGGCGCTGACGAGCGGCCGGGAACGGATGACTTCAAAATTTACCAACGCCGCGCCGAACTCCGCCCCAAAGTAGTTTTGTTCCGGCCGAAATTCGGGGAGATATTGCGGATCAGGGCCGCGGCCCACGTTCAGGCGGTTGCGCAGCTCGTTCAGGTCAATTCGATAGATGAAGATGTTGGGGTTGCGTTCTTCGGCGCCCCCCACGGTCTGGACGGTGGGGGCGGGGAATTGGAAGTCGGCGCGAATCGAGCCGGCGCCGGACCCGAGCGTCAGCTCGCGCCGCAGCGGCGGCTGTCCCGAAGCCCCGGCCACGGTGATGGTATAGGCGCCCGACTCCAGGTCCGCGACGGCATAAGTCCCGTCCTCATTGGTCGTGGCTTCCCAGCGGCCGCCATTGTCCCGATGGACCACCGTCACCTTGATCCCGGCGACGGCGGCTCCTTGCTCGGTGGTCACCCGGCCTTCGATCTGTCCGGCCCAGGCTATCGCCGCACCATTCAGGAAAGCGAGGAAAAGTAGAATCTTGCGGCCCAGTTTCATGCAAATATCTGCTCAAAAGGACTAACCCTGTTTTATATCACGGAAAGAAAGGGTTCGTCCACTGTGCGGAGCGGTAGGTAGTGTCTCAGTTTGATCAGGGGGTTAATTTTGTCTAGCCCAGGCCTTCAGGCCTGGGTTGGCGATCACCACCGATTCTCTTTGAGCCCCGTTCACGGGGCTTCCGTCCTATGCCGAGGCTTCGGACGGCAGGCCGTCCTGTGGTTGGGCTGCTGCTCGCTGTCAGGCAAGAGCCCCCTAAAGGGGGCTGCTTATTTCGCTGGCACACGAACCCAGGCGTAAACGCCTGGGCTAGAGAAAAGATCGGCGAACATGGGGCAACGCAAACTGAGACACTATCGAGCCGGTAGGACCCCAAGCTCGAAAACCTGCCTCGGCAAAAAGCGGGGGGTACCCCGTACCAAAGTCCTAATCCCCGTTGTTGCAAATTAAGACCGGGGGGCTATTGCCCCCACGGAGCCACGAATGTAGACTTATCAGAGGATATGGAAAGGACTCCCCCCTCCTCCGGGGTCGGGGTTCCCGTCCCGGGGACGAGAGCAAGCGATCGGGGACTGCGGGTACGCGCAATGATGACCCAGGAACTCACCGCCGAATCGGTTTCCCGCCGGGCGCGAGATCGCCGGAACGGTTTCAGCCTGCTGGAAACCCTGATTGTCGTTTCGATCGGCATGATCCTGCTTGCCTTTTCGGTCCCCATGGTGCAAAGCGCGCTCCGCAGCTACACGTTCAACTCGGCGACCTCCAACCTGAGCCGCATGGTACAGCAGGCGCGCTATTCCGCCATTTCTCAAGGCACCGACGTATGCACCGTTCTGGTGGGCAACCAGTTCGGCATAGACCCGGACTGCGATGGAGCGCTGGCATCCCTCGACCCTCGCGTGCAGCTCCCCGTGGGCGTCACTGTGGATCAGACCAGCACGATCTCGCTGGCGACCATGCCGTTTCCCGCAGCACCCACGACGTTTAGTTGCTCAACCTTTATCGTCACGTTTAATTCCCGCGGCAGCAAGACAAGCGCGTGCGGAACCGCCTCGGGCGTCGCGGTCACCCATGTCGTGTTCATGACCGGCTGGGGAGGCACGAACGCCGTGACGGTCACCGGGACCGGCCGGGCGAGGAGTTGGCGATGGGATGGATCGGCATGGCAGTAGGGGGCCAAACGCCGAGGAAAGCAGAAGGTAGGATGGACATGATGGGCAGAGAGCGGGGCTTTTCGCTGGTCGAGATGATTGTGGCGATGGGGGTGATGGTCCTGGTCATTGCCAGCGTCCTGCAAATGCTGAGCCAGACCCAGCAGCGGTTTGTCACCACCGCCGCCCAAGAAGACCCCACCGCCGCGGGCAGGGAAGCCCTGGACCTGATGACGCGCGAGATCCGGCTGTCCGGCTATCCACCGCCGAGCAGCTACCCCCCCGGGGTCATCGTTGCCGGAACCAACGAGCAATACGTGGCCATCGGCGGCGGCATTTTGGCGGCCAATCCCTACGCTGTTCAATTTGAAGCGGACATTGGGATTCCGGCGGGGTGTAATGGGACGACGCTTCAGTTGGCGGACTACCGCTGCACGAGCAATAGCGGCGTAGTCAGTGTCATTAACTACGAGCTCCAGGTGCCCACAGGGGGCAACGTGGGCGGCTGCGCGGGCTTGACGGTGAACAATGCGCTGACCATGCCTACTTTGATGCGGAGCCAGATGCCCAAGAACGCCAACGGCACGGCGGTGGTCCCGGTCTTTGACCCGTTTGTCAATAACGTCATGAACTGCAACCTGAGCCTCCCGATGTTCACGTATTGCGCTGGTCCTCCCGCAGCCGCCGTGGCTGGCTGCCCCACCATGACCTCCTTGCCGAGTAATCTTCCCGCCCCGCGCAACACCCGGGTCGTGCTGATCCGCATCCAAACGCAAACGCAGAACCGGGACCCGCAAACGGGACAGTTTTATACCGTCGAATTCTTCAACGTGGCGCAGCGGGTGAACCCGGACCAGTAAGCGAGGGTGATCATGAACCGATTTGCAAATCGAATGAATCGAGGAAACCGGAAGAACCGAGGCTTCAGCTTGGCCGAGGCCATGGTTGCCATTGGGGTCTTGTCGGTGGGGGTCTTGAGCCTGGCCCGGCTCGTTCCTTACGCCACGCGGAACGACTACGGGTCGCGGACCGACGCCACGGGGACTTTCATTGCCATGCGGGAGCTGGAACAGATGATCGCCCAACCGTGGGGTGTGACCAGCTTCACCGACGCGGCCGACGGCAACAGCGCCACGGCGGCAGTCAATATGAGCTGTGCGTGCGCTGATCCTTGCACAACCCCGGGTGAGGCCGGCGCCCCATTCGTCGGTGGAACTGAGACGATCAACTATTCGGTGGGGGCGGTGAACGGATACCAGCGCACTTACACCATTGTCCAGGCCACGGGCAACACCGCCAAGATCAATATGGGATCGTACGATGTTCGGTGGCATATCACTTGCTATCGGTATTACGTCGGCGGAGTTGCGAACGGCGGTGGCTTTGACAAGATCGTGGTCGCCGCCCGGCCCAGCGGCAGCCTCGTTCCGGGAATGATCCCGATCCCGGCGCATATTCGGGCCGTAAGAATGAAGTGAGTCCGAGCCGCGCGCGTATCCGAGCCGCGACCGTGAGGGAGCGGGCCTTGACGGGCGTGAGAAAAAGAAGTGTTCGAGGGGCGGATGTAGCCCCAGGAGCATATTGTTATGACGGAGAGAAAAGCAGACATACCGAACAGCGGTCAGCCAACGGGAGAGCGGGGCGTGGCGCTGATCATCGCCTTGCTCGCACTGACCGTGCTGACGGGGATCGGCTTTGCAATCATGGTTTCCTCCTCGACCGAATCCCTCATCAACGCCGGCTTCCGCCGCGCGGGGCTGGCGCACTTTGCCGCCATGGGGGGAGTCGAGGAAATGCGGGGTCGAATGGGCCCGGACGCGGCGCCCCTCACCAACAATTTATCCTCGGTCAAAATCCCTTGCTCCGACGGTACCACCTGCCCTCTGCTCTATAATACAGTGACGAGGGTCGCCAATCTGGGTAAGGCATACTATATCCGACTCAGTAACCTCATTGACCCTAGCGACCCGAACTGTCTGTACCTGGGGATGGATTGTACGGACCCCGACGCGCCCGCCGCATCTGCCGACCGCATCATTTTCACGACCACGCAGCCGGGGACGGCGACGACGATGCCCTATGTATGGGTGAAGGCAACGTTGGCCACCCAAATGAAGCTCAAACGGAGGATGGGAACAGGGGGTGGGCCATGTAACCCGAGCGATCCGCTCGACCCGAGCTACTGCGATCCAGCCACCCTGGACGATGCCAATATGATATGCCGGAAGGGATTGAAACTCATCGTCGGGAACCCTGCCGCTGCTCCCGCGTACTCCAATTGCGGCGATCCGGTCGTCCCCGTCTTTGTCTACACGGCGTTGTCCATTCAGCCCGGTCGGGCCACGCGCGTGGTTCGAGAACTGGCCGCCGTGGGGAGCATCCCCAATCTTCCCGGCGGACTCACCTTGGACGGGTGTCCCAGTGTCTTTCCCCCGCCCACTTCGCACCCCTTTGAGCTTTCGGGGATTGATGGAGGCAGCTGCGGGGCAGCTTGCAACGTGCACTCCGTTGTTACCCGCTGCCAGGCCGACATGGAGACGATTCAGAATCTCATTACCGACGGCAATAAATGTGCTCCCGCGGGCGCTTACACGGTAGCGACCCCCAATTTCTGTCAGGCAGGTCCGAATCGCAATGGGGATTATCCCGGCGTCGGCAACCAGAATTGCAACAACCCCAACTGCAATAACACCAGCAACAGCGCGGACATCTTTTATGACGCCTCGATGTCGGACCCGGATGCGCAACCCTTCTTTGCGAACTGCTCCGGCTTGCAGGAATTTGTGAGTTTGGTCGAGGATTGGGCCGATTACACCTATCCGGCAAACACGAACAGCCTCTCGACTCACGGCGATGGCAGTAACGCGAACCCGGACCTCTGGGACCGCGTCGTCAACGTGATCGAGGGCGACGCCAGCTTGTCCCAAGCCGACTTCGGCGACCCCGGGGCCGGGATTATCCTGGTAAAGGGGACCCTGACCGTGAACGGATACCCCAGCTATAACGGAGCCATTCTTGTGATCGGAACCGGGAACATGGTGGTCTCGGGCGCCGGCAACGGCACCATCAACGGCGGAATTTTCGTGGCCAACACCAGCACCTGTGCCGGCACAGGCTTGTTGGGACCGGTTAGTTACGACAACCCCGGCGGGGGAACCTTCAATCTGAATTACAACAGCGACGCGATCAAGCCCAAGGACGGGTTGCTCCCCATGCTGCGGCTGTCGCTGAATTACTAGTGCCCTGAGTCCGAAGGTAGGGCGACAAAAAGCATTGTTCGTAGCCCAGGCATTTACCTGCATTATTCATGAACGATTGGGATTTTTCTCTAGCCCAGGCGTTTACGCCTGGGGGCTGGAGTCTCAAACGATTTTTCCCAGCCCGCTTCAGCGGGCTTCTCGAAAGCGGCTGGATCGCGCAAAGCGGGACGGACAGGGCTGAAGCCGAAAAGACCGGTAAGCCCCCTGAAGGGGACTAGGAAAATCGGCGGCCCCTTCAACCCAGGCGTGAACGCCTGGGCTAGAGAAAAGGGGAAAAGCATCAACGATGGTGGTAGCCACGGCATGTTTTTTATGCCGTGGGGACGTTCTCGTTCAGGCGAAAGACCGACGGCACGAAGAAACGTGCCGTGGCTACCACTGATTCACGACACGAGTGATCGGAGGTAACTTCATGCTTCCTGTACGGCTTGCAATCATCTTACTGGCAACGATTTTGCTGGCGCTCGGGGCAGCGCCGTCCGCCCTCGCGCAGCGACAACGGAGAGTCTTCACGAACGAAGATGTGGCGGCCGCGGCCCCCGCTCCGCAGGCTGCGACGACTCCCGCAGAAACGGCCGAGGCTCCCGCCGAGAAAGCCGCGGGCGGCGAATCCGCCGCCCCGGCGACGCCCGCTGCCGCCGAACAGCCCGCTGGCGCTCCGCCCCCAGGAGGAATGGCCCTGGCGCAGTTTCTCCAGGGGATCCTGCGACGCTTCCACACGGAATTCGCCGAAAAACTCGAACAGGAAGCCGACCCATCCCGCCAGGCACGCTGGCGAACTATGATGGAGTTGACCATGCAGTTGATGACGCAGAATCAGGTGTACATCAGCGAATTGGGAAGCGAGGCCAAAGCGGCCGCTCCGACGGAAAGCCCCTCTACTCCGGAAAGTCCTCCAGCGCCGGCTACTCCTCAATAACAGGTGCTAGGGAACAGGGAACAGTTGATTCCGGACACCGGAAACCTGCCTTTATCTTGTCACTTATCACTTGTCACTCGTCACTGCTTTGGTTATAGTGAAATCAGGCAGCGATCGGAACGCGCATGAATCTTCCCAATGGCCTGACCATCTTTCGCCTCTTTCTCATTCCCCTGCTCATCGTCGTGCTCCTGACCCGGTTTCCCAACAAGGAATTCATTGGGGTCGCCATTTTCCTGGCGGCGGCGCTGACGGACTGGTTGGACGGCTACGTGGCGCGGCGGCGGCGCCAGATCACCGCGTTCGGAACCTGGCTCGACCCGGTGGCCGACAAGCTCCTGGTTACCTCGGCTTTCATTGCCCTGGTGGAGATGCGCCTGGCCCCGGCCTGGATGGTGGTCATTATCGTCGGGCGGGAACTGGCCGTCACCGGTCTGCGCAATGTGGCCTTGGTTAAGGGCATCTCCATTGACGTCTCGGAGCTGGGAAAGGCGAAAATGGCCACCCAGGTCCTGACCATTACCGCGTTGATCCTGGGAATCCGATTCCCGCTGCTGGAGGCCCTGGGCCGTTGGGCCTTGTGGCTGACCGTTTTCTTTGCCCTGATTTCTGCTTTACAGTACTTCCGCCGATTCTGGATTCAGATGGGCGTCCCTCCAGAGCAGTGGAAGACAGAGCGGGAGGGCGGGCAGCCGCTGCTTCACTTCAGCGAGCCGCCCAAGGGCGATGTCCCCACTCACCGATGACGAGAAGCGGTTCTTGCTCGGCTTGGCCCGCCGGAGCCTGGAAGCGTCTGTGCGAGGCGAGAAACGAACCCGCCCGCCGGAGGTTCCGCCGCGCCTGGAATCGCCCGCCGGCGCTTTTGTCACCCTCCACGAGAAAGGCCATCTGCGCGGCTGCATCGGCTATATCCAAGCCACCCACCCCTTGGTTCATACCGTGATGGAAGCCGCCGAGGCCGCGGCTCTTCACGACCCTCGGTTCCCGCCCGTCCAGCCCGCCGAATTGCCGGACGTGAAATTGGAAATCTCCGTGCTTTCGCCCTTCCGGGACGTGCGTCCCGAGGAAATTCAAGTGGGGGTTCACGGCTTGATGATTACGCAACTCCACGCGCGTGGCCTGCTCTTGCCGCAGGTGGCGCTGGAGCATCATTGGGACCGCGAACGCTTTCTGGAGGAGACCTGCCGGAAGGCCGGGCTTCCCGCGGACGCTTGGCGCAGCGGCGCAACCATCGAGGCGTTTACAGCGGAAGTTTTTGGCGAGGAACCATTCGCGGGAGACGAACCGAAGATCGCCGCCGGGGCTATTCGAACTCCACCTCATCGCCCGGATTGATTTCCTCCCGGCTGAAGGTGATGATCCCGGCAGAACTGTCGTCTTCGACGGAGAGCAGCAGGACTTCGCCCACCACGGTACGGGGCAGCGCGGCGCGTTCGGCGCGGGTCAGTCGGCGGCCCATGGACTGCCCGGCGATGTCCGTGGCATAGTTCTGGGTGGCCACCTCGAACGGGTCGCGTTCCTTACTCAGCGCGGTCCGGAACACGCGGACGTAGCCGCCCACCTGCGCGCCCTGGGTCCTCCCGAGGTTCAAATAGACGATGTGACCTTCGCCGAGGTTTTGCCGGAATTCCTTGCCGAGCACAACCATCCCGGTAGCCTTTCCCGAGGAGGGCGCGAAGCGGTCCACCACTTTCGGAGAATGAAAGGCAGGAGCAGTGCGGGCCGTCAATGGAATGGCGATATCCCCCGCCACGGCCGGCTCGCAGGCGTGCAGAATCTCCGCCGTCAAGCTGCCTTCGTGAACGACCCGGACCTGAATCCGGGCGATCTCCGCATAGAGCGTGCCGAGTTGCGCGGCCATCAGCCGCTGCCCCGGGAACGAATCCCGTGGATTGGTGTCTTTCGCCGCCCGGACCAGCATATATTGTCCGCCGGGCGCAGCCGCCTGCCCCTTGGTCAGGTAGATGAAGTCCCGGTCTCCGTATTCGTTTTTGAAGCCGCCATCTTCGCTTCCCAGCACGGTCATGTCGGCTCCCAGCGAGCGATGCGTGAAAAAGCCCGCGCAGTAAATGTCCGTTTCGGTCGGAGCGCGGCCCATTTGGGACGCCGCGGTTCCTCCCTGCTGACCCTCGATCCGCGGCGGAAAGACCGCCACCACTCCGAGAGCTATGAGAACTACCCAAACGCTCGTTCTACCCATCGCTCACCCCCTGATCCATCCCTTCTCGTCTGACGGCTCGTCTGGCGCACGAGAACCCAGTTAACCCTATCAAAAGGCTGAATACACTGTCAAACAGAAAGCCCTCGCCGCGTACCTTCCGAGGAACGCCGTCGAGGAACGCCGCGCAGTCGGGAGGAGGCATCTTCCGATGGAACCGACCGTGGCTTCAGGAAGCCGGCTTCGCCCGCGTCGAAACCGCC
>MEKR01000096.1 GCA_001767035.1 Acidobacteria bacterium RIFCSPLOWO2_02_FULL_61_28
TGCAGAACAGAAACACCACCGCCCAGATTCCCAAGCACCGCCGTGTCCGCATGGGTCCACCCTCCCCGTAGTTTTGGATTCTCGGAAGGCAGTAGACAGGCTACCGGCCTTGACCAAGACGATCGTTACTGTCTTGCTTCCGATTGACCGACTTGAGAAGAACGGGTTATTCGCCACCCGCCCGCATTACACAAACGAACCACAAACCCATTTATGATTCCCCCGCCACTTCCGGCGGCTCTCTAAACAAATGCAATAAGTATGCGCAAAGCTTAGCGCCAGTTAGCAGACCCGTCAAGGCGTTTTTTGAGAAAGATTTCCCCGCGCCATTGGCAACGGCCTTCAAGCATTCTGGATTTGTCGCACCGGCAGCTTGAGGAGCTTGCGGGCGTTCTCTTCGTAAATCTTCGCCCGGTCCGAGGAGGAGAGATTCATGGCGTCGAGCGCCCCGATGGTGTCGCGGATGAACCCCGGACCGCCCTCGGGATCAAACGGCATGTCCGTGCCGAACAGGACATGGTCCACCCCAAAGAAGGCGAGACCGCATTCCATCGCCGCCGCCGCTCCGAACAGCGCCGTATCGGCATAAAACATTCGGAAGTAGTCAATAGGGCGGCGCTGGAGAGTATGTTGCACCAGCGCGCTGTCTTCTTCCGACGTGCGGACACCCAACAGGTCCAAGCCCGACCCCAGGCGTCCCGCGAAATAGGGCGCCATCGCTCCCATGTGATGCGTGATGATCTTGAGATTCGGCAGGGAATCAAACAGGCCGGAAAATACCAGCCGGGCCATGGCCGCGCTGGTTTCATAGGGCCATCCGAACAGCCACCAGATCTCATAATGAGACTTTTTCTCCACCGGGTAGTCGGAGAAGTTCACGGCGCGGGTCGGATGCAGCCAGACGGGAAGATCGTGGGCGGCCATGCGCTCGAAGAGGGGCCGGAACTCCGGCGCGTCCAAAGGCTTCCCGTTGACGTTGCTGTAAATCTGGACACCCCTGCCTCCAAGCTGCTGGACAACCCGGTCAATCTCGGCGAGAGCAGCCTCGATGTTATTCATGGGCAGGGAGGCTACGAAGGCAACGAACCGGTCCGGATACTTCTCCACCAATTCGGCCATGCCGTCATTGGCTATGCGCGCCAGTTCCGGCGAAGTCTTCTCGTTTCCCAGCACCTCCAGGGGCGGTCCGGGAAGCGTCAGAACCTGCTGGTAGCCGGGAAACCGGTCCATGATGCGGAATCGTTCTTCGAGGTCAATCATCGCCGGAATGTCGGCAGTCCGCTGGATCATGAAGCCGGCCCGCTCCGAGAGCGCGCACATCTGACTGTGAAATGTGCGAGGTAAGATATGCGGAAAGACGTCTATCTTCATGATCCACTGACCAGCACAACCCCCGGAGTGAACGACCCCTGCGAGCGATCAGAACGTGAGCTTCAGCGCAAACTGGATCTGCCGCGAGCTTGTAGACGTGCTGGTAATGCGCCCTGCGGAGGGGCTGATGTTGGTGCCTGCGAAAGCCCCCAAAGCCGGCGGCCCGAAGTTTGCGTGATTGAGAATGTTGAAAACCTCCGCCCGGAACTGCATGTTCCATCTCTCGTTGATGCTGAGCCTCTTGAAGAGCGAGGTGTCCAGCGAGGTCAGGCCTGGTCCACGAAACTGGTTGCGACCCGCATTCCCGTAGGTCCCTGCGATGGGGAGCAGGAAAGCGTTGGGATCGTACCACCGGTTCGGATCCTCCAGAATGACCGGCCCGCTGAAGGCGGGATTCCGGTTGGGCACATCGGGATTGCCTGTATCGCCCGATCCGGAGCGGTTCGACCCGGCCGTCGGCGTGAAGGGGAAACCAGGCTGGACCTGCAAGATTCCGTTCCACTGCCAGCCGCCAATCAACTTGTCCACGATCCCGCTCGAATTGCTACCCCAAAGCTTGCCGCGCCCAAACGGCAACTCATAGCTGAAGTTGGTGTTGAATTGCTGCTGGAGGTTGAAGGATGCCGGCCCCTTGCTCAGCGCCAAGTTATACGGATTCAAGATGTCCGACGGCGTGTTCAGCGCATAAGCGGTGTCGAGCTGGGAATTCATGTCCAGGACCTTCGAGTAGCTGTAATTTGTCTTGAAGGTAATTCCGTGGCTGAGGCGCTTGACCAGCGAGACATTCAGCGCATGGTAGCTGCTGGTGCCTTGGAAGAGCCTCTCAAAGGTACGACTGACATAGCGATTGGGACGCGGTCCGGGAGGAAGGTACTCGGCTCCCTGTGCCACCAAGCCCCTGGCTGTCCCAACTCCGCCGCTGACGCATCCCTGCGGGTCCGAGCACACCAGCGGCCGGACCGTATTGGAGTCCACTCCGACCTGGAGGTGGTAGGACTGCGAACCCACATAGCCCAACTGCAGCGCGAGGTCCTGGGTGAGCTGCCGTTCGACCGTCAAGCTCCATTGCTGGATGGTCGGCGTGTGCATGTAGGGGTCCAGTTGCCCGGGCTGGAAGGTCGAGCAGGGTTGGCCCCGCGTGGGGCTGCAACTGGGTGGGGGTTGTTCCCCGCCGGTGAGCGGAATGACGGAAAGCAGGGGACTCGACGTGGACAACCGCGCGTTGAAGGGCGGATTGGCGCCGAATGCCTGGTCCACGTTGTCCTGGAGGGTATTGTATATCCCAAAGCCGGTCCGCACCGCCCAGGTCCCATTGCCGGTCGGGTCCCAGGCCAAGCCAATGCGCGGCTGCCAGAGTGCTTTGGCATTGTTCTCCAGCAGGCACGAAGGGCCGACTCGCGGCTCAGTTTGGACGATGCCGTTTGAGTCGAATACATAATTGGCACACCGGCCTTTTACTTCGTTATACCCGTTGGTCATCTCATCCCGCAAACCCAGGCGCAAGGTGAGATTCGGTCGGAGCTTGATTTCATCTTGGATGTACCAGGCTGCTTCCGTCGAGCGGTAGCCCAGCATGGTCCTGCTCGGGACCGCTTGGAACGCCGTGGGAGCATCGGTGAGGAATGCCAGAAGAGTGGGGTAGGCGACGGTGGCTTTCGCCGCCCCCGACCCATCCCGGTTACTCTGGATGCGTTGAATCCACACGCCTGCCCTCAAGGTATGGTTGCCTTTGATGATGTGTACATCATCGGTCCAGGTGAAGAAAGTTCTTGCATAGGTCGTGGGCCCCAAGGTGCCGTCGGCTGTCGAAATGGTTCCGCCGCCGGCGCCCGTCGTAGAACCTCCGATCGAGATGGTGCCGGGAGGGAGTCCGGTAACAAACGACAAGCTTTCGGGGATCGGCACTGTGGGGACTCTTCCCTGACTGATCCGCGAGCGGCCAACCCCAATGGTCACGACGTTCAGAACGGCGGGGGAGAAGACGTGCGTTTCCTGGAAACTGAGCAAGTAGCTGCGCGGAGGAAGAATATTCACAAAAACGGGGTCTATGGAAGGCAAGTCGTTTTCCCCATCTTGAATCAGAAAGTTTGCCGAGAAGGAATCTTTCGCGGTCACGTTATAGTCAAAGCGGACCAGACCAAAATCTTCGCGAACCTTCTGGACAGGATTGGCGTAATGCAACGCCACACCACCCCCTAAGACCGGACCATTCGGCGCCGGCCAGAAGTTTTGGGCAAACGGCAGCATGCCCGGCTTCAGACCCGGCACAGGAACCGGTGTCCCCGGAGCAATCCCTGGGGGAACCGGCACTCCCGCGATGCCAGCGGGCAACAAACCTTGTCGCGCATTCGCGTCCGGAACAAACGCCACGTTGCTGAGTCCCAGCCGCTGCCGGAACCCTTCATAATTTCCGAATAAGAAAATCTTATCCTGTTTGATGGGCCCCCCCAGCGCTCCTCCAAACTGATTGCGTTTGAAAGGAGGGATGGCGGGATCACCCGGGTTGATCTGGCGGTCGAAGAAGTTCCGGGCATCCAGCGCGCTGTTGCGCAGGTACTCGAACGCGCTTCCATGCAACTGGTTCGTGCCCGATGTGGTCACAATACTAATCTGCCCGCCGGCGCGCTTCCCATACTCGGCCCCATAGGTGTGCTGGACCACGTTGAACTCTCGGACCGCATCCACCCCCATCACCTGTCCGGCAGACCCGTTGGGGGTCGAAGTGTTGGCGCCGCCGCTGACTCCAATGTAGTCCACCCCGTTCATCAAGAACCGGTTTTCTTCGGGCCGCCGGCCCGCCACGGAGAAGAGATTACCGGGCTGGTTGGCTTGGCGATTCGAGCTGGCATTCGCCGTCCCCACGTTGAGCGTCAGAAGCTGATCGAAGCTGCGGCCATTCAAGGGCAAGTCCTTTACTTCCTTCTCGCCCACCAATCCAGAGGTAGACGCCAGCGTCGTGTTCACCAGCGGCGCTTCCCCCGTCACCGTTACCTGCTGCTGCACTTCCCCGACTTCCAGCGTCAGGTTCACCACTGCCTGCTGACCCACCACCAGAGTAATACCCCGCCGGATCGCCTGTTTGAATCCGGTCTTTTCCACTGTCATCTCATACTGGCCTACCGGCAGAGAGGGCACTGTAAAGCCGCCATTGGGGTCGGACTCCGAGGCGCGGGTCAACCCGCTTTCCAAGTTCCTGACCGTAATCGAGGCTTCCGGCACAACGGCCCCGGAGGTGTCTCTCACCGTGCCCGTGACGGAGGCGGTCACCTGCCCCCAAACTGTCCCCGCAACAAAAGACAACACCAAAACAACTGCCAGAAGATACGTTATTTCGCTCGTGAACTTAACCGGAGATTTTCCCGAAATCATAATTGCCTCCTCCAAGCCAGTTATTTCCCTAACCCATGAACCTGACATTTCCATCTTGCTTGACCATCCAATGGCTCCTAAGTATACATCCATTCATTTCCCGACAAACCCCCGGTTTTCTTTTTCGTGCCCGGATTGTCCCAGCGGCTCGCAACTGCCCTTCTGCCGATCGCGGCCCGCTCGGTCCCCAGGAAACTCTTCGCTTTTGACAAGGGATGGAGCGTCCATGTATTCTTCTTCTCTGTATTTTTGCGGGATTTAACCCTGCCGGCCTGGAGGGGGTGGAGGTTGAAATTCCGCGAATCGTGTGGAGGAAACAGCAGCGTGCAGACCCATGATAAGCCAAACGTCCAGGCGAACGTCCAGAAGACCGTCGAGACGATCGTCGGGCAGACGAAAGTCCTCCAGGGGGACGTCGAAACGATCGTCGGGCAGACGAAAGTCGTCCAGAAGAACGTCGGGCAAGTGATTCAGGTGATGGGTCCGGCGGTGGATTGCCAGTTCAGCGAGGGGCATTTGCCTGCGATCTACAATTCGCTGCAGGTGGTGAGCGAAGGCTTCGTTGTGCCGCAGCCCATTGACGTGGTCCTGGAGGTTCAACAACACCTGGGCGAAGGCCGGGTCCGGTGCGTGGCAATGGAGCCGACCGACGGCATGGTGCGCGGCATGAAGGCGATTGACAGCGGAGGCCCCATCCGCGTTCCCGTGGGCCGGCAGACGCTCGGCCGCGTGATGAATGTAATCGGCCGCCCGGTAGATAATATGGGCCCCATCGAAACCGAGACGAAACACCCCATTCATCGGCCCGCCCCGACTTTCGACGAGCAAAACGTCAACCTGGAGATGTTCGAGACCGGGATCAAGGTGATTGACCTGCTGGAGCCGTACCTGAAAGGCGGCAAGACGGGATTATTCGGCGGAGCGGGCGTCGGAAAGACGGTCGTCATTCTGGAATTGATTCGGCGCATCGCGCTCCAGCACGGCGGTCTGTCCGTGTTCGCGGGCGTCGGCGAGCGCACCCGCGAGGGCAACGACCTGTGGCTGGAAATGCAGGAAGCCGAAGTTATTTTTCCGACCGACTGGAAGAAATCCAAGGCGGCCCTGGTGTACGGCCAGATGACCGAGCCGCCCGGCGCGCGCCTGCGAGTGGGGCTGACGGGC
>MEKR01000097.1:0-2666 GCA_001767035.1 Acidobacteria bacterium RIFCSPLOWO2_02_FULL_61_28
GTCTGCGAGGGGCCGCCGACATCACCATTGCGATTGAAGACACAATGAACGCCCCGACCCCGATGGGACCGGTTCCCCCTGTAATCCCTGTGCAGCCGGTCTGGAAACGGTCGCTACCGTGGGCCGTCGCAGCGGTCCTCAGTATCGTCGTGGGCATTCTCGTCTGGACAGTAAGTTCTGAAGCCTTGCCAAGGCAGGGCCAAGTCAGCCGTTTCGTAATTACTCTTGCAAATGGAGAGCAACTTGCCGGACCGGACGAGCGCACTCTTGCGGTTTCACCGGATGGGAAATGGATCGCCTACATTGCTACTCGGGACTCGGGTCGCGAGAGAATCTACCTTCGTCCTGTGGATAGCTTTCAGAGTACGCCGCTTCCTGGAATAGAGGGTGGAAGTGCGCCTTTTTTCTCGCCGGATAGCCAGTGGATCGGATTCTTCGCCAATGATTACCTCAAGAAAGTTCCTGTTGCAGGCGGAATTCCGACTATCATTTGCGAGGCTATCCAGGGTGGTGGGATGATCCCACCGCGATCAGGTGTTTGGGGACAGGATGGAACGATCGTTTTTCAATACACGAACTTAGGTAATCTCTGGCGAGTCTCTGCGGCAGGAGGGAAGCCAGAATCGCTAACTGCTTCAAAAGCCGGTCTAGGCGGCATCAGTAACCGGTGGCCGGACATTTTGCCCAGTAGTCAGGGAGTGCTATTTGCCACGGTGGCCAATAACACTGATTGGGGATCATCACAGGTTGGTGCTCAGCTATCAGGAACAGAAGAATGGCGATATATTTCTGTCGCAGGCACACAACCTCGATACTCTCCCACCGGGCATTTGCTTTTCGCGCGAGCTGGAACATTGATGGCAGTTCCGTTTGACTCGCGGCGCATGGAGGTCAGGGGTGATCCTGTCCCCGTCGTGGAAAGCGTCAGACAATCCCCGGCCAGTGGTGTTGCTCACTTCGATATTTCGAATACGGGCACGCTTGCCTACATACCGGGAGGCACGGAGACAGTTGAACGGACGCTCGTGTGGGTGGACCGGAATGGTAATGAAACGCAAGTGCCCGCTGTCCCCTCGTCCTATCAGAATCCTCGAATATCTCCCGATGGAAAGCGTGTAGCGATTGGAACACAGGAATTGGGCGGCCAGATCTGGATTTACGATCTCGCACGGGAGACACGGACCCGGTTGACATTTCAAGCGCCGGGACAACCCGCTGGAAATATCAATCCCTTCTGGACTCCAGATGGTAAACGGATCGTTTTTCAGTCCCGGCGAACCAGCAAGGCCAATCTATTCTGGCAAGCCGCGGACGGAAGTGGAGAAGCTGAGCAATTAGCAACGAGCGAATACACGCAATCACCTTCATCTTGGTCGCCAGATGGTAAAACGCTCCTCTTTATGCAGGTCAATCCGCAGACAAGCCAAGACCTTTGGGTAATGCACATGACCGACCGGAAAACAGAACCGCTCCTCCTGACTCCGGTTAGCGAAGCTGCGGGACGCATATCGCCGGATGGCCGCTGGATGGTCTATATGTCCGACGAATCGGGCCGACGGGAAATCTACGTCCGGTCCTTCCCCGGCCCCGGGGGGAAATGGCAAATTTCCTCCGACGGAGGTCAGGAACCGGTTTGGAATCCTAGTGGCCGCGAAATCTATTACCGCAATGGGAACAAGATGATGGCCGTGAACATGGAGACCGGGTCCGGATTTTCGGCAAGTAAACCGAGGGTACTCTTCGAGGGACCGTATCAACTCGCCCAGTTGACAGGTGCTCAATATGACGTCAGCCCCGATGGGCAGCGCTTCCTGATGCTTAAGCCGGTGGAGTCCAAAGCCGGCGCACCGACGCAGATCAACGTCGTGCTGAACTGGTTCGAGGAACTGAAAGCGAAAGTGCCGGTGGGGAAATAGCGAATGGCGAGTGGCGAATAGCGAGTGGTTCAGGTGGGGCAGGCATTCCTGCCTGCCCTCTGGGAGGACAGGTCTGGAGACCTGTCCCCACCTAATCCGAGAGTCGCGGCAGGAGTGCAGAGATGGGCCCAGATCACAAGCATCACTTGTCCGCATTGATGTCCACGGCGGCGGAGCGGGAGCAGTTTCGCGCCGAGCTGGAGCAATGGAACATGGGCCCGTTGTGGCTCATCTACCGCTCGGTGCTGAGCCGCGAGCCGCATGTGCGCGAGGTGCCCTATTTGTGGAAGTGGAGCTTGGTGCGGCCGCGCCTGCTCCGCGCCGGTGAGTTGATTACAGCGGCGGAGGCCGAGCGGCGCGTGCTGATGTTCCTGAATCCAGGAAATGCCGCCCGCATCGGCGCCACGGCCACGCTCTATGCAGCGGCGCAGCTTATCTTGCCCGGCGAGATTGCCCGCGCCCATCGCCACTCCCCCGCCGCGCTGCGCTTCGTCATCGAAGGCAGCAGCGCCTACACCTGCGTCGAAGGGGAGAAGATTTGGATGTCGCCGGGCGATCTGGTGCTGACGCCGTCAGGAGTCTGGCACGATCACGGCAATGACGGCTCCGAGCCGGTCATGTGGCTGGACGGCCTGGATATCCCTTACACCGCAGCGTTGAACTGCATGTTTCTTGAGGAATTCGAAAGCATCAGCCAGCCGGAACGGATGCCCCAAACCAGGGGGGAAAAGACCCGCTCGGAAAAACTCT
>MEKR01000097.1:2702-5124 GCA_001767035.1 Acidobacteria bacterium RIFCSPLOWO2_02_FULL_61_28
CGGCCGCCGCCCCCTACTCCCCCGTCTGGGCTTACCGCTGGAGCGACGCGCGCGAGGCGCTCGACACCCTGGCTCTCAGCGCAGAGCCGGACCCGATTGATGCGTACCTGCTGCGCTACGCCAACCCCGCCAGCGGCGGCGACATTCTCCCCACCATGGGATGCCGCCTGCAGCTTCTCCCCAAGGGCGCGCGGACCAAGGCAACTCGCCGAACCACCAGCGCGGTTTATCACGTCGCGGAGGGCCGCGGGTATTCGGTTCTGAATGGGGTTCGTTTCGAATGGGAAAAAGGGGATACCTTCGCAGTTCCCATCTGGTGCTGGCAGGAGCACGCGGCGTCTGATGGCAGTGGCGATGGCGACGCCGTGCTGTTCTCCATTACCGACGAGCCGATCCTGGCGCCGCTGGGTCTCGCCCGCTCCGAACCCTTCTCCGAGAACGGCGGCCACCAGACCATCCAATCCGCGCCGCAATCCAAATGATGAATGCTGCGGGAATTTATCTGAGCGTGCCGTATTGCCGGCAAAAGTGTACCTACTGCAACTTCGCCTCCGCCGCGCGGCCCATCGCCGAGCTCCCACGATATCTGAAGGCCCTGGAGTCGGAGATTCTCCATTGCAGCGAGATTTGGGAGATGGCGGGCTTGCCTCTGCGCGGGAGCATTCGGGCAGACTCCGTCTACCTGGGCGGGGGAACACCGGGCCTGTTGAATGCTGGTCAATTATCGCGCTTGCTGGACGCGGTGCGAACCGCCATGGAGTTAGCTCATGAGGCCGAAATCACGCTGGAGGCAAGCCCGGAGAACGTAACCGCCGAGAGCGCCCCGGCGTGGGCCGCTTGCGGGATTAACCGCGTCAGCCTCGGCGTACAGTCTATGATCACGAAGGAGCTGCGGGCTGTCGGCCGGATGCACACCGCCGCGTCGGTCGCCGATTCGATTGCAACACTGCGGCAGGCAGGGATCGAGAATATCTCAGTGGACCTGATCGCCGGGCTGCCGCACCAAACCGCGGAGAGCTGGGAAGCGACTCTCGAAACAGTGTTGAAGCTGGAGCCGAAGCATCTATCCATTTACATGCTGGAAGTGGACCAGGACAGCAGCCTGGGAAGCGAGCTTCTCCAGGGCGGCAGCCGTTATGGGGCCTCAGCCGTTCCTTCGGAAGAGCTGGTGGTGGAGCTTTACACGCGTGCCGTGGAGCGGCTGGCGGACGCTGGATTTCTCCACTACGAAATCTCCAATTTTTCCCGCCCCGGCTGCGCATCACGGCACAATGAGAAATACTGGACTCAGATACCGTACTTTGGTTTTGGTGTGGACGCGCACTCTTACGACGGGGAGTGCCGCTGGGGCAATGTCGATTCCATTACCGACTACCTGGAGCGGATGGACCAGGGCCGGCAACCCATTCAAGAGCGCCGGAAACTTGGATTCGGAGAGCGATTGGAAGAGCGGTTTTTTCTGGGATTACGCCGCCGCCAGGGAGTCTCGCTCCCGGACATTTGTTCGGAATTCGGGAATTCCGTTTGCGAACCATACCGGGTAAAGATTCGGGAATTGTGCGATACCGGCTGGCTGGAAGCGAACGGTGAATGGGTCCGACTGACTGACCGAGGGGTGTTGTTTTCGAATGAAGTCTTCGCTGGCTTGCTGTTGGGAGAAACGAGCTAAACAGGGGGGGAGAGATTCTCAGCGCTTAAGTTTCCCGAACGAACTCATATCGTTCAATCGTTGCCGCAACCCCCAGGTGGCCTTTTTCACCGGAAGAATTTTTCTCCACCCGAACCACCTTGCCGATACAACGAATGCGGACGGGACTTCCCTTTGTGATGGGTTCAGGCAAAGTCAGCAGGAATTCCACCGAAGCGCCCACCTCCAGCGGACTGCCGAATTCAAAGTACACGCCGCTGGAGCTGACATCACGAGTTTCCACCACCTGCTTTTCGGACTTGAGCTGTTCCGCTTTCACCGCTACCGGGAGCCTCATGGGAAATCGTTTGGCTCGCCGTTTTTCTGTCGCGTTCATCAAGCACCTCTGGAGCACATCGTAGGGGGCAATCTCTCGTGCAAATTGATTTTCCTTTACTGCCTGCACCGAAACAATAGTTCTGTAGTCCTATTTTAGACCAGGGTTCTATAGTACTAGATTGGGGAAGGGGCCGCACCCTCGTTTCGCTGCTCCTGCGCGGGGCAGATGGCCCGGTAGGCGCAGAAGCGGCAGTGATATCCGGGCTGGGCGGGGAAGCTGCCCGCCAGGATTTGGCGGGCCGTTACGCCGATAGTCTGCTCCAGCTCGCGGTATTCGTTCGCCGTGCGCTGGGTCCGGATGGCTTCCTGGTTGGAAAGGTTATAGAGGATCAGCGCCGAGGGCTCCACACCCAGCTCCTGGCGGCAGGCGCGGGCGTAAAGGGTAATTTGCTGGCT
>MEKR01000098.1 GCA_001767035.1 Acidobacteria bacterium RIFCSPLOWO2_02_FULL_61_28
GCTTTGGGCGACCGAATCTCGCTCCCGGCTATACGCTGGACCAGCTTCGCCAGAGCGGGCCGGACCCGACCACGGCCTACTTCAACCGGGCGGCGCTCGCTTCCCCCGGCGGCGGCTTTGGAAATCTGGGCCGCAACGCGCTGCGCGGACCGCGCCAGGTTCGCTTCGACGTAGCGATTTCCAAGCAGACAAGGATCACGGAAGCGGTGGGGATGGAGCTGCGGGCTGAGATTTTCAACCTCTTCAACAACGTGAACTTCGCCCTGCCGTCCGGGGACCTCTCCGATTCGGAGTTCGGCCAGACCACCAATACGGTCGGCGGACCCAGAACCATGCAGTTTGGGTTGCGAGTCACCTTCTAACCCGGGAGCCGGCCTTGGGGTCCGGGGAAAACCCTCTCCGGGCCTTTGCGACACGAAGGTGTGGAAAGCTGGCGGCCAGTTTGAGACAATGAGGGCGTGCCGACCGTGAGGATTCTTTTTCTTTGTACTGGCAATTCCTGCCGCTCGCAGATGGCGGAGGGGCTGCTGCGCCGTTTGGTCCCTCCGGGTGTGGGGGAGGTGGTCAGCGCCGGCACCGATCCCAAGCCCGTGCAGGGGGACGCGATTCGGATCCTGGCGGAAATCGGGGTTGATATTTCCGCGCAGCGCTCGAAACCGCTCGAGGAGTTTTTGGGACAGGAATTCGACTACGCCATCACGCTCTGCGATGAGGCGCAGCAGGCCTGTCCGGCCTTCCCCGGCGCCGCCCGGCGCCTCCACTGGAGCCTCCCGGACCCCGCCGCGGCCCAGGGCACGGACCGAGAAAGAATGGCAGTGTTTCGGACCGTTCGCAATGAACTCGCGGCGCGCATCGAGGGGTTGATGGAGGGTCTCCTGGATCGGTTTCTGCTCAAGGCCTACGAAGAGTCGGCCTGAAGAAGAAGTCAGAAGACAGGATAAGACCTTTGTTCCATTCTGACTCCTGTCTACTAACTTCTGTTTTACGGGCTGGAAGTTTTCACCAGCTCAAGGAAGGCTCGGGCGGCGTGGGACAGATGCCTCCGCGCGGGGTGGACCAGGTGGATTTTGCGGGCGACTTGCAGCTCGCGCACGGGGACTTCCACCAACTGCCCGGCGGCCAACTCCGACTGCACGCACATCCGCGGGACAAACGCCACTCCCATCCCGTCCTGGACCATCTTCTTGATGGTCTCGACGGTCGGCATTTCAATATCCATCTTGAGAGGCGCCTGGTACTTCTGAAAGGCTTCCAGAACGATCTGGCGGTAGGGCGAGGCAATATTGTGCGCGATCACGGTCTCTGCGCCGAAGTCCCGAATGGAAATTTGCTTGCGCCCGGCGAAGGGGTGCGCCGGGTAGACGATGAACGCGATGGCGTCGTTGTAGATCACGGTGGTGTGGAGGTTGCGGTCGCCGGGCTTGTAGCTCACCACGCCGAGGTCCATCGAGTTCGCCAGCACCTCGCCGGGGATGTTGCGGGAGAGCGACCGGCGGACCTCCACCTTGACGCCGGGATAGAGCGCGCGGAATTTCCGGAGGTGGGTCAGCAAGTAGAGCGCCCCGCTCTCGTTGGCTCCAATGATGAGCTTCCCGGTGTGCTTCCCGCGCAGCTCGGTCAGGGCGTTCATCATTTCCCGGCGCAGGTTCTCAAACTTGTGCGCGTAGTCGAAGATGACCCTCCCGGCGTCGGTCAGCGTGCCGTCCTTGAGGGACCGATCCAGAAGTTTCTCCCCGATTTCTTTTTCCAGGCGCTGGACCGCCAGGCTCACGGCCGGCTGCGTGCGCATCAATTTCTGGGCGGCCCGCGAGAAGCTCTTCTCGGAGGCTACGGTCAGAAAGATCGTCAGGTGCGAGAGTTCCATCGCCGTCGTTCCCTCCCCGCAGTTCCTCCCCGCCGTTCCTTCCAAAGCGCGACGCCGGGACTATGCGCGGGCTTATCGTGATATTAACGGAATTTATACTAAATTGCGAAGTATAAATTTGCCCGACGACGCGCAGTTTGCTATACTGGCGCTACTTGTCAGCCTCATGCGGAGGCGGGGGGAGCCGGAAGCGCCGCCGGCATTCTTGCAATTGCGCGGCTCGTTTTCGGGAGGAGGAAGCCAGTGGCTGAGGAGAAGGTCAAGGTATTCGACACAACTCTGCGGGATGGGGAGCAATCTCCCGGGTGCAGCATGAATACCCCGGAGAAGAAGCGAATGGCCCGGCAACTGGAAGAGCTGGGCGTGGACATCATCGAAGCCGGATTCCCCATCGCTTCCCAGGGCGACTTTGACGCGGTCCGGGAAGTGGCGGCCCAGGCCGGCACGAAGGTGAGAGTGGCGGCCCTGGCGCGGGCGGCGCGGGCCGACATCGAGCGTGCTGCACAGGCCCTCGAACCCGCCCACCACTCCCGCATCCATGTGTTTCTGGCGACCTCGGACATCCATCTCCAGCATAAACTGCGCCTCGACCGGGAGACGGCGCTCCAGCAAATCGGCGAATCCGTGCGTCTGGCGCGCAGCTACGCGGAGGACGTCGAGTTCTCCTGCGAAGACGCGACGCGGAGCGAGCGCGCGTACCTCTGCCGGTGCTTCCAAACGGCGGTCGAAGCAGGCGCGACGACCTTGAACATCCCCGATACCGTCGGCTACACCATGCCGCGCGAGTACGCCGAGATCGTCTGCGACGTGCGGCGGTCGGTCGGAGAAGGACCGACGCTGAGCGTCCATTGCCACGATGATCTGGGCCTGGCGGTGGCCAACTCGCTGGCCGCCATCGAGAGCGGCGCCCGGCAGGTCGAGTGCACCATCAACGGGATCGGCGAGCGGGCCGGCAACGCCGCGCTCGAAGAGATTGTCATGGCGCTCAAAGTCCGGCACGATCTGGTCCCCCTGCGGACCGGCGTCCACTCGGAGCTGCTCTATCCCACCAGCCAGCTCCTCTCGGAGATCATCGGCGTCAACGTGCAGCCCAACAAGGCGATTGTGGGCCGCAACGCCTTTGCCCACGAGGCCGGGATTCATCAGGACGGCGTGCTGAAGCTCGCGCTCACCTACGAGATCATGACCCCGCAGTCGGTCGGGGTGCCGACCAATCGCCTGGTCTTGGGCAAACACAGCGGGCGCCACGCCTTGCAGAAGCGATATCAGGAGCTGGGCTACCATCTGGAGCCGGAGCAGTTGAAAGAGCTTTATCGCCGCTTCACCGAGCTGGCCGACCGCAAGAAAGTGATCCTGGACGAGGATTTGGTCAGGCTGCTCCAGCACATGGAGCAGCCGCTCCCCACCAACGTCTGATCCCTGAATCAGCCGGAATGAAGTTTAGCCACTCCAATTACTTGTTGAGTGGCTCATTACCGTGGTAATATAGCGACATGACACTCGCACAATCAAAGGTGACTGCCCAAGGCCAAATATCTGTGCCCGCCGCCGTGCGTCGGAAGCTGGGCGTTGGACCGGGGTCGGTCCTGGAATGGGAGCAAGAGGGGGAGAAGATCGTGGTGCGGCGAGCAGGCCGGTACTCTTCGGAGGATATGCATCGGGCTTTGTTTCCGAAAGGCCCACCTAAGCCCCGGAAGCTGGCGGAATTGAAGGAGGGAATCCGTCGGTACGTGCGGAAGCGATATGCGCGCCGTTGATACAAACGTGCTCGTGCGGCTGATCACCCGCGACGATGCGAAGCAAGTGGCCGCAGGGGAAGAGTTCGTGAGGAATGGCGCATGGGTTTCAGCGCTCGCGCTCGCTGAAACAATGTGGGTGCTGGCGACGGTTTATAGGTTTGGCGCGTCCGAGATTGCCCGTACAGTCGAAATGCTCCTGCAGCACAGAGAATTTACGCTCCAGGATTCGGAAACAGTAGCAGCGGCTCTGCAAATTTTCCGTACGCGGCCGGCGCTCAGTTTCTCGGACTGCCTGATTCTCGAAGTCGCTCGCAAGGCCGGGCATCTTCCGCTGGGGACGTTTGACCGCGAACTCGGGAAAGTCGCCGGGGTAGAGAAGCTGTAGCATGTAGGCCACGGATCGGTTTCTCCCTTTCTGGTTCATAGGCTGCTGTTTCACCGTCCTTCTTTTCGTCAAGCCAGCCGACAAATTTTCCTGTACAATTTCTCCCACCTCCTGGTTGCTCTCCATGCCGGGGCGGAAACGGTCCTGGAAACGGTCCGGGGGAAAGGAGACAACGGGTCATGCAACGAATTCGCTACTATACGATGATTTCGTTGGTCGTATTGCTGGTAGCCGGTAGCAGGGTTCTTGCCGCGCAGAATGCATCCTCAAACCTCTCGGACAAGGAGCGGGCCTGCCAGGCACTGCTGGACACTCCGAACCTGACGATTACGTTGGCCCGGTTGCGCGAGGCCGCCGGTTCGACGCCTGCCTATTGTTACGCCAAAGGGAGCATCTCCCCGGCGATTCAGTATCATGTGCAGCTCCCCTTGCCGGAGAACTGGAACGGCCGGTTCCTGATGTGGGGAGACGGCGGCAAGGACGGCGACCTGGATTTCGCGGACAACCGCGTGGCCCAGGGCTATGCAGTAGCCAACAGCAACACGGGACACGACAATGGATCGGAACCCGGGTCCAGTTTCGCCTTCCATAACCGGCAAGCGGAAATTGATTTCGCCTACCGGGCCGTGCATCTCACCGCGAACGCCGGCAAGTCGCTGGTCAGGGCCTACTACGGCAAAGCCTCCCAGCGTTCCTATTTCGAGGGTTGCTCGACGGGAGGGCGGCAAGGCTTGATGGAAGCGCAGCGGTTCCCGTATGACTTCGACGGGATCGTGGCCGGCGCTCCCGTTTATTCCTACCAGCGAATGAATGCCAGTCAAGTTTGGGTGCTCCAGAAAACCTTCCGGGAAGATTTTTCCGGCAACCTCGCTTTCGACACCAATCGGGATGGCATTCCCGACAGCCTTACGAAGCTGAATCTGCTGAAGGACGCGGTGCTGGCCAAGTGTGACGCGACGGACGGGATCAAGGACGGCGTGATTGACGACCCGCTCACCTGCAAGTTCGATCCGGCCATGGAACTCGCGGGCAAAACGTGCCCCAACGATGTCAACGCCGACAATTGCTTCACTCGGGCGCAACTCCAAACGATCCAGGATATTTATGCCGGCCCCCGGGACAGCAAGGGCGTCCAGGTTTACAAGGGCCGCGCTCCGGGGTCGGAATTTGGGTGGATGAATACCATCATTCCCTATGCGGGGAACAGATTGCTTCCCGGGTCGCTGGGCACTTCGGGCGATCACCTGAACTATCTGTTCTATGAAACCGACCCGGGCGTCCCGCCGCCGGACCTCACCAAGCCTTCCACAATTCCGAACAAGAAGAAAAAACCGCCGGAGTGGGCTTGGTGGGAATTCAATATTGACGATGTAACCGCGGGGAAGGGCAAATTCATGAGCGAACTCACAGACGCCACGGACCCGGACCTCAAATCGTTTCTCCTGCAAAAGGACGCCAAGCTCCTGCTGTACCATGGCTGGGGCGATCCCCAGGTCGCGCCGGAGCCGACGCTCGATTATTACAAGGCTGCGGTCACGGCCACTTTCAAAGGGGACATGAAAGCCGCGCGCGAGCGGGCTCGGCTCTTTATGATCCCCGGCATGGACCATTGTCGCGGCGGGCCGGGGCCGGACACCTGGGACCGTTTGGCTCCCCTGGTGGATTGGGTGGAGAACGGCAAGGCGCCGGATTCTTTGGTGGCCACGCACAGCACGGGCGGGACGATTGATAACGAGAGGAAGATTTGCGCCTACCCGCAGCGCGCCGTTTACACCGGCCCTGCCGGCGGGGAGAACGACCGGGCCAACTGGGTCCAAAGCAATTTCACGTGCCGCTAAAGATGCCACAGAGGCACGGAGAGCACAGAGAAATCCGGAATTGGAAATTCGGAATCCGGCATTTTGAATTCTGACTCCTAACTTCTCATCTCTGTGTCCTCTGTGCCTCTGTGGCTAATTTAAGGAACTGCTGCCAATGAATCTGAACATTGCACTACTGCCCGGTGACGGCATCGGGCCGGAGGTGACCGCGCAAGGAGTCGCCATTCTCGAAGCCGTCTGCCGGAAATTCTCGCATTCTCTCGAAGTGAAGTCCGGCCTGATTGGCGGCGTCGCCATCCGCTCGACCGGCGACCCTCTGCCTGCCGACACGGTCACGCTGATCAAGTCGGCCGCGGCGGTCCTGCTGGGCGCGTGCGGACATCCGGAGTTTGATTCTCACCCGCCGGAAAAGCGGCCCGAGAAGGGTCTGCTGCGGCTGCGGCAGGAGCTGCGCGTCTTTGCCAATCTCCGTCCGGCGTTCTGCTATCCGGCGCTCGAATCGCTCTCTCCGCTGCGGGCCGAGGTCGTGCGCGGAACCGACCTCGTGACCGTGCGCGAGCTGACCGGCGGAATGTACTACGGCACCCCGCGCGGGATTCAGGAACGAGACGGCGAGGTCACCGCGATTAACACCATGGTTTATACGAAGAAGGAGATCGAGCGGATCGCGCGCGTCGCCTTCGGACTGGCGCGGGGACGCAAGAACCACGTCATGAGCGTGGACAAGTCAAACGTGCTCGAGAACTCCCAACTCTGGCGGAAGACCGTGACCGAGCTTGCCGCCCGCGAGTTCCCCGACGTGCGGCTCGAACACATGCTCGTGGACACCTGCGCCATGCAGCTCGTTCAGAACCCGCGCCGCTTCGACGTGCTCGTTACAGAGAATCTCTTTGGCGACATCCTGAGCGATGAAACCGCCGTGCTGACCGGCTCCATCGGGATGCTGCCCTCGGCGTCGCTCGGCGAGCATACGGGGCTTTACGAGCCGGTCCACGGCTCCGCCCCCGACATCGCCGGCAAAGGCATCGCCAACCCGCTCGGCACGATCCTTTCCGTCGCCATGATGCTGCGGCACAGCTTCGGCCTGGAAAAAGAAGCCAAGGCCGTCGAAGACGCCGTCGGGAAAACCGTCGAATCCGGCAAGCTCACCCGCGACCTGAACGGCACCGCCACCACCGAAGAGGTGGGCAATGCGGTGATTCACGCACTGTGATTACTTATTGAGGATCGCGTAATAGAGCGCGCTTCCGTCAGGGCACGCCTTTAGGCGTGCCGGAAACGGCTCCTATCAGGGGGGCGCTTCAGCGCCTGAGGTGAGTTGTTCCGCACCTCTGGTTCTATGCACGGCAAGACCTCCCTCAGCAGCTAAAGCCGGTCTGATGCGCGGTTTTTTCGGCATGGCTGAAGCCATGCCCTGACGAGGACACGGGGTGAGGTATTGTCATGATCTTCTTGCCATCTGTCATTCGGGGCGAGTACCGGGACGGTTTTCGTATCCACCTGATCTTCAACGACAATTCGGAAAAGACGATTGACTTCCGTCCGTGGCTGGAAGGTCCCATTTTCGAGCCGCTGAAGGACCCGAACTACTTCCAACGATTCTTCCTCGAAGGCGGAACGGTCGCGTGGCCGAACGGCGCTGACATCGCCCCCGAGACCCTGTACCACGTCGCCATGGGGGAGAGGCAGCCTGCCAAGCGCTTGCGCCCGGCGAAGGCGCGTTCGAGCGCCGGAAAATCTGCGCCGTCGGGAAAACGGTCGAATCGGAAAAGCTCCCGCGCAACCTAAACGGAACGGCTTCCACCGAAGAGGTGGGCAAAGTAGTGATCCAGGCCCTTTGAATCCCTCGGTTCCGCTTCTTGCCGGGTCTGCAAGGTGTGTCCTGGAGGCAGGCCCGCTCCTTCTGCCGTCCTTGCCAAGCGCCACCCGCCAATGGGTGTGTAACGGGTTTAATTCTGTGGGATAATGCCTGGCAACATGGAAAGACTTCAGGAAGATAACTCGACCGCCCCAAGCTGGGTGCCTAAAGTCTTCGGATTTCTCGGAGCTCTGCTCGTCGGCGAAGGTATTATCCTGTTCATTTCCGCAAACTGGCGGGCCATCCCCAACAGCATCAAGCTGCTTCTCCTCTTTGGCACTCTGCTGGGCAACTACTTTCTAGCTGACCGTCTAAAGTTTGGCAAAGGGCCCCGGCCAGGATTGGCGGGAGCGCTGTTCCTGAAGGGAGCAATAGCCTATGGTGCCGGCATCTTTCTTATCGCCCAGCTTTACCACTTCCATGCAGAGTGGCGCACCGGACTTCTGTATTGGTTTTTCGGCGCCCTGCCCCTTGCCTATGCCTTGGATTCACGGCCTATCCTGTGGCTTTCTCTCGGTACCTTGAATCTCTGGCTCACCTCCAGGTTCTGGGAAGACGGAGGCGAGGTGATGATCCTGCTCCAGGCGCTTGGGGCGATTTTGGTCCTGATAGCGGTCCTGCACCGGCAGGCTTTCAAACTCCTCCGCTTCGCGAAAGCCTACTTCGTCCTGGGTAGTGCGACAGTCCTCGCCACCACGCTTTGGATCACGCTTTTGATGTCACTCAGGGAATTTCGGTTCGACCTTAGTGCTGAGGGGCCTGAGTTTCGCGCCTGGCAATACACGTTGCTTGGCCTTTACGTGGTCTTACTCATAGGGATCCTGTCGCGCTGCCTGTGGCATGCCGAGCGCGCCCTTTGGTGGCTGGTTCTCTCCCTCTCGTTTGTGCTCGCTCCTGGAATCTACTTAACGTGGATTGATCCCCAGCCGGGAAACCGGTTCCTCCTTGCGGTCATTCTCCTGTTCACTGCGGAGTGCTTGGGTCTCATGTTCTTGGGTGACGCCCTGGGCGTAAAGGCGTACCTGAATCTCGGCGTGGTCTTCTTCGTAGTCCTTCCCCTCTACTACTATTTTGACGAGCGCTGGGAGTACCTGGCTCGTTCCATTTTCTTCCTGGCCGGGGGCGTAGGGCTGATCGCACTGGGATATTGGCTCGACAGGAAGCGCCGCCGCAATGGGACCGTCCGCGAAGCAAGGAGTAGCCCATGATCACGCGACGTCGCCTCGTCCTCGCAATCCTGGCAGGGCAGGTGCTGTTGATGGTCGGTCTTATCGCCCAACAGGAGTACCGTCTAGCCACCTGGGATACGATCCGCCTGCCCGTAATACCTGTCGATCCGGTAGCCCTCTTTCGCGGTCGATACGTAAGATTGGGGTACGACTTCCTTCGCATAGAAACGACCGAGACGGACTGGAAGAGCGGCGACGTCATCTACCTCAGGCTAGCGCCCGACACTGGGGGATTATGGAGACTCGCCGGTTTTGGCCACACCCCGGACAAGCCACCAGGCGAAGTGCTGGTGCGCGGACGAATACGATTCACCTCAACCCCGCACTTGTACGTGGAAACAGGAATCGAAAGCTATTTCCTTTCTGAGCGGAAGGCCCCGCAGGTCGAGCAGTTGATGGGTAAGCAATACCGAATCACGGTGGACGTTGCCGTCAGCGCCGATGGCGCCACGGCGCTCAAGCAGCTCTATGTCGAAGGTATCCCGGCCGAGAGATTTGAGCCGTAGCACTGGGTCTATGACGAGGGTTTCCTAAAACGGACTTGCACTCGGGTTTGTCGGAAGGATCACGCTGAGGAACCAATTTCGATCGCTTCCAACCAACGTCCACCACATGCTTAAACATCGTTTCCGGATCAAGCGCTGCGGCGAACAATGGCTCGATGCGTTGCATTTTACTTCTCCCCAACTGACAAATGCTTGACACAACCCCGCCAATGTTGTCGGTTCTGCACTGGCATAAGATATATAATTAGATCTTGGACTTTGGCTGCGCAATCTAAGCTCCAATGGAAGCAGAGGTAGGAAACCGTTGAAGCGGCTGATCGTCAATGCGGACGATTTCGGCTACACGCGGGGCGTGAACCGGGCGATTGTGGAAGCCTGCCGCAACGGCGTGGTGACCAGTACGTCCCTGCTCGCCAACGGCGCGGCGTTTGAGGACGCCGTCGAAACGGCCCGCGCGGAGCCGAGGCTCGATGTGGGCTGCCATTTGAATTTTGTGGAAGGGAAGCCGGTTTCTGCCCCTGAGCGGATTCCACATCTGATAGGAGCCGATGGCCGGTTTCTGAAACCCTGGCAGCTTGCGGCCCGGCTGTTGCGAAGGGCGGTCCCGGAAAGCGAGATCGAGCAGGAAGCAAGCGCGCAGATTGAGAAGTTGCTGGCGGCGGGCCTGCGGCCGAGCCACGTGGATACGCACAAGCACACGCACGTGCATCCGGCGGTGGCGCGAGCGGTGGCGCAGGCGGCACGGCGCTATGCTATCCGTTGGATTCGCCGGCCGTTTGAGAACTTCCTGCCACCATCTGCGCGGACAATTTCGGCGAAGCGGTTTGCGGTCGCATCGCTCAACTGGCTGGCGCCCGCGTTTGAGCGCCGGATGGCCGCGATGGGGGTGGCGATGCCGGATTTCTTCAACGGCGTCCTGCTGACCGGGCGGCTGACGCGGCAGGCGTTTGCAGAGACGTTGGCTGATCTTCCCTCGGGCGTGACTGAGGTGATGTGTCATCCCGGTTACTGCGACGCGGAACTCAGGGAATCGTCCACGCGGCTCCAGGAGGAGCGGGAACTCGAAAGGGAGACCGTGTCGGACGGGGCCTGGCGCGCCCAGGCGAAGGAACTCGGGATTACGCTGACCGCTTTCGGAGAGCTATCTTCTCCGCAGGGTTCGGCAGCGAAAGACCCCTGGCCGGCGGTTCCGGCCGCGGCTCTACGGGAATAAGCGGTAGCCACGGTCCCGCTTGGCGGGATTTATGCCGTGGGCACGTTCTTCGGGACTAACATGCGAAAAGAAAAAGCGCCCTACTACTCGATCGTGATTCCGGTCCACAACGAAGAGGACAGCATCATTCCGCTCTTTGCCAAGATCGTGGAGACGATGGAGGCGCAGGAGTGGGACTTTGAGATCGTGTTCGTGGATGACGCGAGCACGGACGGCTCCTTTGCCCTGCTCGAACAGATCTCCAGTCTCGACACGCGGGTGGTGGTGGTGCAGCTCCGGCGCAACTTCGGCCAGACGGCGGCGCTGGCGGCGGGATTTGATTATTCGCGCGGCGAGGTCATTGTCTCGATGGACGGCGACTTCCAGCACGATCCTTCGGACCTGCCGCTGCTGATCGAGCGCATCCATCAGGGCTACGACATCGTCAGCGGGTGGCGCAAGGAGCGCGTGGACAATTACTTCACGCGGCGGCTGCCGTCCTCGATCGCCAACTGGGCCATGCGCGTGCTCTCCGGGGTGCGGCTGCACGACTTCGGGACCACCTTCAAAGCCTACCGCCGCGACACCATCCGCGGCATCAACCTCTACGGCGAGTTGCACCGCTTCATCCCGGCGCTGGCGAGCTTGCAGGGAGCGCGGATCGCGGAGGTTCCCATCCGAAACACGGTGCGGAATACCGGCCGCTCCCACTACGGCCTCGGCCGGACGTTTCGGGTCCTCCTCGACCTGATTACGGTGCGGTTCCTGCTGCGCTACCTGACCCGGCCGCTTCATTTCTTCGGAATGCTCGGCCTGGTGTGCTTCACGGCGGGCTTCGGGGCGCTCGCCTATCTGTTCTATGAGAAGCTGCGGGGCCACTCGATTTTCCTCGAACACGGCCCGCTGTTGCTCGTGGCGGTGGTGGCGGTCCTGGCGGGAGTCCAGCTTGTCTCGACGGGCTTGATCGGCGAGGTCCTCACGCGCATTTACTACGAAGGGCAGCAGCGGCGCATCTACGCCGTCTCGCGCGTGCTCGGACGGTCGCGCAAGGCCGGTATCGTTTGAGGGCACTGCCTGGTAGCCACGGCACGTTTTGTGTGCCGTGGGCTTTTGGCGGAACGAACCCGGAACATACCCACGGCATTGAAAACGTGCCGTGGCTACCCCACTCGCAATCTTTACAGGAGTTGCGCGGCGAATGACCGTCCGGCGCATCAAGACGTATTCCGGGGAAAGCGGACTCGTCTATCAGTACTACTTCCTCGAATCGCAGACGCGGCGGCGCTTCTGGGGGCGGGGCGGCACTGCGTTCCGGTTCCATGTGACCAGCGACCGCAAGAATTTTTTCGTCGCCGAAGTGGTGGTGGAAGAGGCGGCGCTCCAGGCCTGGGAACGAGCGCACGGGCGGGCGCTGGCCGAGCCGGAGCGCTACGCCGCGGCGAAGATGGCGCTGTTTCGGGCGTTCGACGAGAGCAGCCGCCCCGAGGCAATCTCCCGCATCCGCGTCAGTGAAGCCAATATCGAATCGCTTCTCGAACCGCTGCATCTCGACGATTGACGCTCGACGATTGACGGGGCGGCGTCCCGCGCGCGCTCCGAAAATAGAAATAAAAAAGGGGACGAAAGATTTCGTCCCCATTCGATCCCGGAATGTTCCGGCCGCGTCTACTTTCCCTTTTTCTTCCCGGCCGGTTTCTTCTTAGCAGCTTTCTTCGTTGCGCATTTCATCGTAACTATTCTCCCTTTTCGTTTCAATTTTCTTTCGCGATGAACCCATTGCATCATCGCTTGTTGATTCAGTTATATGAACTTGCAAAAAGGATGTCAAGAAAAAAATCATTTTTTCGCGCCGGAAAGAAAGTTTTCTTTGGGGCGGCTCGCGAGGGAAGCGCCGGCGTTCCGCGTTTTGTCGCGGCGAAAAATTCCGCCGAAGGACCGCCGGCCGCGGGATCACGCCGTATCATTCGGGATACTTGAGAAGAGAAAACACGTCAATGCCGCTGAGCTTGCCGCGCCCGCCGAGGAACTCAAGCTCGACGACGAAAGCGGCGCCCGCAACGGTGGCGCCCAACTCGCGGACCAGACGGACGCAGGCACCGGCCGTGCCTCCCGTCGCCAGCAGATCGTCCACGATCAGCACGCGGTCGCCGGGATGAATCGCGTCGCGGTGGATTTCGAGCGCATCCGTCCCGTACTCGAGCTCGTAGGTGACGCGGGCGGTTTCCGCCGGCAGCTTCTTCGGCTTGCGCACCGGAACAAAGCCGGTCCCCAGGCGGTACGCCAGCGCCGGGCCGAAGATGAAACCGCGCGCCTCGATGCCGAGAACCTGATCGAGCGGCTGGCTGGCGTAGTGATCGGCCAGCGCGTCAATCAACTGCCGGAAGCCGGTCTTGTCCTTGAGCAGCGTCGTGATGTCGTAAAAGAGAATGCCCTTGCGAGGCCAGTCGGGAACTTCCCGGATGAGTGTTTTCAAATGTTCCATGGGAAAGTCGAGTGGAGGGACCGGGCGGCCTCAGCGGCTCGCTTCGATCGAAAAAGTTTGATAGTTTCGGAGCGGGGCCGGGCGCTCCACGACGCGTTCGACGCGCGCGGCGCGCGGCCCGCGCTCCAATTGTTCCCGCAATTGCTCGAGGACCGCTTCCTGGCCCACGGCATAGACTTCCACGGAGCCGTCGCCGCGATTGCAGACATATCCGTTCACTCCCAAATCCGTGGCGACCCGTTCCACGAAAAAGCGGAACCCCACCCCCTGGACTTGGCCTTCGACCACAAACAGTCTCGCCGTTTTCATGCGGGAATCCCGGCGGGTCGGCTCCGCTCACCAGCGGCGGAGAAACGAGCGCGAGGCGGATCGTTCCCGGGACCCTGGCGCGGTTCGACTTCGCTCACAACAAGCGCGGATCGAAGAGCCATTGTAGAGAATTCGCGCGAGGCGGGCAAGCGAGCAACCGAGAGGACCGAATCAACCGCTGCCGAGGGATTCCTCCAGGGAGTGGGCGATGGCGGCGGCCACCCGTTCGACTTCTGCGGCGCTGGCGGCCTCGACCATCACCCGGGCGAGCGGCTCGGTGCCGCTGTAGCGAACCAGGACGCGTCCTGATGCTCCAAGACGCTTCTGCCCGGCTGCGATCTGTTCCTGCACGCGGGGCAGGCTCTCCAGCGGCGGTCTCTCCCGCACCCGCACGTTCAGGATCGTTTGCGGGAATACTTCCAGCCCGTCCACCAATTGCTCCAGAGAACCGTGGTGTTCCGCCAGGAGACGCAACATCTGGAGGGCCGTGAGCAGGCCGTCGCCGGTGGTGGCCAGGTCGCGGAAGATGATATGCCCGGAGGGTTCCCCGCCCAGGTTCACGCCGGAACGCCGCATCTCTTCCAGCACGTATTTGTCGCCCACGGGGGTCCGCAGCAGTTTCAATCCCTCCCGCTCCAGGGCCAGTTCGAGGCCGAGGTTCGACATCACGGTTCCCACGACGGCCCCGCCCGTGAGCGTGCCGCGGCCGCGCATCGAACGGCTGGCCGCCCACAAAATTCCATCCCCGTTCACGATCTGCCCATTCCCCGCGACCAACAGCGCGCGGTCGGCGTCGCCGTCGAGGGCCACGCCGAGACTTGCCTTCGCCAGGAGCACGGCCTGTTGGAGGGATTCCAGATGGAGCGAACCGCAGTGCCAATTGATGTTCCGGCCGTTCGGCTGGTCCGCCACCGTTTGCACTTCAAGCCCGTAGCCGGCGAAAACATCCCGGGCGATCCCAGAGGCCGAACCGTTGGCGCAGTCCACGATCAACCGCCCGCTGGGAAGGCTCCAGGACGACCCGGCCGCCCGGCGCAGGAACTCCACGTATCTCCTCACCCAGGCGGGATCGGGCTGCAGCGGGAACCGCGAGGGGCGCGGGCCGGCGGCGCTTCCGAGCACCCGGTAAATCTCCCGCGTGATGGCCCGTTCGTCCTCGTCCGGCAGCTTGAAGCCCGTCGAGGCAAATACCTTGATGCCGTTATCGCGGTAAAGATTGTGGGAGGCGGAAATCATTACCCCGGCGGCGCAGCCCGCCGAGGCGGTGAGGAACGCCAGGCCCGGGGTTGTAATGACTCCGGCGGAGACGACTTCGATCCCCGCTTCCTGAAGCCCGGCGGCGACCGTTTCGGCAATCCAGCGGCTCGACTCTCGGGTGTCTTCGCCAAGGATCACGCAGCGAGCAGACGCCTTGGGAGGGAGCGACTGGCCCAGGCAGAACCCCACCGCAAATACGGTGTCGGAATCCAACGGAGGCTCCCCCGCCACGCCGCGAATCCCGTCGGTGCCGAAGAGTTCCTTCTCATGGGAATGGGCCATGTTCACTCCGAGCCCTGATTATCTTTGGTGAACTCTTCGGCACGGGAATCGCGACGGCGCTGCGCCGCCCGGTTCGCGGACCCAGGCAGGCCCCGGGAATTCCGGCGACCACCTCCCGCAGCCGGTTCATATCCGTTCATGCGGTCCCGCCCCGCGGAATGCGTCCGGCGGGCTGCGATTCCTCGATGGGGATCGTGTGGCTGGGAACAGGGGCGGACGGCGGACGGGGATACCCGAATATCTTGCCCAGGCGCTCGGCCAGCCGCTCGATCGAGATGTCCAGCTCAATGGACCCGCTCACCGCCAGCGAGACGGCCCCGGTTTCCTCAGAAACGGCAATGGCCACGGCGTCGGTCTCTTCCGTGATGCCCACGGCGGCGCGGTGGCGCGTGCCGAGCTGGGTCCCCCAGATGGGATTGACGCTCAGGGGCAGGAAGCAGGCCGCTGCGATGATCTTGTTCCTGCGAATGATGACCGCGCCGTCATGGAGCGGCGCCCGCGGCTGGAAGACCGTCACCAGCAAGTCGTAGCTCAGGCGGGCTTCCAAGGGAATGCCGCTCTCGGTGTAAGTGCGGAGGGCAGACTCTCGTTCCAGCACAACCAATGCGCCGATCTTCTGAGAAGAAAGGCGGCTGATTGCCAGCAAGATGTCCTCAAACACGTGCCGGGCCTCGAACGAGGAGAACCGCGTGCGGAACGGATTCCGCGCGAGTTTCGACAGGCCCCTCCGAATCTCGGTCTGGAAAATGATAATGGTGGCTAACACCAGGTAGGGAAAAACATTGGCGAGGAGCCATTCCGCGGTCGCGAATCCCCCCCACTGCGCGACAAAGTAAAATGCCGCCAGCAAGGTCACCCACGCCAGGAAATGAGTGGCCTGCGCTCCCCGAATCAGCAGCACGACTTGATAGATGAGGAAAGCAAGGATCAGGCCCTCCACGACCGCGGTCACGGTCAGCGAAGGGAGAAAACCCAGCGATTGAAGCATCAGGGCCATCTCGGCTCTCCAGTTCCTAATCCTCGCCTATTGTAACGTAGCCGGTGAGGGCGCCAAAGGATTTTGCGGAGACTGGCCTTGATGGGTACTCGCTCGGGATCAGCAGCCATACGGCTTTCCGCGTTTCATATCTCGAACCCCGGCGCGAGTTCCAGATCCGACAGCCCATGCCCCCGGATCAATTCGGCCCAAACTCGTGTCGCACGGTTTCCAGAAACGAGTCGAGGCGGGAGAGAGGTTCGAGAGCAATCTGTGCCTCCGCCAGAATCCGGCGGCAACTGCGGACAGCCGGGAAGGCTGGGTCGGCGTCGGCCACGATGGCGGTCAGGCGCGCCGCGGTGTTTTCGCGGATTCGCCAGAACGTGTATCCGAGCAGCTTCGCCTGGGTCCAGTCGCGTTCCAGGGAAAGAGCGTGCAGGTATTGCATCACTCCGTTGGGCCGGCAGCCGAAATCAATGCGAAAGGCGTCTCCCGGCGCGGTGAATTGCTCGACGGAGACGTCTCGCTCAAAACGGTTCCACAGGCCGTGGCGACGGAGAGCTTCGGCCACCTGCGCGCGCACCCAGGGGCGGCTCCCGGAGCGCAGCGGGCGTTTGGGGCGCGGGGACCGGCGGGGAGCCACGTACTCTTCAAAGAGCCGCTCGAATTCCTGTTCCGGATCGGCCGTCTGGACTCCGCGCGGCGGGGAAATCTGGAGCGCCCCGGAGAATTCCTGTTCCATCCCGCGCAGCCGCCCATAGAAGGTTTCTTCCGGCGACACGGTTTCCGCCGCCAGCCGCTCGAAGTGCGCCGGCAGATTTCCCAGCATCTCGAGATCGGCCTGCGGGTCGAGACAGCGGACCGCCCGCCAGTCCTCGGTCAGGCGCTGGCCCACCAGCCGCCCGGACGCCTCGAACAGAAATAGCCCGACCGCGATGCGGGTCTCTCGCACTGCCGACGGGGCGTAGTGGACCAGAACGTATTCACAATTTCTTCTTGGTTCAGGCATCGTTCCTCCAGGATGGAAAAGGTTGCCGGGGGGACTGCCGCAACTGGAGAATCATCGGCGCGACCCGCCGGCGCCGCGCTGCCAGGGTTTGGAGCAGCGCCCGCAGCTCGTCGGTCCGGCCCTCGTACCACTCGGGGGGCACCGAGGCCGCTGCCTCCTCCAGGAATTCCTCGTCCAGGTTCTCGATGCGGCTGACGAACGGTTCAAAGGACTCCAGCCCGACGACTCCGGCATAGACGCAGGCACGCATGTAGACGCCGCGCAGCGGCGCATCCGGAAAATTCCACTCATTCGCATTAAAACAGAATCCCTGGTCCACCATCGTGGCCACGTAGCACGCGGAGTCGTCTCCGGACCGGCGGCAGAACACCGACTGGCGCGAATCGGTGTTGCACGTCCATTTGTCAAAAACCAGCATTCCCAGGAAGCTTTCCCGGTTGGCGACGGTTTCGAGCAGCGGGTCGGGGAGGAAATCATAGACGGGAATGCGCAGCGGATCGCAGGGGAAGCGCGAGCCAAACTGGAAGCCGCTCGCGCACCGCACGCGTTGGTTCTGCCATTCGATGAACAGTTCGGGGGTGTGCTCGACCAGCCACTCGCTCACCTCGATCACTTCCGGCTGGGCCACCGGCAAGCCCAGGGCCTGGGCGAGCTTTCCGGCAAGCAGCTCGTTGGCCAGGATGCGGGTGCCCTGGGGATTGTTTTGGAACTTGACGACATAGTAGTGACCGTCTTCGCAGCGCATCAGATGGGATTGCGCTCCCCCTCGTAATCGGCGCACATGTTCGACCGCTTGTTGGGCCATCGTCTTGGTAGGGATTTTCTCCCCAGACCCGGTTTCTCCGTGAAGCAAGAACGCGTCACCCAGGTCACGAGGCTCCCCTTCTCCGAAATTCGGAACGGGTGGTCGCACCGCGTTGCGGGGCGTAGCCCGCCGGGATTCCGGGCCGTGCTTCTGAGTGTATCAGGAGATGGACGAATTCGGCTTGACAACCTTCTTTCGGATGCGTTACAACCCATTTGGGACTTGGTTTTTACCGAAGCAAGCCGGATTCGGGGCTCCCATCCGGGCGGGACCAGCCAGGCAACCTGTTTATTGGAAAGCGAAATCGCTCCTGGGGACGAGGAGGAAGGAAATGAGCAGCGAGGAAATCCGGTATTTGGCGCTGGATGATGACGACGCAGATGAATTTGACGAATTGACCGGAGGGTACGAGGAAGAAGAAAAGGGATTCCGGCTGGAGTACGAAGAGGACGAAGAAGAGGAATTGCCGGAAGTGCCTGTCCCCGAGGAAGCGCCGGAGCCGATGATGGAACGGCAGCAACCTGTGCCAGTGAAGCCGGCACCAGTGGCCGCTCCGCCCCGGCCTGCCCGGGTCGCTCCGGCCCCCCGGCCTAGTCCGGCCCAAGCCGCGCCCAAGAAGAAGGCCAAGCCGGCCGCCAAGGCCGCTGCGCCAAAGGCCAAAAAGGCCGCCCCGGTAAAAAAGGCCAAGAAGGCTGCTCCCAAACGGGCTGCTCGCACAGCCAAGCGGGCTGCCCCTAAGAAGAAAGCCAGAGCCAAAGCGGCCCGACCCGTAGCCAAGAGGAGAATTGCTAGAACGGTAGCCAAGAGGAAAACTGCCCGGAAAACTGTTCCCAGGAAAAAGGCCTCAGCCCGCAGGACCTCCCGAGCCAAGGGCACCCGCAAACGCGCTCGGTCTCGCCGATAGCAATATCGGCGTCAGCGGGGTCAGACCCAGTTCCTGGCTTCCCTCCGCGCCCATCTGCCAAGAGCGGGCCTTCTGCTATCTCGCTCACCTCACCGGGATGGTCAGTTCTGCCTGCGTCCGTGCGACGAACACAGCTACGAACGAAGCCCGCATAGTAACCACTGACGCAATGCGGAAGGCGTATTTCCGTTGAGGAAGAAGGTGACTAATGCCTCTGGTTGAGATGGACAAGGTATCGAAAATGTACCGCCTCGGGGCTGTGGAGGTCTGGGCCGTCCGGGATATTGACCTCCACATCGAAGAGGGATCGTTTGTGGCATTCGTGGGACCTTCCGGGAGCGGCAAGACTACGCTTCTAAACCTCATCGGCTGTCTTGACAAGCCCACGACGGGCCGTATTCGAGTCGGCGGCTTCGACGTTGCGGCTTTTGACCGCACACAGGCCGCGCAGTTCAGGGGAAAAAACATTGGCTTTGTGTTCCAGAACTTCAATCTCGTGCCGGTTCTGACTGCCGCCGAGAATGTGGAGTATCCGTTGATTATGGTGCAAACCCGGCCCGAACCGGAGCGCCAAAAGCGAGTCGCTGATCTGATGGAGGCGGTCGGTATGGCCGGCAGGAAAGATCAGTTCCCGGACCAGCTTTCCGGCGGTCAGCAGCAACGTGTCGCCGTCGCGCGTGCACTGGTCTCCAGACCGAAGCTTGTGCTTGCCGACGAGCCTACGGCGAACCTGGACCACGATACCGCGTACTCCATCATTAACCTGATGAAGAAAATGAGAGCCGACTTCAACACTGCTTTTATCTTTTCCACGCATGACCCGCGAATCATTGGCGAGGCGGAGATTGTGATCACGCTGGAAGACGGACGGCTGGTTAGCCGGGAAGAATCCGGAAGGAGGGTGCATGCGTAACTCGATGAAGATCGCGCTGAGAAATCTTCTCCGCTACCGAAGGCGAACGTTCTTTACGCTGGGCCTGATCGCGGTGGGAATGATTTTTGTCCTCGTGTTCGTGTCCGTTACGGCTTGGTTCAAGGATATGATGGTCAGAAATATCACGGACTCGTACCTCGGCCATATCCAGATTCATGCCAAGGGATACGTGGACTCGATTGACATGCTCCCACTGCAACTGAACCTTCCGCCCGAACAAGTCGTAATGATCGAGC
>MEKR01000099.1 GCA_001767035.1 Acidobacteria bacterium RIFCSPLOWO2_02_FULL_61_28
TATGGCTCACGCAGTTGAAAAGATTGCGGAAGAGATCCGCTCGTTAACCGCAGAGCAGAAAGTGGAACTGCTCCGCTCGCTCATAGCCGAACTCGATGCTCCGGCTGAGGCCGACGTCGAACGTGCATGGCTCGAAGAGGCGCAGAGGCGACACCGGGAGCTGGTGGAAGGAAAGGTGAAGGGTGTTCCCGGCGAGCGTGTGTTTGAGAACCTGGGCTCGCGTCTTCGGCGATGAGATATGAGTTTCACCCTGAGGCGGAGCAAGAATTCGTCGAGGCCGCAGCCTATTACGAGCGAAATGTCAGGGGTCTTGGCGAGCGCTTCGGTAGTGAGGTGCGCCACGCGATAGAGCGACTCTTGGAGTACCCTGAGCTTGGTTCTCCAATTGATGCGGACCTACGCAGGCTCTTGTTGACTCGTTTTCCGTACTTTCTGATCTACAGCTTCACCGCCGACTTGCTGCGGGTCGTCGCAGTGGCTCATGCGCGTCGTCGTCCAGGTTACTGGCGAACTAGAGTTAACCGCTAACACGCGATGGAGACCACTCGAAGAAACTTCCGGCTGGACGAAACCCGCCTCCCTCATCTACAGTCTCTAAAGACATGAGCGTGAGCGACTACTTCCTGCTCGCGGACAGCCGCCTGCGCGCCGGGTGGCGGATGGCGCTGTTCGTGGTCCTGTTTATCGCGGGGCTGTTCGCCGTCGGTCTGGCCGCCTCGATCTTTGTTCACGCGCAATCGGTGGCCTTGGAAGTGGGCGTCCTGGCGGCGACGACCGGCGGCTCGACGTGGCTGCTGCTGCGCTGGATGGAGCGCCAGCCGTTGGTCTCGATCGGGTTCGTCTGGCGACGGGAGTCGTGGGCGGAACTCCGGACGGGGTATGGCGTCGGCGTGGCCTTGGTGGCAGGGCTGACCGCCGTCGAGTGGGGGATCGGCGCGATCCGCTTCGAAAGCGCGGGCGCGGCGGGCACGGGAGTGCTCGCCTTCGCTGCGGTCACTGCCATCCTCGTCATCTCCGCGACGACGGAGGAAACCCTCTTCCGCGGCTACGCCTTCCAGCGGCTCATCGAAGGGAGCAACGGCGCGGTGGCCGTCGCGGTTTCCTCGGTCGTGTTTGGTTGGCTCCACGCCACGAACCCGCACGCCACGCGGTTGAGCATCCTGAACACGATCCTGGCCGGGGTGCTGCTGGGACTCGCTTACTTGAAGACCCGCGCGCTGTGGCTGCCGGTCGGGTTCCACTTCGGCTGGAACTGGGCGCTGCTCGCGCTCGGGCATCCAGTGAGCGGGCTGGTGGTGGCCGAGATGCCCTGGCACGCCGTACCCGCTTCGGGGTTGATCTGGCTCCACGGCGGCAGCTACGGACCCGAAGGCGGGATCGTAGCCACCACCGCGCTGGTGGGGGGAACACTCTACCTGCTCCGGAGAGCAGGAACTTCGCTGCCTTCCGCTCGGGAGCACAGCTCCCTCATGACACCGGAGGAGACATCCGATTTCTCCGCTCCGAGAGAACCGAATTAACCGAAAGAACTACGACCCCGACTCCTTCAGGTCCTTCTTCGTCTGCTCCTGGGCTTTCTTGGCCTCGGCCTTGTGGTTCACGTCGGGTTTCAGTTCGTGAATCGCGTCCCCCAGGCTCTTGCCGCTGGCCATGCGAGTCTGCAACTGGTCGAACGGGATGCCGAGGTTGTGCGAGACGTGGGCGGCTGACACGAATTCACCGAGATTCTTGAATCCCGCCGCTTCCTGCTGGAGGTTTGTCCCAGCAGGCAAGAGGCCCTCGATTTTGGACGAAAGCTTGGGACTCTGCGCCAGATGCTCGGACGCGGTGCGACGGCCCGCATCGGGCCTGTTTTCCGAGCGCCCACTCATTCTGCCTTCCTGGCTACCTTCTTGGCCCCGCTGTCTGCCCTCTTGACCCATCTGCGGACGGCCTGTGCCGGGATGCTCCATATCCGGATGCTGCGGCCCTTGGCCGGCTTGTGATCCCGGCATCCCGCCTTGCATTCCGCCATGCATTCCCGCCGCGCCCATGCCGCCGCCGGGATTTGCTCCACCTCCACCGCCACGCCCGCGCTGTGCCAGCGCCGGGACACTGCTCCAGCAGACTACCGTAACAAGCGAAAACAAGACCATTGCTGCTTTCTGCATCTTCATTGTTCCTCCTCCCAACTCCGTTTGTTGGTACACTCAACCAACTTGGACGGTCCGACATGGGGACGAGGTTGTCTCTCCGTTTCAAAACGAAGCTAGTTCATTGATTCCATTGAGCAGAAGCGATGAGGCGCGAGAACCCGCGGAGCATGTGAACAGTCGCTTGTTTCCTTGCCTTGGACTCTGCTACTCTTGGGTGCCAAGGATGCCTTGCCGGTGCGAAAGACGATCCAGCACGAGAAAGATCGTTTGACCGAACGGCTGGATTCCGGTATCCCCGACGACGCGTAACTCCAACCAAGGGGGTTGCTCCGATGCCAGAACTGCGGCAGAATCCGATCACGAAGCAGTGGGTGATTATCGCGACCGAGCGGGCGCGGCGGCCCCACGAATTTGTGCAGAAGCGGGGCGACGCGCCGCCGCTTCCCTCCTACTCCGAGAAGTGTCCGTTCTGCCCGGGCAACGAGCACTTGGCTCCTCCCGAGTCCCTGCGAATCACGCGCGATGGGAATTGGCAGGTCCGCGTGGTCCCGAATAAATTTGCCGCCCTTTCGAGCGAGGGAAAATTCTTCCGCAAAGCCGAGGGGCTGAAGCGGACCGTGGCCGGCGTCGGCTTCCACGAGGTGGTCGTCGAGACCCCCAACCACAGCGCCACCACCGCGCTCCTCACGGAAGAGGAGGTGGAACTCATCATCCGATGCTATAAGGAGCGATACTTCTCCCTCATCCACGATCCCCGGATTGAGAATGTCACCATCTTCAAGAACCACGGCTCGGCGGCGGGCACCTCGCTCGAGCATCCGCATTCGCAGATCATCGCCACCCCCATCATTCCTCCCGATATCCGGAACCGGATGGAGGAGGCGCTGCGCTTCTATGACGACTGCGGCGAGTGCCTGTTTTGCAAGGTCATGGAGGAGGAACTGGCCGAGGGAACCCGGATCGTCCACCAAACGGAGCATTTTGTGAGTTTCATTCCCTTCGCTTCCTTGACTCCGTTTTCGATGTGGATTTATCCGCGGCGCCACATGGCATCGTTCGGGGAGATGCACGCGGAGGAGATGAGCGATCTGGCTCGCACGTTGCACCTGATCCTGGCCAAGGTGTACCACGGACTCGGCAATCCCGATTTTAATTACGTCATCCGCACGGCGCCGAGCGAGAACCGCTATTGCCGCTACTATCACTGGTACCTGAGCCTGATCCCGCGACTGACGAAAACGGCGGGATTTGAACTCGGCTCCGGGATGTACATCAATGTGACTTTGCCGGAGGCCAACGCCGAATTCCTGCGAAACATCGAATTGCCTCCCCCTGCGTCCTCCTAACCCGTGGCCCGAGCCGAAGAAAAACGCGTTCCTGCGCACAGGACTGTTCGGGCCTCCCGGCAAACCAAAGGGAGTTCGAATGAGGACTGCCCCGCCTCGGTTCCCCGGGACGATTGACTGCAAACCCCGGGTAGAAGTATAGTCTTTGTAGATACAGCCTTGAAGGAGGACGATGGTGCGAGTTCAGGTCCAGAAGTGGGGCAACAGTTTGGCCTTGCGAATTCCAAAGCCATTTGCGCAGGACGTGGGCGTGCGCGAGGGGACGGCAGTCCAGTTGTCGGTCTCGGAAGGCCGTCTGGTGGCGGCGCCGATTCGCGCGCGCAAGGCTCGCCTCAAGGACCTGCTGGCCAGGGTCAGCAAGACCAACCTCCACGACGAGGTGGAGACTGGAAGGCCGGTGGGACGGGAAGGATGGTAGCGCGGCGCCGCACCGTGCCCCAACAAGGCGACCTCGTTTGGCTCTCTTTCGAGCCGCAAGCCGGCCACGAGCAGAAGGGCCGGCGCCCCGCGCTGGTTCTCTCGCCGGCAGCGTACAACGGGAAGGTGGGGCTGGCTCTGTTCTGCCCGATTACAAGTCAGATCAAAGGTTACCCATTCGAAGTGCTCATTCCGGCAGGTCTGGCGGTAAGCGGAGCAGTGCTATCGGACCAAGTGAAGAGCTTGGACTGGCGCGCACGCCGCGCAGAGTTTGCGGACCGGCTTCCTGCAGCGCAGGTTCGGGAAGTGCTCGACAAAGTGGGCGCCCTTTTCTCGGAAGGCGAAATCTGAGGAGCGGCTGAACCCGACGGAGTTTCGCGCCCGGGTCTTTTCATGGAAGGTGAACCGATTCATGCGCCTCAACGATGAAGTGGCATTAGTGACCGGCGGTGGCCGGGGGATCGGGCGCGCCATTGCGCTGAAGTTTGCCCAGGAGGGGGCGCATCTGGCCGTGGCCGGACGAACCGCGTCCAGCCTGGAAGAGGTGGCGAGCGAAATCCGGACGCTCGGCCGCCAAGCGCTGGTCCTGCCCTGCGACGTAAGTGACGACGGGGCGGTCCGGGAAATGGTGCGTCAGGCCGAGGCGCGGTTCGGGCGGATTGACATCCTGGTAAATAATGCCGGCTACTTCACCACCAATGCTCCGTTGCACCAAATGCCGGACAGCGAGTGGGACCAGACCCTGCGGATGAATCTGACCAGCGTGTTTTATGTTTGCCGGGCGGCGCTCCCGGGGATGATGGCCCGGCGTCGCGGTTCGATTATCATGATGTCCAGCATCGCGGCGCGGGCCGCGTTTCCCTTCTCCGCGCCGTACGCGGTAACCAAAGCGGGTCTGCTCGGCCTCACGCGGTCCCTAGCGGCGGAAGCAGGACCCTACGGAATCCGCGTCAATGCGCTCTGTCCGGGAGTGGTTTTAGGCACCGAGATGCACCACAAGGTCAACCGCGAAATTGAGAAGATGTCCGGGATCGGTCCCGAGAAACGGCTCGAAGCCGCCCGCCATTCCCTGCTCCTGCGACGGCTTCCCACCGCCGAAGATGTCGCGGCGACCGCGCTCTTTCTGGCCTCGCCCGATTCCGGCATCATGACCGGACAGGCCCTGAATGTGGACGGGGGCTCCCGCCTGGATTAACAGCTCGCCAACTCGACAACCCGCCGCCTACTTTCCCACATCCCGGTGAACGACCTTCGTTCGGAATCCGCGGCCCGCCAGATTCTTGGCGACGGTCTCCGCGATGAACACCGAGCGGTGGCGGCCGCCCGTGCAGCCGAACGAGATCGTCAGGTAGCTTTTTCCTTCCCGAATGTAATGCGGGATCAGATAATCGAACAAATCCGCAATCCGGCGCGTGAATTCCTCCGTCTGCGGAAACGAGAGAATGTATTTCGCCACGGCGGGATGCTTGCCGGAGAGAGGCTGAAAGCGGGGGAGATAGTTCGGATTGGGAAGAAAGCGGACGTCGAAGACCAGGTCGCTGTCGGGCGGCACGCCGTAGCGATAGCCGAAGCTGCCACAGGAAATCACCATGGAGCGGTCGTCCGTCGCGGCGGAAAAGTGCTCTGCGATGTAGCGGCGGAGGTCATGGACGTTGAAGCGGCTCGTGTCAATCACCAGGTCGGCCAAATCCCGGATCGGCGCGAGCAATTTTCTCTCCGCCGCGATCCCTTCGCGCAACGGACGGCGGCCGCCGAGCGGATGGGGACGGCGGGTCTCGCTGAACCGGCGGAGGAGAGATTCGTCGCTGGCCTGGAGGAAAATCAGGAGCGGGCGCATCTCCCCGCGCAACCGGCCATAGAGGGCGGGAAATCGCTTCAGAGCCGTTCCTTCCCGAATGTCCACCACCAGGGCGACCCGGCGCATTTCCCGGCTGCTGCGGCATAGCTCCGCGAATTTCCGGATGAGATCCAACGGCAGATTATCCACGCAGTAGTAGCCCAAGTCCTCGAACGCCTTCAGAACCGAGCCTTTCCCGGACCCGCTCATGCCGGTGAGAATGACCAAGCCGGTCTCGCGGAGAGCGGAGGCTTTGCCCCCTTTCTTGTTTGTCAGGGATGATTTCGGAGACGAAACCTTGCGAGGGTTTTGCGGGCGGACCGACACCACAGACTTCTGCATCTTGAAGCCAAGATAAGCTCAAACCTTCGCGGAATGCAAGGGAATCGGAACAGGCGGGGGAGGTCCGGGGAAGAATGATTGCGGTTGGGGAGGAAACTCAGGGGGATGGTTCTATTCGCAAGTCATCGAAGCCAGCTCGCCGGCCAGGAGCTTGGCTCCTCCAAAGAGTGGCACAACCGTTACGGATTCCTCCATGGTGGCCTTGTCCTTCTTCACCAGGATCAAAGCGCAAAACAACATCACGAAAGATATGCTCTCTTTTTCCATCGCCGCCTCGTCTGGGGGGACACTTACTGCCTATTTCGACACATCATAGCTTAGTTCTTCGAAAAAATACAAGCGAAATTTCTGCCCGGGAGAGAAAGAACGTGGGCCTCAATCCTCCCGGATAAACTCGTACTCGTCAATCACTGCCGCCACGCCGATTTTACCCTGCTCTTCCAGCATATCCCGACGCACGACCCGCCCCCGGCAGTGCACACGAACAATCCTCCCCTGGCACATTTGGGGGGGGAGAGCCAGATCGAATTCCAACTCCGCTCCGATTTCGACTCCGGGAGAGACCAGGAAATAGATCCCCTTCGCGCTGACGTCCCGGCTCGCCGTGCGGACGGCGGGGACCTCCTCCTCCGGGGACCGCAGCTCGACGGGAATCGAGAGATGATATCGCCGATGCCGCCGGTGCTCGATTCCCGCCGGCGCCCTGGCCCCTCGACTGTTCAGTGCTGGGTTCACGTTTCCTCCTATCGCCGGGTTCCGGTCTCGCTTTCCCGACGGCCGTCTCGGAGGGGGAAATTATCGGTCGGCCCTCGCCTCGAGAGTACGGGGAACCGACTTACTGGGCTGGCCGCGCTTGCCGAATCCCGGCCAGTTCCGCCTTCACGATCTTTTCAAACACCGCGGCCGGCTGTGCGCCGCTCACCTCCACGCCGTTGATAAAGAACGCCGGCGTCCCGTTCACTCCGAGGCGGTTTCCGTCTTGGAGGTCCTGCTCAATCTGCGCCCGGAATTTGCCGCTGGCCAAGCAGCCGTCAAACTGCTTCTGATCCAACTCCAGAGCCACGGCGTGTTCCAACAGAGCAACCCCGTTCAGTTGGCTCGGATTTTCAAAGAGCCGGTCATGGTACTGCCAAAATTTCCCTTGGTCTCCCGCACAGCGCGAGGCCTCGGCAGCGGGTTGCGCTTGCGGATGAATTTGTCGCAAAGGGAAATCCCGGTAGGCCAGTTTCACCTGTCCTTTGTACTTGACGAGCAGCTCTTTGACGACCCGATAAGCCCTCTCACAGAACGGGCACTGGAAGTCGGAGAATTCGATAATGGTAACCGGCGCGCCGGCATCCCCGCGCACTCGGGCCGGATCGTAACTCACCTCGACTCGGGGAGGTTGCAAATAGACGGCGACTTCGGAACGCGCCCGCAAGGATTCCAGGAAGGTCTGCCGGGCCTGCTCCACTTTGGACTGCCGGAGAACCTGCTGGATTTGGGCTTTGACCTCTTCCAGAGGGCGGTTGATGCGGTCCTTCTGGGTGGCGTAAAACGCTGCAACCTCCGCGTCGGTCGGCGCGCTCACCCGGGCGTCGGCTTCCTGTTCCAGCAGCTTTTCGACAGGGACGTTCCGCTTCTTGGCTTCCGCTTCCAGGAGCTTCTGATGGAGGAGGCTTTCCAGCGCCTTACTCTTCGCTTCGTACTCCTGCCGCCGAATCTGCTGCATCTGTCCTTGGATCAAGGGCAACAGGTCCTCGTCGTAGATCGCTTCCCCGGCGACTACCGCGAGGGGCTCCCTGTTCTGGGCGGAGGAAGATTCCACAGCCCAGACTGCCGCAACAAGTCCGCAGCACAACCAGACATTCCACTTCATTCGAGAGCCGTTTCTCATCATAATTTAGGGACCTCCGATTCCCGCCGAAGAGCCGGGAAGTTGTCCCTCCATTCTAACCAGCTTCATCGTAGTGTTAGACGAGAATGCTTGGCAATGGCACGAATGTGCCATTGGTAGGTCCTGGGTCTCCCCTTTCCTAGTACCATACCACCAGTACCACTAGACCTCGTGGGGAGCTTCCCGCGCGCGGCTCGATAGGGAATCCCCCGGCGCCGCGCCCTTCTACATTATTTCCTCGGCCAGACCGTGATGAATCGCCGCCACGGCCAGTTCCAGCCGGTTCGAGACGCCGAGCTTGTTGAAGATATTGGTGAGATGATGCTTGACCGTATCCTCGCTGAGCGCGAATCGCTGGGCGACTTCCTTGTTCGAATATCCCGCCACCACGGCGGAAACGATCTCGCGCTCGCGCGGAGTCAGCCCGAAGGGTTTCTGCTGGCCCTGGTCGCTGCGGAAGGAAGGAGTCAGGTTGCGCAAGGCCTCGACGACATCGCCCACGCTCTCGCGGCCGATCCAGTACTGCCCGGCCAGAACGGCGCGGATGCCCATCCGCAAGACCTCCGTGGCCGATTCCTTCAAGACCACCCCGCGCGCCCCCCGTTGCAGCGCCTCCACGATCTGGTTCTTTTCAACGGAGGCTGTGAGCACAATCGTGCGCACGGACTCCGAGAGGGAAGAGAGTTCCTGCAAAACATCCAGGCCGCGCAGCCGGGGCATGGCCAAATCGAGCAGGAGAATGTCGGGTTTGTGCTGCCGCACCAGCTTTACAGCCTGCTCTCCGTCGGCGGCTTCGCCGACGACCGTCCAGCCCCGTTCGGATTCCAGCAGCATCCGTAATCCGTCCCGGAACAGGGCATGGTCGTCGGCGATCACGATGCGAGTAGGAGGCGAGGTTTTCTTCACTCTTGTTCCTCAATCGGTTGAACTTCTTGCCGGGATCACAATTTCCAAACGCGCCCCGCGGCCGGGAGTCGAATCCACTGTCAATTCTCCTCCGATGACCCGGACGCGCTCCTTGATGACCAGAGGGCCCCGGCGCGTCGCTTCCAATTCGGCTTGGGAAAGGCGTCCTGCGAAGGGAAATCCCTTGCCATCATCATCAATCATCAGGCTCCAACTGCCGTTCTCCTTGCCCAGGCGCACCACCACGTTGCGTGCTCCGCTGTGACGCCGGACATTGACCAATCCCTCTTGCACGATGCGCGCCACCTCCCGGCACACGCGCGGCCGCCAGGCCACTTCCTCCACATCGGAAATGAACAGGGCGTTGATGCCCGTTTCGCGCCGAAACTTCTCCACGAGGTCCGCCAGGAATTCGAGCAGTTGCCCGGGATCGAGATCGAGCGGCTTCATCTGTTCCATCAACTCCCGAAGGTTTACGACTTCCTGGCGGAGGATGTGCTGGATGCGGCCCAACTCCTCTCCGGCCGCAGACTCTGCCCCGGCCTGCCGCCGCAGCAAATCCAGCCTCATCACGGAGGCGCTGACGGACTGAATGACGCCGTCATGGAGCTCGCGGGCCACCCGCGCGCGTTCGAGCATCCCCGCCTGGGAACGCAAGCGCCGCAGAATATACACGTTGTAGACCCCCGCCGCCACCCGCCGGAACAAGGTCTGCGCAAACCACAGCTCCTCGCTCCGCTGGGAACCGAGCCGCGGGTCGAGGAGGAACAGACGTCCTACCCATTCCCTGCGGAAGTGGACCGTGAGGGCCACGAGGGCATGCGAGAAGGGATGTGCGGCCAAGAACGAGCCGGGCAGCGGCCAGGGAAAATCGCGCAACGGGCGTCCCTCCGAGTTCAAAGCGAGTATCTCCCCGGCGGCGGCTCCTGGTTGCGAGGGCCGGATGTAATGCCACGTGTCCGCCGCGGAGGGGAAAAAATAGATTGCCTGCTGCTCCGGTCCGATTTCCGTCAAGCGAATCACGCCGGAGTCCTGGTCCGGCCGACGTCCTAGTTCCCACAGGAAGCCCTGGCCGGTACGAGTCTCCTGGAAGGCGAGCAATGCCTGCTTCGCGTCAAACAGCCCGAGGAAATCCTCCAAGACGCCCTGCAGCGTTCCGCGCAGCCCCCGTTCCACCTGCGCTTTGCTCATCACCTGGGCCACCATGAGGGATTCGGCGCGCAACAGTTTTTCCTGTTCCGCCAAATACCCCACCAAGAAACCCAGGACCAGCAGGTAGGCCGCCCGGATAATCAGGCGATTTAGTTCGAACTGCCCCTCCACAAAGAACCCCGCAAACTGCGGTTCGCTCGACACCAGCACGGCCTCGGCAAACAGCAATCCGACCGCCGTGGCGGCCGTGGTCAGGGTTTCGATCAGGCCCCAGCGGTAGGCCGCCGCCAGCAAGACGAACAGGAAGTAGAGAAAGAACGGACTGTTCGATCCCTCGGTAAACAGGGTGATGTAGGCAGGCCAGACGATGTCCACGGCGTGCAGAACAAGGGAGAACCGAGGCGTGGACTTCCGGCGGACTCGCAAGAAGGCTACGATGATCAGACTATGCAGCAGGTAGACCGCTAACGAGGCGTACGCCAGGCGCGCATACCGGCTCGGCTCGGTGGGGTCCAAATAAATTGCAGCAAAACTGGAAATCGCCAGAAACGCCCGGGCCGTGGCGAGGACGCGCTCGGCGCGCTGGAGTTCGCTGACATCCCGGACGGGAAGCCGGTCGAGAAATCGCCGGGGGCGAGGAGGCCGAGGGATCAGAGCCATGGTCTTCCTGAATTCCGTGCCGCGGCCGGGGCCGGACTTGCCCTCCGTCCCGGCCCCGTCTCCATTTGTTCCGGAATCTGGATCAAGCCTGCGAACAAGTCCGTTCCGAAAAAAAACTGCACCAGCATCTCAGAAATAGACTACTCGAAAACCGGGCGAAGGAAAACCGGCCCGGCGGGGAGTGGACTCATCACCGCGATCCGAAAGTGGAAACTTTATTGTCTTGCGCGTTGCGGAGTGTTATGCTTTGCGTCAGCAATCGCCTTCTGCGGGGCCGAATCCAGCGACGGGAGAGGGGGAGAGTCCTATGTCTTTTTGCTCTGCCTGCGGAGCTGAGGTGGGCGCGGGTGCGTCCTTTTGTGCGAAATGCGGCAAACCGGCCGGAGCGGCCCCGGGTAGCACGGCAACCATCGAAACGACTGGAATTCCAGAAAACGTCGCGGGCCTGCTGTGCTACGCGGCAGGCTGGATCACCGGTCTGATCTTCTTCTTGATTGACAAACGCCCCTCCGTTCGCTTCCATGCCATGCAATCCATCATCGTCTTCGGCGCGCTCAACGTCTTGTATTGGATTGTGGTCTGGAGCGGCTGGTTTGGCGGATTCATCGGCTTTGCCTTGCTGGGTCTGCTGAGCGCGCTGGTGGGGTTGCTGACGGTGGCGTGCTGGATCCTTTGCATGGTGAGGGCTTACCAGGGCCTGCGCTTCAAGTTGCCGGTGATCGGTGACCTCGCAGAAAATTACAGCCGCTAACCCGGATTTCTCACCTGCATTCCGGGCCGGTCGCGCACTGCAACATCCTGGCTTCGGAGAACGAAGGTACCGTCAGAGTGATCCGTTTTCGGATGGTGCCGGCCAGAGCGACGGCGGGAAAGAAGGCCCCCAGGAAACGGGCGAAGGTCTGCTGTTAGTGCCGGTTGCGCCGCTGGTGGGTGCTGGGGATTTTCATGTCGGCGCGGTACTTGGCCACGGTGCGGCGGTTGACCATGATCCCCTGCCCGCGCAGGATTAGAGTGATGTGGTCGTCGGTGAGCGGATCGTTCTTGTCCTCCTGCTCGATCATCTTCTTGACTTTCCGCTTGAGGATCAACAGGGAAATGTCGCCGCCGGAGGGGCCGCTGACGGCTTCGGAGAAGAAGTAGCGCAACTCAAAGACGCCCTGGGGGGTGTGCGCATATTTGCTGGCGACGGCTCGGCTCACGGTCGAAGGATGCACGCCGATCTCTTCGGCCACTTCCTTGATCATCATCGGCTTCAAATAATCCACGCCGTAATCGAGAAAGTCCCGCTGCCGCCGGATGATCGCATGGCAGACGCGGAGGATGGTTTGCTTGCGCTGCTCGATGTTCTTGAGCAGATGGAACGCCGACGTCAACCGCTCTTTGACGTAATCGCGGACTTCCTTGGTGGCGTTTCCACGGTCGGCCAGGCGGCGGTAATTCTGGTTGATCCGCAGTTGCGGCAAGTCATCCTCGTTGACGGCCACGGTGTAGTCGTCGCCGGACTTGACGATGAAAACATCCGGCTCGATCAGGCGCGCCTGCGTTTTGTTGTACCGCTGTCCGGGAAACGGATCGAGCTTCTTGATGGTTTCGACGGCGGCCTCGACCTCCGCGACCGGCTCTCCGAGGGCGCGCGCGATCTCCTTGTACTGCTTGTTCTGCAACTGCTTCAGGTGATCGCTGACGGTCTTCCAGACCGGCGTGCCTTCCGCCCCCAGCAGGCGAAGCTGAATCAACAGGCACTCGCGCAGGTCCCGCGCGCCAACGCCGGCGGGGTCGCACTCCTGGACTACGCGCAGGGCCTCCTCCAAATCTTTCAGTTCGATCTCGCTGCTCTCCGCCATTTCCTCGAGCGTCGCCGTCAAGTACCCATTCTCATCCAGGTTCCCCAAGATCGCTTCCAGGGCGCCCTCCAGACGCAGATGGGAATGGTTCATGGTCAACTGCCAGTTCAGGTGGTCTATCAAAGTTGTCGGGCTGGAGAGAAAGTTCTCAAAGGAGGGAAGCTCCACAGACTCCGCCTCCGACGTGCGGTAGCCGGGATCGAGGTACTCCTCAAAAAAAGACCCGAAATCAATGTCCGCAAACGGGTCCTCGGCCCCTTCGGCCTTCACGATTTCCGGCTCGGAAGGCTCGGCCTCCCGTTTTTCCATCTCGCCCGGTTCCTTCGGGGCGGGAACTCCCTCCACCTCGCTGTCCTCGAAGGACTCCTCGGCCCCTTCGTCCTTCAGAATTTCCAGGAGTTCCTGATCGGCTGGCTCGCCCTCCCGCTCTTCGGACTCTGCAAGTTCTTCCGACGAAGCACCCCCCTCGTCCTGTAGCTCTTCCAGGATGGGGTTTTCCATGATCTCCTGGTTGATCATCTCCCGAAGCTCCAGCTTATTCAGCGCCAGCACGCTGACCATCTGCACCAGGCTGGGGGTCAGGATCTGCTTCTGGGTAACCTTGAGATGGAGCCGCGGTTGCATGGAGCTCATGGCTGCCAGTGCTCCAGGACGAAACTTTCTCCGAGATACACCCGCTTGACTTCGGGGTCCGTGCCCAGTTCGCTGGGCCGGCCGTCGCGGAAGATGCGTCCGTTGTTGATGATGTAGGCGCGGTCGGTCACCTTCAGCGTCTCGCGAACGTTGTGATCGGTAATCAGCAGGCCAATTCCGGAATCGCGCAACTGGCCCACCAGCCGCTGGATATCGAGCACGGCGATCGGATCAATGCCCGAGAACGGTTCGTCGAGGAGGATAAAATGAGGGGAGGTGACCAGGGAGCGTGCGATTTCGACGCGCCTTCGTTCTCCTCCCGACAACATATACCCGCGATTGGTGCGGACGGGTCCGAGACCAAACTGTTCGAGAAGAGTTTCCAAGCGTACCCGCCGCTCTCGCCGGGAAATAGGCAGCGTCTCCAGGACGGCCAGAAGGTTTTCCTCGACCGTCAATTTGCGGAACACGGAAGGCTCCTGCGGCAGGTAGCCGATCCCGAGGCGCGCCCGTTGGTACATGGGCATCCGGGTCAAGTCCATGCCGTCCAGCAGGATGCGTCCCGCGTCGGGCAGCGTGAGGCCAACCATGATGTAAAAGGTTGTGGTCTTTCCCGCCCCGTTCGGTCCCAGCAACCCCACCACTTCTCCCCGGTTGACTTCCAGAGAGACATCATCTACGACCTTGCGGCCTTTGTAAGACTTGGTGAGGTCTTCGGTTTGGAGCATGGCTTCCGGTTTCGTTCATGCCGGTGGGTTCCTCGGCGGGAGCCCCGGCGGGCCGGGGCCGCGTTAGGAAAGGGCATCGCCTTACCGCTGGACCTGCCGCCGGGTTTCTGCAGGGAGGCCCGGCTCACCTTCCACGAGAATCCTATCATCGCCCATCCGGTAAGTCAATCGAACCCCCTGTGTGTCGCCCCGCAGCGGGTCGTGGACCGCCGCCGGCTTCCCGAATAGATGGATGATCTCTTCCGCGGGGTGATACTCGGCCCGCTCGGCGGTGGCTTTTCTTCCGGGGTCCAGGATCAGCACGTCGTGGCTGGCCACGGCCCGCTCGATCCTTCGGGAGTCGGCTGCCGGCGCTCCGGCTCGGGCGGATTCAAAGAAGAGTTCCAGTTCCCCCGAGGTCAGGCTCGCGGACGCGTGGCGCATCCGGACCCCGCCGTGATAGATGGCCCGCCGTTCGTCCTGTTTGTAGAGCAGGCGGTCGGCGCGAATTTCGGTTGGCTCGGCTGGCTCGGTTTTCTCGGTATTTCCGGTTTTCCCGGCTGGTGCGGACCTTGCGGAATTTGCGGAAGAATTTCCTTGCCGTTCCGTCGGGGATTTGGCAGGAGGCTGCGGAAAAACCGTGTAAATCCGGTCGCGCGCCTCCAACTGTTTCTCCCGCCGGTCGAATTCCACCCAGCCAGCTTCCAGAAGATTCATCCCCTGCCAGAGCCGGACATGGCCTTCGTACTGCGCCGTCTCCCCGGCCGCATCATAGCTCATCCGTTCGGCCACCACGTGAATCGGGTCGGACCGCTGCGCTCCCGGAGAAGGGGTTGGAAGATAGGTGGTCGAGAGCTTGCCCTCTGCCTGAAGGTTGCCGGTGGCATTGTGGAGGACAATCTTGTCGGCCGCGAGCTTCCCCGTGGAATTCCACACCGCCGCCTCGTTCTGCAAAACGGTCCGCTCCTGCTCCGCGAAGTATTCGGCCCGTTCGGAGCGGGCCTGCTTTTCGGAGTCCTGATAGCGATAGTGTCCCCACTGCTCGATGCGGGCGATCGAGCGCGCGCGGGGGTCGAGCGTGGCCGCCAGGCGGTCGCTGGTGGACACCCGCTGGCGCGCAGGCCGCCGTGGGGATTCGGCAACCACACGCACGTCTCCTTCCGCCGCGAATTGGGAGAGATTTCCGGCAGGGTCAAAGCCCATTTCAAACCCCTGCCCCACGATCCGCCACCGCTCTTCGTCAGGGCTAGAGGGAACAAGTTCCAAGGTCGAACGGGAGGGCGTGGCCACTCGCCGCAAGGTCTGCCCATCCGGGGCCATCGTCATTTCCACTTGCTGCGCAGTGAGAGTCTGTGTTCCGGCTCCCAGGACCGGCCCACGAAAACCCAGCCGTTGGCCTGTGGTGGGCCTGTCCCGAGCGGAGCCGAGGGGCGCCGAACCAGTGGAGGGCGTGGAAGAGACACTTGGATCGCGGAGGACAATCTGAACATCGCGGGAAGCAACGATGCGGCGGAGCACGCCGGCAGGTTCGGTGCCCGCCGGTTCGGTGCCCGCCGGTTCGGTGAAGAAAAGCTCTAACTGCTGCGCGCGCCCTTCGCGCTGCGATTCGGCGGCGGAGAAAGCCCAGGCGACTTCTTCCTCCAACTGAAGGGCTTGGAGCTTGCCTTGTTCGGTCAGATCGAGCAGGCCCCGGCGGGCTTGAACTCGCAAAGTCCGGCCCTCGCGCTGCTCCCCGCCGACCACGCCTCCCTCCAAGCGGACGCGCCGGGCGTTGCGCTGCACATCGAGCAGGATTTGGCTGTCCCCCGCCTGAAGCCTTCGAGCGTCGCGGGTAAGCTCGACCGGCCCGCCCAGATAGATCGTGGACTCGTCGCGCTGAAACCGTAAGCTGGCGGCACGAACATGGGTGAGACCTTTGTCATCGTCGGGCGCCGCCCCGCTGTTGGATAGGACCGTACTCCCTTGTTCTTTTCTCAAAACTTTCCCTGCGATCTCTGCGTCCTCTGCGGTTATTTTTGGTTGCGGCTTGGCCGCACTGTGCCTCTGTGGTTCTGATAGTTGCGGCTCCGGCCCGGCAGGACCCGGCTCGCTCAGGACCAACTCGACTGCGGATCGCAAGGTGAGCTGCTCGGTTTGCGGGTTATAGACCGCGCCCTTGGCAGTGCCCTGCCCTTGCGCAAACAGAAACCGCACCAACTGGTCGGTCGAGGCGATCCCGGAGTTCTGGTCAAAGGCCAGCCCCGTGGTTACCACGGTAACGGTATCCGCTCCGCGCGAATCCGAGCCGGGAGCGTAAGCGACCGGGCCGTTTGAATCAGAGCCGCGACCGCGAAGGAGCGGTGGTTTTGAATCAGAGCCGCGATCCAATCCGAGCCGCGACTGTGAAGGAGCGGTCACGCCTGTCCCGTCTGCCCTGCGCCCGCCCTGCCCCTCCCCTTTCGCCTGCCCTGGCTCCGCCGCAGGAATCCCGAGTTGCATGGTGACCTGGCCGGGGATGGACAGCGACCCTGTGGCCGGGTCGTACTCGCATTCCTGGCTTTCGATGCGGTCGCGCCGCTCGCCTTGCTTGCCGTAAAGAAGAATCGAAACACCGCGCAGGACAACCTTGTTCTTGAAATGGGTGACCTCGCTGGCCTCGACCGTGTAGAGGGTGTGGTCTCCGAGGGTTTTGGAGAGCGAAAAGGCCTGGGTCTGCTGATTGATTTGCGGCGCGATCCGGGGCGGCGACGGGCGCGGATGCGCGCGCTCCCGCGTCCGCTGGAAGTAGCTGGAGAGCGTAACGCCCAGCACCGCCAGCATCCCCGCCAGCGCCAGCCAGCGCACCGGACGCGGGTTGAACAGAAACGCCATACCATCCCCCGCCCACTATAGGCGTCCCCTTGGAACCAAGTCAAACCACCATCCGAGCCGCGAGGGGGAAGCCCCGGATCGGTTCCGCCGTGATAAACTGATGTCTATGCCAGCCAAGCCCGCAACCCAGAATCAGATGGCCACCGTCCTCCGGGAAATACGGGAAATCAAGGCGCAGCTAAACAAGCTCTTGCTCCTGGTGCCGGAAGAAAGTCTGAACGAATACGAGAACAGCGTCCAGATTCGGAAGGCCTACGCCCGCGCCATCAGGACAGCCCCTCCCGGACAATCCTAAATGGTGATTCACAAGACGGATGATTTTCTCGAGGAGCTGCTACGGTTACCAAAACCGGTCCAACAACTCCTCGAGCGGCAGGAGCATATTTTTCGGGAGAATTGGCTCGACCCAAGACTGCATACCAAACGGATCAAAGAGATGCCTGGAGTCTTTTCGTTTCGCATTACGCGTCGTTACCGGGCGCTGTTCTATTGGAAAGGCGAGGAGGCGGTTTTTTTCAGCATAGGCCACCGCAAGGATGTCTATCGGTAGGCCTTGAGTATCCTAGGAAGGATAGCGAGAGGCGCGCATGGAGCCGAATCTCGAAAACAAAGTGGCGGTGGTGACGGGCGGGAGTCGCGGCATCGGGTATTCGATTGCCGAAGCACTGGTGCGGCACGGCGCGCGGGTGGTGATCGGCTCGCGCAACGCCGCCGACCTGGCGCAGGCTGCCGACGCATTGAACAAGCTGGCCCCGTCCCGCGTGGACGCCGTCGAGACCGACGTGCGCGATTACAAGCAAGTCGAGCGGCTGATGGCGCGGGCCGAGGAGCGCTTCGGCGGCCTTGACATCCTGGTCAACAACGCCGGAATCGGCCTCTTCAGCCCGGTGGAAGAAATTTCTCCGGAAGAATGGGACGCGGTGATCGGGACGAATCTGACGGGCTGTTTCTATTGCGTGCGGGCCGCCGCGCCCCGGATGAAGCGGCGGGGCGGCGGGTATATCTTCAACATCAGCAGCCTGGCCGGAAAAAACGCTTTTGCCGGCGGCGCCGCCTACAACGCCTCGAAATTCGGCTTGAACGGCTTCAGCGAAGCGGCGATGCTCGACCTGCGCTACGACGGCATTCGCGTCAGCTACATCATGCCGGGCAGCGTCGAGACGGACTTTGCACACCCTGGCGCTCACCCTGGCGCGCACCCCGGCGGAAAGCGGGAGCCGGGCCGGAGGTCAAGCTGGAAGATTGACCCGGAAGACGTGGCCCAGGCCGTTCTGGACTTGCTCCGCACCGACCCGCGAACCATGATCAGCCGCGTCGAGATGCGCCCCAGCCAGCCGCCACGAAAACAGTGACCAGTGACGAGTGACGAGTGACAAGAAGAAGCCAAAAGCATGTGCAGATCCTTCGCTGCGCTCAGCATGACGTCATCACTGATAACACGAGGCGAGGTCTACCTGCGGGCGATCTGGCCGGCGCGGATTCCGTAGCAATAGTCACGGAGGCAGAGAGGCACGGAGATAAGAAATCCTTGGAATTCGCGGTGTCTCCGTGTCTCTGTGGCAGAAAAGAAACCTATCAAAACAGCGGTTTCAGCTTGCGGTAAGTATCGGCGAGCGCTTCGGGCAGCACGCGCGTTTCGCCGATGACGCTGATGAAATTGGAATCGGCATACCAACGCGGGAGCACGTGCATGTGGATATGGTCGGCGATGCCCGCCCCGGCGCTCTTGCCGAGATTCATTCCCAGGTTGATGCCGTCGGGCGTGTAGGCGCGCTGCAGGGCTTGCTCGGCTTTGCGGGTCAAGGCCGTCATCTCGGTCCAGGTGGCGTCGTCGGCCTCGGCGAGCTGGCCGACATGGGCGTAGGGGGCAATCATGAGGTGGCCGGTGGTGTAGGGAAAGAGATTCAGTAAAACGAAGTTGTTCAGCCCGCGATACAGGACCAGGTTCCGCTCATCGTCCTGCTCCTGCTTCTTGACGCAGAAGATACAGCCCTGTGGCGCTGCGGCCTGGGTCACGTACTGGTACCGCCACGGGCTCCACAAGTAATCCATGCGGTGGGAATCCTGGAATCCCGCGCCCGGCGGGGGGCCGGGAAGCAACCCGCCTACGGCTGGGAAGTGGCCACGGGCTTGGAGGCGTTGATGAGGTCTTTCACCTCTTTGCTGGGCTTGAAGTAGGGAACTTTCTTCGAGGGAACTTCCACGCGCGCGCCCGTCTTGGGATTGCGCCCCACGCGCGGCTGGCGTTGCCGGGTCCGGAAGCTGCCGAAACCGCGAATCTCGATCTTGTCGGAAGCGCGCAGCGCCTGGACGATGCTTTCAAAGATCGTATCCACGATGAGTTCGGAATCCTTGCGGGTCATCTCGACGGCGCGAGAAACTTCCTCAATCAGATCGGCCTTCGTCATGGGATTGCCTTCTCCTTGCGAGAACGGTTCTTCGCTTCCTGTAGATTCCATTCCGAGCCGCGCCTGCCGGCCGCGCACTGGGCGGAACGAAATAGTATGCCTCTCCTGGGCAGGCACATGCAATAGATTCCTGCTTAGCGAGACCCAGCCTGGAATTCTGGAGGGACGCGTTCCGGAAGGAGGGCCGCAGCCGCCGGCTAGTTTTTGGGCGAATTCCGTTCCTTCATGGCCATCACTTCCTGAATGGTTGTGGTGGCGCCGGAAGTGGAGTGGGTCGGAGGCAGCCGCTCCGGTTCGCGCCGGACCGCAACCTCCTGGAGGGCCTTCACGCTCAGGCCCACCTTCTTCTCCGCAGGATTCAACTTGATAATCCGGAAGGCGCACTCCTGGCCGACTGCGAGCGGCATGGAGCGTTTCTCGACGGGTTCGGAAGAAATCTCCGAGATGTGGCACAACCCTTCGATCCCGTCGGCCACCCGCACAAACACGCCGAAGGTAGCCGTGCGGACGACCTGGCCGCTAATGGTGTCCCCCACGTGATGGCTGGCGCTAAACGTCTCCCACACGTCCGATTCCAGTTGTTTGATTCCCAAGGAGAGCCGGCGGTGCTCGGGATCAATATTCAAGACCACCGCCCGGACGGTGTCACCCTTTTTCAATACCTCGGAGGGGCGCTTGATGCGCCGCGTCCAGGACAGGTCGGAAACGTGGACCAGCCCGTCAATGCCCTCCTCGACTTCCACGAAGGCGCCAAAATCCGTCAAGTTGCGCACCCGCCCCTCAATGATGGAGCCAACGGGGTAGCGTTCCACCAGGGTCGCCCAGGGATTCGCTTCAGTTTGCCGCAGCCCCAAGGAGATGCGCCGGTCGCGGGGATTGACCTCCAGGACCACCACCTCCACAACCTCTCCGGGCGAGACAATCTTGGAAGGATGCTTCAGGCGCTTGCTCCAGGTCATCTCCGAGACGTGAACCAGCCCTTCCAGTCCCGGGGCCAGTTCGACGAAAGCGCCGTAATCGGTGACATTGACGACCCTGCCCCGGATGCGGGTCCCGGCGGCGAATTGCTCGGCAACGGTGGCCCAGGGGTCCGGCTGAAGCTGCTTCAGCCCGAGCGAAACCCGTCCTTTCTCCCGGTCGAACCGGAGCACCCGGACCTGGAGTTCCTGTCCCACCGCAAGGACCTCGGAGGGATGGTTGACCCGGCTCCAGCTCATATCCGTGACATGCAGCAACCCGTCTATCCCGCCGATGTCCACAAACGCGCCGTAGTCCGTCAGGTTCTTGACGACCCCGGACAACACCGCCCCTTCGGCCAATTGGTCCAGGGTGTGTTCTTTGAGCCGGCGCTGTTCGTCCTCGATGACCATCTTGCGGGAGACGACAATATTGCTCCGCTTGCGGTTCAGCTTGACAACCCGGCAGGGGAGTTCCTGGCCGAGCAGCGCATCGAGGTCCCGAACCGGCTTGATATCAATCTGCGAGCCGGGCAAGAACGCGCGCACGCCGATGTCCACGGCCAGGCCGCCTTTGATCTTCTCCATGATGCGGGCCGTGATCGGGGTCTGCCGCTGGTAGGCCGTTTCAATGTCTTCCCAGGCCTTGGTCTGCCGGGCTTTTCGGTGCGAGAGGGTCACGTAACCGTCGCGCTCCTCCCGGGACTCCATGATGACTTCGACGGCGTCTCCGGGCTGCACGCGGAGATTCCCCCAGTCGTCGCGGAACTCGTCCAGGGGGATTACGCCCTCGCACTTATACCCCACGTCCACGATCACCTCCGTCGCGCCGATCTTGACGACGTGACCGTGCAGCATGGTTCCCGTGGCGGGCTGGGAATACTGCGCATACGAGTTCAGGAGGTTGTTGAATTCCTCCGGTTCGGCTGACGCTTCCCGGGGTTCTTCCGGAGAAAGCTCTTCCGGCGAAAGTTCCTCCAGACTGGGTTCCTCCAGTCTGGCTTCTTCCGGCAGGGATTCTTCCGGCAAGGGCTCGACCTGTATCATTGAGACTTTTTCTGACTCCGACATGGCCAACTTCTCCGAGGGCCGCTGCCCCCTATTGCCCGGCTGCACAGAACGGGCACGATTGCCGAGATGGTTTGGATCGTGCGAACTCGGCCTGTCAGTGGTGTCCGTGGCGGCTAACCGGGAGAAAGCTGGGAATCCCGGGGGATCGGCCGACCCGCGTCCTGGAGCGGTCTTCCGGCCTGCCCCGTTCTCCCTTCCGCCCTCTCCTGTGCATGCCAGTACATAGCTTTTCGATGTTGCCGACTATACCGAATTCCCTTGGGGATGTCAACCGAGGCAACGACCTGATTTTTCATGGGATGCGGCCTGACTATCGCGGCCAGAAGCAAAGGGAAATTCACGCATCAAATTGCGCCCGTCGCGCTCGGAGTGGCCTTCCCTCGCCACTCCCACCAGGCACGCGCGGCCAGGCCCGCAGCCACCACGAAGATCAGCGAGTCGCGGGCGAGCGTGCGCGGGCTGATCGGCTCACTCGTGCCGAAGCACCCGCACTGCGCCTCGATCCCTCGGGCGTAGGTGATGGTCATGGTTACCAGGAATGCTCCGAGCAGCAGCGCCGTAAACGTCGCGCTATAGTGGAGCTTCCATCCCGACCACAGCAGCAGCCCCAGCGCCACTTCCAGCCACGGCAGCCCGCGCGCCACGAGGATGACTCCGGTCGGAGGCAGCAACCGGTAGCCATCCACGGCCAACTCAAACAGAAACGGGTTGCGCAGCTTCACGTACCCGGCGTAGACAAACAAGGCTCCGAGCGCCAGACGAGCGATCCACTCCAAGACGCGCCATGCCACGGGTTATTGTCCTACTAACAGGGAGTCTATGTACCGCTTCAGGATGGGGTACTGGACCGCGGAAGCCACCTTCTCGGTCTTGCCCTTGGCGGTGATGAAGAAGGTGGGCGTCGAGTTGACCTCCATCTTTCGCCCCAGCTCGATGTCGCGCTGGATGGCCTGGTTCATGGCCGGGTCCTGCACCAACTTCCGCACCCGGTCCATGTCCTCCTTGCTCAAGGCCGCCGCGACCACCGGCTCCAGTTGCCCGGTGGCGGCCCACTGGTCCTGCGCCTGGAAGAGTGCATCGGTTACTTGCGACCACTGCCGCACGCCGAGGCTCAACGCCGCGTGCCCGTACCGTGCCGCCGCCGGAGCGTGCGGGTGCATGCTCAGCGGAAATTCGTGATAGACGACGCACACCTTGCCCGCGTCCGCGTAGTTCGAGAGCACGGAGCGCATCGTCTCCAGATAAAAGAAGCGGCAGGCGGGACACTGGTAGTCGGAGAAGACCTCGATCTTGATCGGGGCGCCCGGCTTGCCGCCCACGCACGGCGCGGCATCCGGCGGCGACTGCGCCAGTCCGGCCGGGACCTGCGTCACCAGCAATAACAAACCAGCGAGGACTCTTGGTATGGTCATCTTCCGTCGTGTCTCCTTCCGCCCCCGGTTCTCCGCTCGTTCCGACGGCGCAACGAACCGGCCGGGATGGGAAAAAACTCTTCTTGATTCCAGCATTATAGACCCGAACGGCCCCTGGGAGAAAATGTTGTGATGCTTGTCCGAGCCGCGACCGCAAGGGAGCGGAGGTTATTATCCGAGCCGTGACCTGTCCCCCCGGCAAGCCGGGGTGGACCGCAAGGGAGCGGGCAGGCAGCCTTGCAATGCTAGAATCAAAGCGGCTGCCATGAAACTTCTGCTCACCGGCTTTGGGCCTTACGGCGCGGTCGAGGTCAATCCCTCCGAGCAAGTCGTCCGCCGGATCGCCGAGCGCGCCCAGCGTCGCGGCAGCGACGACCTCATCACAGAAATTCTGCCCACCGAGTTTGTCTCGGCGGGCCAGCGAATCCGGAGCTTGATCCGAAAATTCCGCCCCGCAGCAGTCCTTTGTCTGGGCGTGGCCCCGAAGCGCGACAAGATCAGCCTGGAGCGCGCCGCCCTCAACCTGGACGACGAGGCTCTGCCGGACAACGCCGGCCGGGTGCGCAAAGGAAGGCAGATTGTCCGCGGCGGCCCGGTGGCCTACTGGTCCACGCTGCCGCTCGAGCGCATTCGCAAGCGCCTTGAAAAGCGCGGCATCCCCGTGAGCTACTCGAATCACGCCGGAACCTATCTCTGCAACCACGTCTTCTACATCGCGTGCCATGAAATGCAGCGGAAGGGACATCGCTCGCGCTGCGGCTTCGTTCACGTGCCGCCGCTGCGCCAGCGCGGGAAGAAGGCTCAGCCGCGCGGGTTGCCGCTTGGAAAGATGGTCGAGGCGGTGGAATGTTGTTTGGAGGTCTTGCGGAAGAGGTAGCCACGGCACGGGGTTTGTGCCGTGGGCTTTTTCACGGGGGCGAACTCGGAAACTACCCACGGCATAGAAAGCATGCCGTGGCTACCGCCTTAACACAAAATCCACTTCGCACATCTCGTAAAGGGCCTTCTTCAGGCCGAGCCGTTCATAGACTCGCTGCGCGGCAACGTTCTCTTTGCTGACGTAGAGCCGCACCCCGCAAACGTCTTTGCGCGCCTTCGCTTCGTTGAGCACATGCTGGTAGAGCCGCCGATAGATGCCCCGCCGCCGGTATTCGGGCTGCACGTAAACGCTTTGCAGCCACCAAAACGTGGCATTGCGCCAGTCGCTCCATTCAAACGTCACCATCATCTGCCCGACGACCTGGCCGTCCGCCACGGCCACCGTGTAGAAGCCCTTGGCCGGATCATTGAGCACCGCCTCGACGCCCCGGCGCAACCGCTGCCGGTCCAGCTCGAGGTTCTCCGTCTCGCGCGCCATCGCGGCGTTGTGCTCGGCAATGCGCGCGGCATCGGCTAAGATCGCGCGTCGGATTTGGATGTCCATGTCCACGAGTCCCCTACTCGTCCCGCGAGGCGAGTCTAGTCGCCCATTTGCTCCCGAATCTCCCCCAATGTTTCGTCTATTCGATCCAGCGTCGCTTCTAATTTCTCCAGGCTGGTGCTGACCAGATGGGCACTCGGCCAATGATCACCAAAAAACTGAAGAACCAGAATATTTGCAAAGCCGCCAAGGAAGACTCCCAACGTTACCGCGAAAACGACGAAAACGACCTCCCAAAAGGACATCTTACGGCCCTCCTTTCAGCCTCTCGTACACTGGGTGACTATTTGTCCGGCCAGAGAGTGCTGCGGGTAATCCGAGGCAGGCTCGGGGCGCCGCTCTTGGATCGCCCGTTTTTCCACCGAGAGCGATTCTGGCTCCCCACCGGATCGGCGACTCTTCCATGATGACTTCCGAAACCGGCGCATCTGTTACTGTGGAGTTGAGTAAACTCGCAATATGCTGGCGGAATTCCCTGATGATTTTGGCGGGGTTGGAACCAGAGGGGCCGGGCAATTCCTCGCCCTATCGCAGCAGAATAGCCAGCCCGGAAAGGTCGCCCCAAATGAAGTTATCCCCGGCTTGGCCGTTTTCAATTCGTTCCAAAGCTTCCTGCCCGGACAGGCCCAGCTTTTTCCGCGCTATTCTGTCAATCAGCTTGCGCAGACCGTCCTCATTCACGATAAGCACTTCCCCGCGTATCCGGGGTTTCCTTCCGTTGCGCTTCATTCCCTCTTCTCTCCTGCACCCATCCTATCCGTAGCGATTACTGCGCGTCAAGAGTTGAAAGCTCCCAGGGCTTTCTTCTGGCTAGACCGGCCAGAGGGTGCTGCGGGTAATCCGAGGCAGGCTGGGTGTGCCGCAGAGCGCCATCGCGCCTTCGAGTTCCATCCGCAGAATTCGGATCACTTGCTCGATGCCCTGCGAGCCGCCCACGCCCAGACCCCACAGGTACGGCCGGCCGATCAGGACCGCTTTGGCTCCGTATGCCAGGGCTTTGACAATGTCTGTTCCCCGCCGCACGCCGCCGTCGAGCAAGACCGGAATGCGCCCCTCGACCGCTTCCATGACGGCCGGAAGCGACTCAATCGTGGCAGGGACCGTATCGAGGTTGCGCCCGCCGTGGTTCGACACAATGATCCCGGCAACGCCGTGCTCACAGGCAAGGCGCGCGTCCTCGGGATTCAGGATGCCTTTCAAGACCACCGGCAACTTCGTGCACGAGCGAATCCAATCAATCGTGTCCCAGTTGATGGCGGGATCGAGGATGCTGTAGTTGCCGCCCCCCTCGAAGTGCCCCATCTTGGTTACGGCCGTCCCGAGCGCCATCAGGTTGGCGCGCTCGATCCCCGGCGGGAGGTGGAACCCGGCGCGCCGCTCGCGGTCGCGGATGCCCAGGATCGGCGTGTCCACGGTCACGCACAGGACGCGGTAGCCCGCATCTTGAGTGCGCTGGATCAGGTCGCGGGTGAACGCCTTGTCCGGGTGGACGTAGAGCTGGAACCAGAGCGGCGCCGGAGTCGCCTGCGCGATCTCTTCGAGCGCCACCGTCGCAAACGTGCTCACCACGAACGGTGCGCGGGCAGCGGCTGCGCCTCGCGCCGTCTCGATTTCGCCTTCCGGGTGAACGAGTTTCTGATACGCGCAGGGCGCGAGCAGGATGGGGTAATCCAACCGTTCACCGAAGAGTTCGAGGCTCGTGTCAATCTTGCTTACGCCCACGAGCACGCGCGGCTGGAGCCGAATCTCGTCAAAGCATTCGCGGTTGCGCCGCAGCGTGATCTCATCGCCCGCCCCGGAGGAAACGTAGTCGAGCGCCAGTTGCGAGAGCCGCCGCCGCGCCAGCGACTCGTAGTCAAACAGATTGATGAGCGGGCCGGTTTCTGCCCCTTCGGAATTCGGCGGTCTGGAATCTGGCTGTGCGCTCAGCGCGGCCATGGCGGGGAGCCACGCGGCGAGCGATTCGAGAATTTTCGGAATATCCATTGCAGTGAGATCCTACGCGCTCCCAAACACGAAGCGCATTGTAGCGCCGCGGCTGGCCGGGGCTCAATGGGCCGGCCAGCCTGCCCTGAGCGTAGCCGAAGGGAGGCCGGCGCTACCCTCCCGGAATCATCCACGTAAACACGTACGCCTGGAGCATAACCAGCAAGCCGACCAGGGCGGCGAGGGCGAGGCTATGGAAGAAGACATACCGCAGGATTTCGCCTTCCTGCCCTTCCTGGCCGGTGGCGACGCCCGCGACCACGATGCTCTGCGCGTCAATCATCTTGCCCATCACCCCTCCCGAACTGTTCGACGCCGCCGCCAGCAATGGCGAAACCCCGACCTGCTGCGCCGAAATCTGTTGCAGGTTCCCGAAGAGCACGTTCGAGGAAGTGTCGCTGCCGGTCAGCGCGACGCCGAGCCACCCGAGTATCGGCGAGAAGAACGGGAACAGGACGCCGGTCCCGGCGAACGCCAGGCCCATCGTGGCGTCGAGGCCCCCGAAGCGCGTGGTGAAGCCGAGCGCCAGCATGGCGGCGATGGTCAACAGGGAAAACCGCACGCGGTAGAGCGTTCGCACAAAGACTTGGAGCAGCACGAGCGGACCCAAACCGAGGTACAGTCCGGAGAGGATGCCCGAGAGCAGCAGTCCGGTCCCGGTGGCCGAGAGCCAGTTCAGCGTAAACACGGCGTCTTCGGCTCTGGACGCCAGGAC
>MEKR01000100.1 GCA_001767035.1 Acidobacteria bacterium RIFCSPLOWO2_02_FULL_61_28
CGTCGCATGGCTTCTTCGAGCGGAATCGTGCGGGACTCGCCTCTCTGGATGCGGGCATAGGCCTGCTCCGCGAGATAGATATCTTCGAGATCGTCCAAATGTTCGAGAATCGCTTCGCGGGCGTAGTACGTCTTGGTGCGCCCCGTGCGTTTGGCGAGCTTCTCGAGCCGTTTCTCAATAGCAGCCGGAAGCCGGATGGCCAGCATGGCAAACCTCCTTGCTATACAAGTATAGCACAACCCCACTTCCACGCAAAGTCGCTGCGCCTGCGGCTCCGCTCCTTGCTTCAGCCCAGCTCTTGCCAGTCATCGAGTGGGACCTCGAAACCGATGATACCTTCGATTTCTCGAATCAGCATACGAAGCTGAGGTACCGAGTATTCGGCATTCGATGGAATCGCAAGCCGGTGCTGCTCGAAGACCATAAATTGATGACGAGTCCCGGTGAACGGGCCCTCAAAGCCAAGCTGGTGGACGCGCCGAATGAAATCGCCCCGCTTACAAGGAGTCCAGCGACTCATGGACGGGTTCCTTGTTCAAATCAATATCCTCGATGACCGGCAGCGGATGCCCGAGCTTGAGTCCGACAATCACCCAATCTTCGAGCGTGGAGCGCAATTCACTGGCGCATTCCCCAAGCGTGGCTCCGAAGGCAACCACACCTTTGCACGTTGGGATGCGGCCGGCGAACGTACCATCCTCCAGCTTGTCAAATTCGGCCTGGGCGATCGCTCTTTCCAGGTATTCACTGAGGATGTAGCGGATCGGCATGAGTACAGTATTCGTGAGGAGACCTTGAACGTCAAGCAGTACGAGACCTCGCGTTGAACGGCTTTAGTCCGTTGCGGCCACCTCCGGCGCAACCTGCTTTTGGCCAGCAGCCACGGCTTCCGGCGCAGCCTTCCCCAGCCGCCGTTGGCGGTGCTCGTAGGACGCGCCGATAAAGGCGCGGAACAGCGGGTGCGGCTCCAAGGGCTTGGACTTGAATTCCGGGTGGAACTGGCAGCCGAGGAACCAGGGGTGGTCGGCGACCTCGACGATCTCGACATAGGTGTTGTCGGGCGTGGTCCCGGAGAGGCGCATGCCGTGCGCGACCAGGGTCTCCTCGTATTCGCGGTTGAATTCGTAGCGGTGGCGGTGGCGCTCGGAAATTTCGAGCGCGCCGTAAGCCTGGTGCGCGAAGCTGCCGGGAGCCAACTGGCAGGGCCACGCGCCTAAGCGCATGGTGCCGCCCAATTCGTCCACGCCGCGCAGCTCACGCAGTTTGTAGATGACGCGGTGCGGCGTCGCCGGATCGAACTCCGAGCTGTCGGCCCCTTCCAGGCCGCAGGCGTTGCGCGCAAATTCGATGACGGCGGTTTGCATTCCGAGGCAGATGCCGAAGTAAGGGACTTTGCGCGTGCGGGCGTATTCGATGGCGCGGATCATGCCGGCCACGCCGCGCTTGCCGAAGCCGCCCGGCACGAGGATGCCGTCCACGTCTTCGAGCTGGCGGGACCAGTCCGGCCCCTCCACTCCTTCGGCCTCAATCCAGCGCAGGTCCACGCGGAGGTTGTGCGCCAGGCCGCCGTGGACCAGGGCTTCCTTGAGGCTCTTGTAGGATTCTTCAAACTCGACGTACTTGCCGACCAGGCCGATGGTCACCGTGTCGGCAGGATGCCGGACGCGCTCGACTAATCGCTCCCATTCCTCCATGTGCCGCTCGGCGGCAGGCCGGTTCAAATGACGCAGGATGATCTCGTCGAGCCCTTCGCGCCCCAGCATCAGCGGCACTTCGTAAATGCAATCCACGTCGCGCGCCGTGATGACGGCTTCGGTCGAGACGTTGCAAAACAGCGCGATCTTGGCCTTGAGGTCGGGCGCGAGGAAGCGGTCGGTCCGGCAGAGCAGAATATCGGGCTGAATCCCGAGCTCGAGCAACTGCTTGACGCTGTGCTGCGTGGGCTTGGTCTTCAGTTCCCCCGCCGCCTGGATGAAGGGAACCAGCGTCAGGTGGACGAAGACGGTCTCCTGGCGTCCCAATTCCTGGCGCATCTGGCGCAGGGTTTCGACAAAGGGCAACGACTCGATGTCGCCCACCGTCCCGCCGATCTCGACGATGACCACGTCCACGTCGTGGGAGACTTTCTTGATGGCCGACTTGATCTCGTTGGTGACGTGCGGGATGACCTGGACGGTCTTGCCGAGGTAGTCCCCCCGGCGTTCTTTGGTGATGATGGTCTCGTATATGCGCCCGGTGGTCCAGTTGTGGTCGTGAGTGAGGCGGGCGTGGGTGAAGCGCTCATAGTGGCCGAGGTCGAGGTCGGTCTCCGCCCCGTCGTCGGTCACGTAAACCTCGCCGTGCTGGAACGGGCTCATGGTGCCGGGGTCCACGTTCAAGTAAGGGTCGAACTTTTGCAGCGTCACCCGCAAGCCCCGGCTTTCGAGCAGGCAGCCGATCGAGGCCGCTGCCAACCCCTTGCCGAGCGAGGAAACAACTCCCCCCGTTACAAAGACATACTTCGGATTCATTCATGCTCCTCCGCCCCGGAATGGCAGTCGCGCTGCCGCCGATCCGGGAAGCACCGATTCGATAATCGCATCGTGACAGGAAAGACAAGAGGCGGGAACGAGCCTGAATTCCCCAGCGGCTCGTCCGACCCGGGCTGAAAACGGTTGCGTCGCATCCCGGGATTTGATTCTACCATAACGGCTTCCGGAAGAGTAAAATCCGGCGAAAAAAATCCCTCTTGCAGTCGGAAACTATTTTGGGTATTCTACAGTTACGAAAATGGCCGGGAGCGGCGCGAGGGTCGCAATGTCCGGAGAGTGCATGAAACACGCGGGTCTGGTGTTGCTGTTTGCGTTATTCTCTGGCGGCCTTGCGTTCGCGGAAGACAAAGTTCCCAAGCCCAATTCTCCGTCCGATCCGCAAGAAAGCGCAGTGCAGGCGGGATCGCAGCGCCCCATCCGCATTGACGTGGACCTGGTCCTGGTCAACGTCAGCGTGATTGACCCCTACAACCGCTTCGTCACCGGCCTGGGGAAAGAGCACTTCAAAATTTTCGAAGACCAGGAGCCGCAGACGGTTTCACACTTCACCAGCGAGGACGTGCCCATCTCCATCGGGTTGCTGTTTGACGCCAGCGGGAGCATGGCCGATAAAATTGACAAGGCCCGGATGGCCGTGGGGCAGTTTTTCCGCGCCGCCAACCCGGCCGACGAATTCTTTCTGATCGGCTTCAACGACCGCCCCTTCCATATCTCCGACTTCACGCGCGATCCGGCTTCCTTGCAGAACAAGCTGAATTTTACGGAGGCCAAAGGCCGCACCTCCTTGTTCGACGCGATGTACCTGGGTCTGCATGAAATGAAGAAGGCCAAATACGCGCGGAAGGTTCTGCTGGTGATCTCCGACGGCGGCGACAACCACAGCCGCTACTCCGAACGGGACATTAAGAAGGCGGTCCAGGAATCCGACGTGCAGATTTATGCGGTGGGGATCTATGAACCGTACTCCAGCCGCAGCCGCACGCCGGAAGAGCTGGCGGGGCCGTCGCTGATGACCGAGATCGCCGAATCCACCGGCGGGCGCCAGTTTCCGGTGGAAAACTTGAACGACCTTCCCGATATCGCCCGCAAGATCGGGCGGGAACTGCGCAGCGTCTATGTGCTCGGTTATAAGCCGAACAATGACACGCGCGACGGGAAGTGGCGGAAAATCCAAGTGAAGCTGGTCCCCCCGCGGGGGTTGCCACCCCTCCAACTCTTCAGCAAGTCTGGCTATTATGCGCCACAGCCTTAAGCGCTCGATCCGATTTCTGCCAAGCCGACCTTCCGTTTCCCTCAGCCAATTCCTTCGGCTCGCCTGCCTGCTGGGAGTCCTGGCGGCAGGACCGGCGGTGCTGGCACAGCAGCCGTCGGAAGGCAAGGCGGCGCTCGAAAAAAAGGAAGGGGACCTCGCCGCGCCCACCCGCTCCCCGCTCGCCCCTCCGGCTGCGCCACGGCAGGCCGGGAACCAGGACGAGTTCCGCCTCAGCATCGAGACCGACCTGGTGGTCCTCCACGCGACCGTGACCGACCGAGCGAGCCGGCCCATCACCGACCTCAAGCAGGATTATTTCAAGGTCTTCGAGGACAATGTCGAGCAGAAGCTCAAAATCTTCAAGCGGGAAGACATCCCGGTCTCGGTGGGGATGGTGGTGGACAACAGCGGCAGCATGCGCGACAAGCGCAAGGGCGTCAACACGGCCGCCTTGAAGTTTGTCCGGTCGAGCAACCCGAAGGACGAAGTCTTCATCGTGAATTTCAACGACGAAGCCTTCCTCGATGTGGACTTCACCGACAGCGTTTCCCTGCTGGAAGAGGCCCTGGAGAAAATTGACTCGCGGGGCGGCACGGCCTTCTATGACGCGCTCGAGCTGGCCCTGAAACACCTGGCGGAGAAGGCCACCTGGGACAAGAAGGTCCTGCTGCTCATTACCGACGGCGAAGACAACGCCAGCCGCATTTCGCTCGAACAGATCGTCAAGAGCGTCCAGCGGGCCAACGTGATGATCTACACCGTGGGGCTGCTGAGCGGAGAGAGTTCCCGTTCGTTGCGGCGAGCCAAGCGGGCGCTCGAAGCGATCTCGAAAGCGAGCGGCGGCTCCACCTTCTTCCCCAAGAATCTCGACGAAGTCCAGGTCATCGCCAACGACATCGCCAACGACATCCGCAATCAGTACGTGCTCGCCTATACCCCGACCAACTCCGTTCTCGACGGGAAATTCCGGAAGGTGGAAGTCCGCGTCAACGCCCCCCGGCTCGGGAGGCTCGCGGTCCGCACCCGCACCGGCTACTACGCCAAATCCGCGACCCCGGAGAATCCCCAACGAAGCGGCTTATAAACAGCCTTCATCCAAGCTCTCCTCATCCCCCCAACCTCCGGTAGTGTCTCAGGTTGAATTTTTTCTGGACCGTAAGGGCACGGTTTCAACCGTGCCGTAACAGCGCATTCTCCAGCGGTTTTAACCGCTGAGGGAAGCACCTCAGGGGCTGAAGCCCCCCGTCGGCGCCGGGTTTCCGGCATGGCTGAAGCCATGCCCTTACTTCAAACTGAGACGCTACCCAACCTCCGCCGCCGTTGACGCTTCTGCGGGCCTTGCATATAATCGAAGCGAGATTGAAAATGGATTCGGCTCAGGAGTGAAGCAGCGTGCCGGCACAGCGAGTGATCGCCATCTATCCCGGGAGTTTTGACCCGCCCACCAACGGGCACCTCGATCTGATCGAGCGGGGCAGCAAGATTTTCGATCTTCTCGTCGTGGCGATTTTGCAGAACCCGGAGAAGAATCCTCTCTTCACCATCCAGGAGCGGGTCGAGATGCTGCGGGACGTGACGCAGCATTGCTCCAACGTCGAGGTGGAAACCTTTAACGGGCTGCTGGTGGACTATGCGGTTCGCCGCCAGGCCCGCGTGATCCTCCGGGGCATCCGGGCCATTTCGGACTACGAATATGAGATGCAGATGGCCTTGATGAACCGCAAGCTGGACCCTAATCTAGAAACCGTATTCATGATGCCCGCCGTTGCGTACACCTTCTTAAGCTCCCGCCTCGTGCGGGAGGTGTGCCAGTTAGGCGGAGATATTCGGAGCCTGGTCCCTCCCGCCGTGGAGGAGCGGCTCCGGGCTAAGGTGGTTTAATACTCATGTCCAACGTACAATTGAATTCTCGCACAGGGGCAATCGCCCTTTCCGATCGCGTCGGCAGGATTTCGGTTTCCTCGACGCTGGCCGTCATGATGGAGGCCGAGAAGCTTCGGGCCGAAGGCGCCGACATCGTGGACTTCGGGGCCGGGGAGCCGGATTTCCCTACCCCGGACAACGTCAAGGAAGCGGCCATTCGCGCCATCCGGGACAATTTCAGCAAGTACACCGCAGCAGGCGGGACCTCGGAAGTCCGGGCGGCCATTGCCTACCGCCACGCGACGGACTTCGGCACTTCCTACGCTCCCGCCGAAGTCATCGCCACCGCCGGCGGCAAGCAGGCGATCTTCAATCTGATCTCCTGCCTGATCAATCCGGGCGATGACGTCCTTCTCCCGGTCCCGTTTTGGGTGACGTTCCGCGATGTCATCAACTACGCCGGAGGCCGGGCGATCCTGGTCGAAACCCGCGAGGAGGAAAACTTCGATCTGACGGCGGAGATGGTCAAGGAGGCCTTGACGCCCCGCACGCGCCTGGTGATTGTCAATTCCCCGAGCAATCCGAGCGGCGCCGTCATCCCCGCGCCCGAGCTGGAGCGGATTCTGGAAGTCACGGCCAATCACGGGGCCTTGCTCCTGACCGACGAGTGCTACTGCCATTTCCTCTACGAAGACAAGCCGTTTTCGGTCGCCGCGCTTCCGGGGGCCAAAGAGCACGTCGCCGTAGTCGGGTCGCTTTCGAAGACCTACGCCATGACCGGCTGGCGGTTGGGCTACGCCTTGGCTCCGGCCCCGGTCGTCTCCGCCATGGTGAAGCTCCAAAGCCACAGCACCTCGAACCCCTCTTCGATCGCGCAAAAAGCCGCCGTTGAAGGTCTGACGGGGCCGCAGGATTCCGTGCAAGTAATGCTCAAGGAGTACCACCGCCGCCGCGATTTTGTGATCGAACGGCTCCACGGAATCCCGGGTGTCACGTGCACTGTCCCGCGCGGGGCGTTCTATGCCTATCCCAACGTCGCGGCCTTCCTCCATTCGGGGGATCATCCCGGCGCCAAGAGCGGCGGGACCGCCTCGCCCAATGAGATGGCGAAGAAGCTGCTCCGCGAGGCCGGTGTGGCCGTGGTGCCCGGCGAAGCCTTTGGGACCGAGCACCATTTCCGCATTTCCTACGCGACCTCGATGGAGAACCTGGCCGAGGGCCTGCGGCGCATCAAGCGATTTTTCTCCGAGCAGACACATTGAGCAGCTTGCCGCCGAGCGGTTCTGCCTCCCACCCTGCCCCGGCTTGCGACTATCCGTTGCGGCCCGAGCCGCTGTTTGTCGAGCGAGTCTGGGGCCGGGAGGACCTCTCTTCTCTTTACTCGTCCCGCCCGGCGGAACCGCGCCGCGTGGGCGAAGTCTGGCTGACCGGCGATCAAAACCGCGTCAGCAACGGAGCCGCGGCCGGAACCACTCTCGGAGATTTGGCGCGGCAGAACCCGCAGGCGCTTCTGGGAGCTTCCGTTAGCAACTCTCGCAGCGGGACAGGGCTGTCGTTCCCGCTGCTCATCAAGTTCCTGTTCACGACCGACAAATTGAGCGTGCAGGTTCACCCGTCCGATGCCTACGCGCAGGAACGCGAAGGCTCTGCGGGGAAAACGGAAATGTGGCACGTGCTCCAGGCAGAGCCAGGGGCGCGGTTAGCAATTGGGTTTCGTGAAGAGTTGACGCGGGGGCCGAGAATGGAGAGGAGCGAGCTGCGCAACGCCGTCGAAAACGGCGAAATCGAAGCGATGCTCGATTGGACGGAGGCCCGGGGCGACGACACGTTTTTTGTCCCCGCCGGCGCGGTCCATGCCATCGGCGCAGGCCTGGTCTTATGCGAGATCCAGCAGAACTCGGACGTGACCTACCGCTTCTATGACTACAACCGCCCCGGAATGGACGGGCGTCCGCGGCCCTTGCACATCGAGCAGGCGCTCGATGTCCTGCAATGGCGCGCGAGCGGAGGGCGCACGGCGCCGCTGGAGTTGGCAAATGCGCTGGCGACGGAGACTGCGGCCCGCCGCTGCCTGGCTGCCTGCCCGTATTTCGCTACCGAAAAGTTTTCGCTCCGCAGTCCTTATCACCACCAAGGCCGAGGGCGACTGGAAATCTGGATTGCGCTCGAAGGAGACGCGCGATTCGAGGCCGGCGGGGAGCCGGTGGCTTGCCACAGGGGGGAAGTGCTGGTGCTTCCGGCCGCGCTCCATTCCGCTTGGATTCACCCGACCTCGCCGTCGGTTTTTCTGCGAACGTTTCCTCCCGATCTCGAAGCGGACATCCTCGCTCCGCTGCGCGCCCAAGGGTTCTCGGAGGAGCAACTGCGCCGCGTCTGTTTTCCTTCTCCGCCGGCGGCCGTGAAAGGAAGAGAATGAGTCCCCGGTCCTCAGCCGAAGAAGGCCATCTCTACGCCGTGGTTCTGGCGGGGGGCCGGGGAACGCGCTTCTGGCCGCGGAGCCGCACCAAACATCCCAAACAGTTGATGAACCTCTGGGGCCGCACCAGCCTGCTGCAACAGACGGTCGAGCGATTGCGTCCGTTGATCCCGCTCTCGCGCGTCTGGGTTTTCACCAATGAGGAGTTGGTCGCCGAAGTGATCCGGCAGCTTCCCGGCGTGCCCCGGTCGCAGATCGTTGCCGAGCCGGTCCAACGCAACACGGCCCCGTGCGCGGGGCTGGCCGCAGAGCTGATCGGGGCGCGCGACCCCGAGGCCGTGCTCGGCGTGTTCCCCTCGGACCACACCATCCGCAAGCCGGGCGTCTTCCGCAAAGTCGTCAAGCTGGCGGCAAAGAACGCCGCGCAAGGCGCCATCGTGGTGCTCGGCATCGCCCCGCGCTGGCCGGAGACCGGGTACGGCTATGTGGAATTCAATGAACCGCCGTCGCTCACGAGCATCCAGGCGCTGCCCGTCAAGCGGTTCCACGAGAAGCCTCCGCTGCCCGTGGCCCAACGCTACCTGCGCGCCAAACGCTTTTTCTGGAACAGCGGCATGTTTTTCTGGAAAGCCCGCACCATTCGGGAGGCGCTGCGCCGCTTTCTGCCGGAGACAGCAGCAATCCTCGAATCCATCGCGCATCGTCTGGCGAAGGATCGAGGGACGCACTGGCGTCTCCGGCAGCGCACGTTGGCGCAGCTCTACGCCGCTTGCGAAAATATCTCGGTGGACTATGCGGTGGCGGAGAAGGCCCCTGGGGTCGTGGGGATTCCGTGCGACATCGGCTGGAACGATGTCGGAAGCTGGAATGCGTTGTATGATCTTCTCTCCCGGGACAGCCAGGGCAACGTCTTGCGCGCGGATACCCTGCTCCTGGATTCGAGCGGGTTATTGGTGGATGTGCCGGGGAAACTGGTGGCCGGGATCGGACTCGAAAACCTGGTGATCGTGGAAACCGACGACGCCTTGCTGGTCGCGCGGCGGGACCGCTCCCAGGATGTTTCCCGGCTCGTGAAAGAACTCGAGAAAAAACGCCGCAACGACCTTCTTTAGGCAAAGCCGATGGAGCAAGCAGACCATTCCGCCTCGGCCATTCGTTTCGGAACCGACGGGTGGCGGGGAGTCATCGCGGAAGATTTTACGTTTGAAAACGTGCGGCGCGTCGCGCGCGCGATTGCGCGGTATCTCGTGGCGCACGAGGACTACCGCAGCGGAGTGATCGTCGGCTACGACTGCCGGTTCTTGAGCGACCGCTTTGCGCGCGCAGCGGCGGAAGAACTGGCCGCCGGCGGCGTCCCGGTTCTCCTGGCAGAAAGTTTTGCTCCGACTCCCGCCATCGCGTTCGCGGTGCGCAACCGCGGCGCAGCCGGAGCGGTTGTGATCACCGCCAGCCACAATCCCTGGGAGTGGAACGGGGTCAAATTCAAAGCGCGCTACGGCGGCTCAGCGGCACCGGAGATCATCCAGAAAATCGAGGCGGAGTTGCCGCAGGCCGCCCGCCGCGCCGACCCGCCCGGGGGAGCTTCCGCGAAGTTGGAGACGACCGACCTGGTGGAGCCTTATCTTCGCCAGATTGAAAAGGTCGTTGATTTCCGCAGCATAGCGGCGCGGAATTTCTTTTTCGTTGCCGATCCGATGTACGGGGCCGCGCGACGGTGCCTGGCCCGCTTGTTTGAGCGGCACGGCATCCGCCACCGCGAAATTCACGGCGAGGCCGATCCGTTATTTGGCGGCCTGCATCCGGAACCGATCGAGCCGCACGTCCACGCCCTGCGGCAAACGGTGCTCGCAGCGGACGCGGACGCCGGATTCGCCACCGATGGCGACGCCGATCGCGTGGGAGCGATTGACCGCACGGGCGACTTCATTGATTCCCACCAGATTTTCTCGATCCTGCTCCGCTATCTGGTCGAAGTCCGCGGCATGAAGGGCGGAGTGACCAAGACCTTCTCGACCACCAAGCTCGTGGACAAGCTGGCCAACAAATACGGCCTGCCGCTGTATGAGACACCCATCGGCTTCAAGTACATCGCCGAGCACATGCTCTCGAAGGACATTCTGATCGGCGGCGAAGAAAGCGGCGGCATCGGCATTCCGGCGTTCGGAGGTCCGGAGCGCGACGGGGTGCTCAACGCGGCGCTGCTGGCCCAGGCCATGGCCCACTACGGCAAGTCCCTCGGAGAACTCGTGTCGGAGCTTCATGGGGAATTCGGGCCGCACCACTACGGCCGCGCGGACCTCACCCTGCGCCCCGGCCAGAAAGAACGCGCCGTGGAGGCGGTCTCCGGGAGCGGCCTCGACCGGTTTGTCGGATACCGCGTCACGCAGCGGGAAGACCTGGACGGCGTCAAGTTGTATTTCGACAACAGCGCGTGGTTGCTGGTCCGGCCTTCCGGCACCGAGCCGCTCTTGCGTGTCTACGCGGAGGCCAGCTCGCCGGAGCTGGTTCAGGAAATCCTGGCGGGCGCGGAGGGCTTCATTCGCGGGCTATAGACCTTTTTCATCGTTGGTAAAGAGCGGATGGAAAGTCGTCAGGGCATGGCTTTAGCCATGCCGCAGAAGCTGGGTTCACGGGGGCTTCAGCCCCTGAGGTATGTCCCTCACCGACTAAAGCCGGAAGGAAGAGGATTTGATTTCACACGCTTTACGGCACGGTTGAAACCGTGCCCTGACGAAGAATCAACATTTCCCCAGGCTGCATAGAAATGGCGAAGCAAGGCACGCTCGCAGAAACCGATCCTTCCGAGACGCTCGATCAGCGGGCCAGAAGCTACCACCGCGCGCGGCGGCGCCTGGCGATTTCCCGTTTCGCGCTCAACGCGGTTTTCCTTGTGGGACTGCTGTTTGCCGGGTGGTCCGTTCACTTGCGGGACTTGGCATGGCGCTCGACGGACAACGTTTGGCTCGCGGTATTGCTCTACGTTTTGCTGCTCGGCGGGATCAGCCGGCTGCTGGGGCTCCCGCTGCGTTTCTATTCGGGTTACATCCTGGAACATCGCTACGGCCTGTCGAACTTGCTGCTCGGCGGCTGGACGCGAGACTCGCTCAAGTCCCTCGCCCTTGGCGCTGCGTTCGGCCTCCCGGCGGTTGAGATCGTTTATTACACATTGCGGCGTTTCCCCGATACGTGGTGGCTGCTCTGCTGGGCTTTTTTTGCGCTGTTCTCCGTCTTGATGACCAACCTGGCCCCGGTCTTGCTCTTCCCATTGTTCTTTGAGTTCCGCCCGGTGACGGAAGAGAATTTGAAGAGCCGGCTGCTCCGGCTTTCCGAGCGTGCCGGAGCGCGAGTCCGCGACGTCATGGAATGGAAGCTGAGCGCCAAGAGCAAGAAGGCCAACGCCGCGCTGGTGGGCCTCGGAAATACGCGCCGCATCATTCTCGCCGACAACCTGGTGAATCAATATACGCCGGAAGAGATCGAGGCGATCCTGGCGCACGAGCTGGCCCACCATGTTCATGGCGACATCTGGAAAGGAATCAGCCTGCAACTCGCGCTCTCGCTCGCAGCCTTCGCTCTCGCGGACCAGGCGTTGCGGCGCTTCTCGCCGTATTTCGGCTACACGAATCTCTCCGACTTCGCCAATCTTCCGTTGCTGCTCGCCGCGAGCGTTCTGCTCTCGCTGATCGTCTTTCCGTTCGTCAACGCGTTCTCTCGCTACCGGGAACGCCGGGCGGACGACTTCGCGCTGCGGATGATCCCCGACGTCGCTCCGTTTATTTCCAGCATGAGCAAACTGGCCCGACAAAATCTTGCCGAGCGACGGCCGCATCCTTGGATCGAGTTTCTCTTCCACAGCCATCCTTCGATTGACAAACGAATCCGCCGGGCCGAAGCGTTCCGAAGGCTCGCCTGAAGCGAGGACTAATGCCCAAAGCACCAAGAGCGATTGACATGCACGTGCACCTGCCGACCTCAAGTTGGCTTGATGTTGCGATCCAGCCGTATCGCGGGCCGGCGGAGAAATTCTTCCGAGCAACCGTGCCTACGCGGGCGATGGACGAGGTGGCGCGGCTCTATGAAGAACTCGACATCCTCGGCGTGCTGCTCGCCTGGGACGCAGAGACGGCAACGGGCTTGAAGCCTTTGGCGAACGACGAAGTGGCCGAAATCGTCGCGCGGTATCCGCAGCAGTTTATCGGCTTCGCCAGTGTGGACCCCTGGAAGGGCGAGCGGGCCATCGCCGAGATCGAGCGGGCCATCACGCAACTGGGGCTCAAGGGAGCCAAGTTCCATCCGGGCATTCAGGCGTTTTATCCGAACGACACGCGCGTTTATCCGCTCTATGAAAAGATCAGCGCGCTCGGCGTTCCGGCCCTGTTCCACACGGGGACGAGCGGCCTGGGAGCCGGAATGCCCGGCGGCATGGGCGTCAAGCTCGACTACACGCGACCGATCTGGCTCGACCACGTCGCCGCCGACTTTCCGCAGTTGACCGTCATCGGCGCGCATCCGTCCTGGCCCTGGCACGAGGAGATGCTGGCGATCATCGCGCATAAGGCAAACGTGTTTATGGACCTCTCCGGCTGGGCGCCCAAGTACATTCCGAAAATGATCTGGGACGAAGCGCGCACGCGCCTCCAGGACCGCATCCTCTTCGGCAGCGACTATCCGTTCATCAGCCCGCAGCGGTGGCTCGCGGAGTTTGAGGCAATGGAAGGCTTTTCACCCGAAGTCAGGGAAAAGATTCTGTGCGGGAATGCCAAGAGGATTCTTAAACTGTGACAGAACGTACCCACGGCATATAAAACATGCCGTGGCTACCCCGCTACACCGCGCAGAGCGCGGTGAGCGTCCGGATGTCCGAAATCGTTTCGAGCTTCCGCACCATGTCCACAATCTTCTCGGCCTTATCGGCGGGCCATTTGGCAAAGGCCGCGCAGTCGCGGAACTTGTCGGCGACCTCCTCATAGCTCATCGGATTCGCGGGGCTGCCTTTGCCGAAATCGGCGCGGCCGGAAATCTTGCGGCCGTCCTTCAGGTGGATGTCAATGATGGTGGTCATCTTGTTGTAGCCGGCTCGCTCGGCCTCCGGGTGCACGTGGAAGCGCACGCGCTTGACCATTTCCTGAACTTCGGGACGATTCACGACCTCATCGAGGAATTGCCGCAGCCCGCCGACACCATAGAGGAGCAGCGTGGCCATGCAGAATTCCATGCTGAACTTGGCCTCGAGTCCCGTCTTCGGCTGGTGATGGATCAACGCGGTCGGCATATAACTGTTCGTCCCCACTTCGACGCGCTCCACCTGGGCCGCCGTGATGCTGTGCTGCTTGATCAGACGCATCATTTCGGACATGCCCGGATGCGTGAGCGAGCCGGACGGGTTCGGCTTGATCGAGATGCCGGGCGAAACGAACGTCCACGGATTCCCGAGCTTGGCCCGGATGGCGGCGAGGTCGTAGGCGCCTCCGGCCGCGCTGAAGAAGCCGCCCGGCGCTTCCAGAATCCGCTCCGAGGCCGTCCAGCCCAGGGCCGCGAGGTCAGCGGCCAGGACCCCGCCTTCCGCGGCGTTCCCGGCGTTGAACGGCTTGGTCATGGTGCCGAAGTTGTCGCGTAAACCGGACGATCTGCTCCCGGCGATGGCGAGAGTCCACAGGGTCCGCTGGAGGTTCAAACCGCGAACCTTGGCGGCGGCCGCCGCGGCGCCGAAGACCCCGCAGGTGCCGGTCGAATGAAATCCATCGCCGTAGTGGCGCGGCGAAATGGCTTCGGCCACTTTGCATTCGACCTCCACGCCGACGTGGTAGGCGAGCATCAGCTCGCGCCCGGACTTCCCGGCAACTTCGGCCAGGCCGAGCGCCGCCGGCAGCGCGGGGACCGTCGGATGCGTCAGCAGGCCGTACACGCGGTCCGCAGCGACCGCCAGTTGCGTATCGTCATAATCGTCGGCGTGAATTCCGATGCTGTTCACGAAAGCCGCAAATCGCGGCGGGGCTTTCTTGGCGGAGCCGATCACGGTCGCTTCCGCGCGCGCAAAGGGCAACGTGTCCAGGTACGCGAAACTCAGATGGCCGGAATCCGCCACCGACCCCGCCAGCGCCAGCCCGATCCCGTCCAGGATGGATTTCTTTCCCAGCTCGATCACTTCCGCAGGAATCTGCGCATAGCTGGTGTTCACGATGAATTCCGCGACATACCTTGTCAGCCCCTGCCCGGCGGGCCAGCCGGGAGCCTCCGAAGCCCGGCGGACCGGGCCGGGGGCGCCAGAGCCGGGGGTGCTAGAGCCAGGAGTACCGGAGGAAGATTGCTGCGCCCCGCGGCAAAGCATGGCTCCCATACCTACCACGGCGGTTTGCGCCAGTTCCCTTCGTGTGATTCTCATCGTTTCACCTCAATGTAATTTTCCTCTCGCGCCCGGGCACATACGCGCGGACTCCGATGGCGCTCATGATCTCACAGCCTTCGCTCCCCGCGCAAGCGATGACGCGGATGTCATCGTCCCTGTGGGTTCCTGTGCGCGCACTTCGAGGCCCCGCCGGGCGACCGCAAACGGGATCACGCGCGAGCCCGCCTGACGCAGGGCGGCCTCGATTTTCCCTTTGGCCTCCGGCTCGACAAGAAAGAAAATACAGCCGCCCCCACCCGCGCCGCAGACCTTGCCTGCCCGCGCTCCGTTCTGTTGCGCGATTCTGATGAGCCGCTCGATTCGCGGCGTCGTGATCCCCAGATGGTTACGCTTGCGCGCTTCCCACTCTTGGTTCAGCAGGCGGGCTGCGCGAGCCCAGTCGCCTTGCTCCAGAGCCTCGCGCATTTCGGCAGCGATGGCGGCGATGCGGTCGAAGTGGCGAATCACCGCACGCTTCCCGTCAATGTGGGCTTTCATCACTTCCCAGTTATTGATCCCCGAGTTGCGCGACTCGCCCGTGTAGCAGAGCACGCCGCGCGCGGTCAGTTCCTTTTCATCCACAGCGAGTTTCTGCGGCTGGACGCCATGCGCCGTCAGTTCGATGGCCTGCACGCCGCCGAACGCCGCCGCGTAATAGTCCTGTTCCCCGGTCGGGACCTGCAAGACTTGCGCCTCAACGTTGCGCGCGATCTCAATCAACTTTGTGGAAGGAAGCTTCTTTCCGCTAAATCGGCAGAGCGCGCCGCAGATGGCAATATTGACCGCCGAAGAACCGCCCAGACCGGCCCCGGCGGGCGAGTCCGAATCGGTTTCGAGAACAAACCCGCCCGATGACTCAAAGGAAAGCACCAGTCGCGCCAGCAGCGGCAGCCGGTATTTCCGTGCTTTGGAAAGCGCGTCGAAGGAAGCAAATCGCTCTTCACGCCCGAGGTCACGCGAGATCAATTGAATCGCCTTGTCCCGGCGCGGCGTCAAGCGGCAGCGCGCATAGCATTGGATGGCAACGTTGAGCGTTTGCGAATGTTTATGGAAAAGATACAGGGGCCAGATGTCGAGCGTCCCACCAGCGAGGTCAACGCGCGTGGGGGCTTGGGACTCGATGGTCATTGGAAATAGCGGGGCGAACGATTGCGGCGCAGGTTGGTACGCCGCGGCCCCGCAGCACTTCTTGTATTTCTTGCCGCTGCCGCAGGGGCAGGGGGACTCATCCGTAACTTCACGCCTGGTCCCAATGATCGCCAGATACCCCAGCTTGCCTAAGAATTTCTCTCACTAAATGCTCAGAGATATCGCCGCGATGGGGGTTGGGAATGCAAACCTTGAGTTGCCCCCTTCTCATGTACGAATGGCGCCCACCCGGATGCGGACCGTCAAATCCGAGTCGTTGGAACTTCCGAACCAGTTCTCGCCAGGAGATGTTCTTAGGCACGCTTTGCCAATGCCCGACGGTCTGTTCTGATTTTGAAACCGGGGATAGGATCACCGTCCCTGATCTTCAACAGCAACCATCCTTCGAGAACTTCTTGCAATTCACTCCTACATTGCTCCAGAGCATCAGCGTCAGCCCAAACACCCTGTAAGCCTGGGATTTCACCAAAGTACGTTCCGTCCTCGAGAATCTTGTATTTGGCCCGGGCTAACTGTTTTGTGATGTATTCGGTCAACATGGCATTTTGTCCAATTGAGGGTGTGCCAAAGAGCAGATCCTTCGCTGCGCTCAGGATGACACCCTTACGAAGTTGTCACGCCGTCGCCCCGCAGCACTTCTTGTATTTCTTGCCGCTGCCGCAGGGGCAGGGATCGTTGCGGCCGACTTTCTGGCCGGCACGGACAACGGTTTTAACGGCGGCGGCGGAGCCGTCGTCGGCACCGCTCAGGATCAGATCCGCCTGCTGCTTGCGCTGTTTGCGCTCGATCTCCTTGACCTGCTCCTCTTCCTGGACCGGCTGCATCAGGAAGAGGTACCGCAAGGCTTCCTGGTCAATGCGGTTCATCATGTCCTGGAACATCAAGTAGGACTCTTTCTTGTACTCGACCAGCGGGTCTTTCTGTCCGTAGCCGCGCAGCCCGATGCCTTCCTTGAGGTCGTCCATGCCGAGCAGGTGGAGCTTCCAGTTCTGATCCACCACCTGGAGCAGGATCATGCGCTCGTGCCAGCGCATGACTTCGGTGGTGAGGAGGACTTCCTTTTCTTCGTACTTCTTGTGGAGCCGCTCGGTGAGCGTTTCGAGTATCTCGTTATGATTGAGCCGCGCCGACTCGATTCCTTCGGCGCGCAAGTCGAGGCCGAACTGGCCCAGCAGGCTGCTGCGCAGTCCTGGGATGTCCCACTCGTCCGGATGGATATCCTTGGCGCAGTGCGTCTCGACGAATTCCCGGACCAGCTCGTCGGCGATGCCGAGGACGTAGTCCTTCTGGTCCGGGTTATCGAGAATCTGTTTGCGCAAGCCGTAGATGGCGTTGCGCTGCTTGTTCATCACGTCGTCGTATTCGAGCAGATGTTTGCGCGCCTCAAAGTTCTGCCCCTCGACGGCCTTCTGCGCGGCCTGAATCCGCTTGCTGATGAGTTTCGACTCGATCGGCACGCCTTCTTCCATGCCGAGGCGTTTCATGATGCTGCTCAGCCGGTCGCTGGCGAAGATGCGCATCAGATCGTCTTCGAGCGAGAGGTAGAACCGCGAGCTGCCCGGATCGCCCTGGCGGCCGGCGCGCCCGCGCAACTGGTTGTCAATGCGCCGGGCCTCGTGGCGTTCGGTCCCGATGATGTGCAGCCCGCCGAGCGCGACGACCTCGTCGTGCTCGGTCTGCACCAGCGGTTGGAACTTCGCCGTGGCTTCGCGCCATTGCTCGACCGTCGCCGTTTCCGGCGCGATGCTCTGCTTCCGCAGCCAGTCCCGCGCCATGGCCTCCGGGTTGCCGCCGAGCAGGATGTCGGTGCCGCGGCCCGCCATGTTCGTGGCAATGGTGACGGCTCCCTTCCGCCCCGCCTGCGCGACGATCTCGGCCTCGCGCGCGTGCTGCTTGGCGTTCAGCACCACGTGCTTGACCCCGGTTTTCTTGAGCATCGCGCTCAGCCGCTCGGACTTCTCGATCGAGGTCGTGCCGACCAGCACCGGCTGGCCCTTCTCCTGGCACTCCTGGATTTCCTCCGCCGAGGCGTTTAATTTCTCGCGCTCGGTGCGAAACACCACGTCGGGGTTTTCGAAGCGCCGCAGCTTCTGGTTGGTGGGAATGACGACCACTTCCAAGTTGTAGATCTTCTCAAACTCCGCTGCTTCGGTTTCCGCCGTGCCGGTCATTCCGGCCAGCTTCTTGTACATGCGGAAGTAGTTTTGGAAGGTGATGGTCGCGAGCGTCTGCGTCTGCCGCTCGATCTTGACGCCTTCTTTGGCCTCGACGGCCTCGTGCAAACCGTCGCTCCAGCGCCGTCCCGGCATCAGCCGTCCCGTGAACTCGTCCACGATGATGACCTGGTTTTCGATCACCACGTACTCGTCGTCTTTCTCATAGAGCACGTACGCCTTGAGCAGTTGGCGGATTGCTTCGTTCTTCGACCAGCGCTGCTCGGCCAGCCGCGGCACGCGCCCAATGAGCCGCACCTTCTCTTCCGGCTCCAAATCCTCCCGCGCTTCGATCCGGCGGATCTGGTCGTCCACGTCCAGGATCGAAAAGGAGTCGTAATTTTGCTGGACCTCGCGCAATGCCTCCCGCTTCTCTTCTGCGGAGAGGTTGGGGTCCTCTTCGACCTGCTGCGTCTGCCAGGCAAGGTCGGCCTTGGCCAGTTCGTCCATCAGGGCGGGGGCCAGTTGCAGGCGTCCGGAGGAGTTCAGGTCCACGATGTGCGACTTCTCGCTGACGGTGAAGTAGAGCGGCTCGACCAGTTCGCGCTCGATCTCGCCGGTGATTCGCCGCTCGGTCTGCGCGACAACCTGCTTCACCGAAGGGTCCTCCACAAGCTCGAGCAACGGCTTGAACTTGGGCGCGGCGCGCTTGGCCTGGAAGAGTTTCTGCGCCGCCAGGGCCTGGTCATCTTCGCCGCCTTCCAGCAGTTCTTTGGCTTCGCGGACAAGCTGTCCGGCCAGGGCGAGCTGTTTGTTGACCAGCCGCTCCACCAGCGGCTTCAACTCTTTGAAAAACGTGGGCGTGTGGTGCTCGGCGGCTCCGCTGATGATCAGCGGCGTGCGCGCCTCGTCAATCAGGATCGAGTCCACCTCGTCCACGATCGCGTAGTGGTGCCCGCGTTGCACGCAGTCGCGCAGGTCGAACTTCATGTTGTCGCGCAGGTAGTCGAAGCCGAACTCGTTGTTGGTGCCGTAGGTCACGTCGCAGGCGTAGGACTCGCGCCGCTCCCGGTCGTCGAGGTCATGGACGATCACGCCGACCGTCAGCCCCAGCGTCCGATAGACTTTGCCCATCCACTCGGCGTCGCGCCGCGCCAGATAATCGTTCACCGTGACGACGTGAACGCCCTTGCCTTCGAGACTGTTCAGATAGACCGGGAGGGTGGCGACCAGCGTTTTGCCTTCGCCGGTCTTCATCTCGGCGATTTTCCCTTCGTGCAGGATGATGCCGCCGATCAACTGCACGTCGAAGTGGCGCATGTTCAGGGCGCGCCGCGCGGCCTCGCGGCAGACCGCAAAGGCCTCGGCGAGCAGGTCGTCCAATGACTCGCCCTCGCTGTGGCGCTTGCGGAACTCGTCCGTCTTGACGCGCAATTCGGCGTCGGAGAGCTTCTCAATCTGTGGTTCGAGGGAGCTGATCGCACGCACCAGCGGCGCGATGCGCTTCAGCTCGCGCTCCACCTTGGTCCCGATCACTTTGGCCAGCAGTCTGCTAAACATGACGATTCAGTTCCATTATAGGGGGCTTTCGAGCCTCAAACAAGGAGCGCGGAAGAGCTTTGGAATATGCGCTCCGGTGGCTCGAACGATGCGCCCCTGGCCGCTGGACCTGGCGACTAGAGGAAGGGAATGATAGGATGAATTCCGTGGGAGACAATTCTGACAAGGCGCGCCGGGCGTTGCGCATGAACCCAGTTAGCAGCCTGCGGCCGACCTATTGCCTGGATTCGGATGCGAAAAACGTCGCTGAGAAGGCAGCGAAACTCGCTGCCCCGCACCGCCACGCGCGCGACAAGGCCCGGCGGATTTTTGAGTACGTCCGCGACGAAATTCCTTACAACTTCGCGCCCGCTGTCCGCAACCGCAGCCACTTCCGTGCGTCGCACGCCCTCGAACTTGGCCAC
>MEKR01000101.1 GCA_001767035.1 Acidobacteria bacterium RIFCSPLOWO2_02_FULL_61_28
GACGTCCACATCGAGACCCGGGACAACGAGGTCGTCGTAAAGTACCGGATTGACGGCGTGCTTCATCTGGCCATGCAGCCGATCAGCAAGGAGTTTCACTCGGCCATTCTCTCGCGCATCAAGGTCATGTCCGAGCTCGACATTGCGGAACGACGCGTGCCGCAAGACGGCCGCTTCCGGGTCCGCTACAAGACCCGCTACATTGACTTCCGCGTTTCGATCATGCCGGCCATCCACGGCGAAGACGCCGTCCTCCGCGTGCTCGACAAGGAGACCATGAGCGAGACCTTCCACAACCTGACGCTGGACGTGGTGGGGTTCTCGGAGATGGACCTCAAGAAGTTTCGGCGATACATCCACGAGCCCTACGGGATGGTTCTGGTGACCGGTCCCACCGGCAGCGGCAAGACCACCACTCTGTACGCGGCGCTGAATGAAATCCGCACGGATGAAGATAAGATCATCACCATCGAAGACCCGGTGGAATATCAGCTCCGGGGGATCACCCAGATCCCGGTGAACGAGAAGAAAGGGCTGACGTTCGCGCGCGGCCTGCGCTCCATTCTGCGGCACGACCCGGACAAGATCATGGTGGGTGAAATCCGCGACAACGAGACCGCACAGATCGCCATCCAGTCCGCCCTCACCGGACACCTGGTCTTTACGACCGTCCACGCCAACAACGTAGTGGACGTGCTCGGCCGGTTTTTGAACATGGGCGTCGAGCCGTACAACTTCGTCTCCTCGCTCAACTGTATTCTGGCGCAGCGGCTCGTGCGGATGATCTGCAACAACTGCAAGGGCGAGGTTCATTACCCCGAGGCCGTGCTGGAGGAATCGGGTTTGGACAAGATGTACCGGGAGGTTCCCTTCTACGAAGGGTTGGGATGCATGGAATGCGCCGGGACGGGGTTTCGAGGCCGTACGGCGATCACCGAGCTGCTCGGGATGTCGGACCGAATTCGGGAATTGATTCTGGAGAAGCGGCCCACCTCGGAAATTCGCCGGGGCGCCCGGGAAGAAGGCCTGAGCTCGCTGCGCGAAGCGGCCGTCATGAAAGTCATGGCCGGCATTACGACGTTGAAAGAAATCAATAAAGTCACCTTTATTGACTAGAAGTCGTCAGGGCACGGTTTTACAGGCTGCTGAAAAATGACTCAAAAGGGTGACATCGGCATTTTGTCGAATGGCGATTCAATAAGTTACAAGCGAACTTTGAGGCAAAAAAGCCCAAAGTTTACTGCTTTGGTTCTTTTTTCAGCAGCCTGTTTAACCGTGCCGAAAGAACGCACGCACCTCAACGGCTTTAGCCGCTGAGGTGGTTTACCAACGGCAGGGCGAGAATGGCGTGGGAAATTTATTCTTTCGCCCTCAGCGGCTGAAGCCGCAAAGAAATTCGTTGGATTCTGTTTTTCGTTTCGGCACGACTAAAGTCATGCCCTGACGGGGGCAAAAGGACTGGAAACGCGGTTGCAAAAGACAATGGCCGATGCCAACAGGAGCCGAGGAGAGACGCGTCCCGTGACACGCCTGTGGAGGCAACTGTGGAATAGTCCGTCGCCAGCGCTGGGTTGCGAAATTTCCCAGATGGGCGTCAGCGCAGCCCGCTGGTCATGGAATACCGCGCGGCTGGAAGCCGTCGCCTGGAAGCCTCTTCCCGGCGGCGCGATAGAAGCCTCCCCTCTGCGGGAAAACATCCGGCAGCCGGAAGAGGTCCGGGAAGCTCTGCGGGGGGCGCTGGCTCCGCTGGGGATCACCTCGGCCCCGAACTCCCCCCACCGGCCGGCCGATGCCATCCTCGTGATCCCGGACCAGGCTGCGCGCCTGTTTGTTTTCGAATTAGACGCGCTCCCGCAGCGGCCGGCCGAAGCGCTGGCGCTGATCCAATGGCGTCTGAAGAAATCGGTGCCGTTTGAGATCGAATCGGCGGCGATTTCCTATCTGGCTCAACGACGGGGAGAGCAATGGGAAGTGATGGCGGTCGCGGCTCCCCAAGCCGTGGTACGGCAGTACGAAGCGATGGTCGAAGAATTTGGGCTGCGGCCTCGGTGCGTGGTCCTTTCCACTCTGGCGTCGCTCGGATTGCTGCGCGGAACGGCAGGAAACGCGGCAGGACCCGCGCCGCTCGCGGCCGGGGAAGCTGCCGCCGGTCTGTCCGGCTTGTTGGTGGGCAAGTATAGCCCTCCCTGGTTTACCACCGCCATCCTGCAAGGCGGGCAGTTGCGGTTGTTTCGCACCGTCAGCATCCTGGCCGGGCCGGAGGGTTTCCTTTCGCCGGACACTGTCCTGGAAGCGATTCACCCTTCGGTAGCCTACTTTCAGGACAACTTCGGAGGGGCGCTTGAGAAAGCTTATCTCTCCGGGCTTGGGGACAGCAGCCCGGCTCTGCTGGAGTTGCTCGAGCGGGAGTTCCATTTGGAAGTGGCTCTGCTGGGAGCGAATGGGAATCTGGCGGACACGGGCTTGGAGCCGCCCCAGCAAGAGCGTTATTTTTCCGCCCTGGTGGGTCTGCTTCAGGAGCATTCGCGCGGATGAAAGTTCTCTTCAATCTCGCGTCCCAGCCGTTTGAAAACTTGCGGCCGTACTATACGGCTGCATGGATCGCAGCGGCGCTGGCGGTGATCCTGGCGCTGGTGCTGGTGGGCGAGGAGCGGCAGCATCGCAGCGAAACCCGCTCGATGACCCAGCAGTTGACGCGGTTCGAAAAGGAACTCGAAGACCTCGACGGCGAGCAACAAGAGTTGGAGCGATGGGTGCGGCGGCCGGACGTGCAGGAAATTCGGGACCACTCGGTTTTCCTGAACTCGCTCATTCTTCGCAAGAGCCTTTCCTGGACGCGAATGTTCCTGGATCTCGAGAAAATTTTGCCCGCCAAAGCCCAAGTGACCGCGATCCGGCCTCACCTGAACCAGTCCCAACAGCCCGAGTTATCTCTGACCGTCACCGCCGCGGAGATGGGGCCTCTGGTGGAGCTGCTGAAGAATTTGGAGTCCTCCCCCCAGTTCGGGTCGCCGACGGTGGAGTCGCAGCGATTTGCCACCGACCGGGCGGCGGAGGGACACGTTACCCTCGAGCTGAGCACCCAATACCAGCAGTCCCTTCCGGAGGCGCCGGCACCCGAGCCGGCTCCGGAAGGCGGCCCGGAGAAAGCCGAGGGCTTGCCCCCGGTTGCGGATGCCACGGCAGCTCAACAGAAGGGAGTCCGCTAGATGATTCGTTGGCCCGGATTGGCCCAGTTCCGGCGGGGCGCCGTTGCCGGCGGATGGAATGGGAAGTCGCCGCTCCGCACGCGGCTTCGCATTACTGTGCTTGGATTCCTGGCGCTCGACGCGGTTCTCCTGGCGCTCTTGTTTCATCGCCCCGGTCACACGCTCGGGCAGCAACAACAGGAACTGACACGGATTCGAGACCGTCGTGATGCGGCGAAGAGCACGGTGGCCCAGATGCGCGAGCTGCGCTCCAAGCTGCAAGTGGCTCTGCAAACCGGGCAGACTTTCGCAAAAGAGAACTTCCGGGCACGGAGCAGCGGGTTCTCCGCGATCTTGACGGATCTCGAATACCAGGCCTCCGAAAATCATCTGAAACCGAGCGGGGTCTCCTACCGATTGGATGAGGAAAAGCTGCAGCCTGGCTGGACCAACGTCGGCGTCACCTTGACGGTCGAAGGCGAATACTCGGACCTGATCCGGTTCATCAACCATCTGGAACAATCCGACTTGTTCTGGATCATCAGGGGCCTCACTGTAACAGCGGGGACGGGCAAAGGCCTGCGCATGAGTTTGCAGATGGAAACCTACTTTATCCCGTCCTAGAGGAGACACGAGAGGAATGCCGAGCGGCGGCCCAGGAATCAAGCGTTGGATTGCTATGGGGATTCTGGTGCCCCTCTGCGTGTGGCTCGTCTATCGGAACTTGATCGCGCCGGAGGAACAGAGGGTCGCGGCCTCTTTACCGCAAGTGGAATCGTCTGGAAGCACCGCGGCCTCCGGGCGGAATCCCGTTGCCGCGCGAGCGCGCCCGACGCCAGCCCCTGGGGAAGAAACCCGACGGCAACCGGGCCAGTCCCTGAGCCAGCAGGACTTGGCGGCACTCGATCCGACTCTCCGCGAGGACCTGCTCGAAAGAAGCCGGGAAGTGGAATACGAGGGCAGTTCGCGAAATATCTTCCAGGTCTATACGCCGCCGCCCCCGCCGCCCACCGCCGCTCCCGCGCCAAGTCCCACGGCTGCCGCTTCCGCGCCGCCTCTTCCGCCGCCGCCGGCTCCGGCCATCCCGCTCAAGTTTTACGGAGTCGCCGCTCCTCCCGGCTCCACGCGGAAGAAAGCCTTCCTGACGGACGGGGAAGAAATTTTCATTGCCCAAGAAGGGGAACTGATCGCCCGGTTCTACAAAGTCGTCCGGATCGGCGTCAACACCATCGAGCTCGAAGACAGCCGGTCCAAGCAAAAACAAAGCCTGCCGTTGCAGGAGGAGTAGCATCGGCCCTCCTTTTTGGAACGTGTTGTGCTGTGAGAGAAGTCGAATCATGAATGCGACCAAGGGTAATCCAATCGCCAGGCGCAGAGCAGTTCCCCGTGCAAGCGGGGAACGCGGCTACATTCTCCTGGTTCTGGCCCTGTTCGCGGCGCTGATTGCGATCGGGCTGATGAAGGTTCTTCCGGTGGCGATGGTCGAGACGCAACGGGAGCGGGAAGAGGAACTGATCTTTCGAGGCCAGCAGTATCAACGAGCCATTCAGGCTTTCGTTCGCAAGTTCGGCCGCTATCCCAATTCCCTGGAGGAATTGGAGCAGACCAACCAAATCCGGTTCCTCCGACGGCGTTTCCGGGACCCCATGGTGAAACGGGACCCGGAAACGAAGCCGGGAGAAGAATGGCGGTTAATTCATATCGGGCCGGGTGGCGTGTTTACCGACGCCAAAACCACTACGACACTTCCAACCCAGGGTACGGCCGCGCTGAATCCATCCACGCCGGGGGGCCTGGGCCTGCCGCCCTCCCCGGCGATGCAGAGACCGGGAAGCACGTCTCCGTCGGCTGCGGGAAGCTCTGGAACGGGTCCGACTTCTATGCCATCTCCGTTCCAACCGGGAGCGTCCCCGTTCGGTGGAGCAGGAGCGCCCATGCAACCTGGGCAAAGCTCTGGGACGAATCCGACAGGACGCGGTCTCACTTCCGGTCAGGGCGGGCTGCCGCCAGGACTCCTTCCGTCAGCGAACCCCGCCGCGAACCCTGCCCAGCAACCCCGCGCGGCGGCAGCCGCGCAACAATCCGCCCCCCTGGTTATCGGCGGAGGAGGGATCGCCGGAGTTGCGAGCCAGAACACCGGGGAGAGCATCAAGGTCTGGAACGGGTACAGCCAGTATGATGAGTGGGAGTTCATCTACGATTTTCGAACCGACCCGATTGGGACAGCCGCCATCGCGCGGGTCTCGGGAATAGTGGCCCAACCGACTCTCCAACCCGGCGCTCCGGCTCAGCAACCCACACCTACTCAGCAACCGACCACGCAGCCCGGTTTCCCTCCGACTCCGTTTCCCTCGCCCTTCCCGGGTTCACCCGGTTCGCAGCCTCCCGGCATTCGCCCGGGGACTCCGCCGGGATTCCCTCAGTTCCCCCCCTCGCCGATTCCCGGAACTCAACCCCGTCCCCGCCAAAGATAGGACTCGCCTGCCAGGTTCGGTTTCGGTTCTCTCGGAAGATTCTGAAGAATTTTCTTGCTTCCCTTCCGAAAGGCAATCCATCCTGAGGCCAGGGAGAGGTGTGTCATGGGCCGGGGAAGGACGAGGGCGGAAGACCGGGAAGAGGCAACTGGGGAAGGAGGGAGGAAGGACACCGATATAGGTAAAACTACCAAACGAAGCCAACAAGTCCTGTGTTTACAACAAAATTTTAATTATATTCGCTTTATGTTCGCTTCATATTCGCCATATCCTGAGATTTCTGGGACCTCAGAGCACAAAGCGCTCAATGGCGCGCGCTACGCCGCCGGAATCGCAATCGAGCGTTACGGCCCAGCCTTCCTGTTTGAGACGCTCCTCTGCGTTGCCCATCACGACCGGTATCCCGGCGAACCGGAGCATCTCCAGGTCGTTGTAATTGTCTCCGATCGCCAGG
>MEKR01000102.1 GCA_001767035.1 Acidobacteria bacterium RIFCSPLOWO2_02_FULL_61_28
CGCAAAGAATGATAACTAGGGAAAACACCCTCCCGCTTCTCTTCTGTATCCTCATGTGGTTGCTCCTCTCGGCATGGTCCATACCGTTGCCTTGCGGCAGGTTCGCCCGTCCCCGAAGTCAGCCCCGCCGGCGACCTTCACGGCGTCCCCGGCAGACGGGCGCTGGCGGTGGGCGCTCGAAGGGTGGCGCTGGAGGAATAGATGTAATCTCCATCGGGGCTAAGGCTTCCGTCAGCGGCATTGCCGGCGGCGTGCAGGACTATTTCTCCTGTCGAGCTGCTGGGCGCCACCCAGTTAAATTCGAAGACGTTAGAGTTCGTCCCTTCCAAGGTATGTTCAATGTACTGGATGCCCTTCTCCAGCAGCGTTTGGGTAGTGCCGTCCGTCGGCTTGAATTCTCCCGCTTGCGCTCCCGACTCCTTCACCCGCGCTGCCAGTTGAAATCCCCACGCATCTCGACCTTCCGTATGGGTGATCGTCACCCTGACGGAATAAGTCATGCCGGGCTGGTACTGATCCGGCACACCGGAGATAACCAGATCGCCCAGCCCCGAAGTTCTGCCGGCATTGAGCTCATAACTGTTGTGACAACCGGATTGGTTGCAGGTGCGCTCCCCAAAACCTCCGGTAACCCCAGGCGGCGGTCCGCCCGGATAGGCGCGGATGGAGGTGGCAACAAAACTTAAGGCGGATACTGCCGCTACGCTCAGCAGCAGGATTCTGCTGGGGTTCATGTTTTCCTTCCGAATGAGGTTTAGCCCGCCACATCGCCCTGTCCAGCTCAGCCTCATCATCCCCTATTCTACTAAACGTTTCATAATTGCCACTTTATTGTTAATAGACTATTTCCAACGGCTCGAAATCCAAAAGTTTTCGCTGCTCGTCGAACGAAAAATCATCCAATTGCCAACGAACCAGCCTGGGCTTGAACACGAAAAGACGTCGCTCGGGAACCGTCCCCAATCTACGTTCCAACAACGTCCTAGAACACGATCTTCAGCGCAAACTGAAGCTGCCGCGAGGTAGTGGCCGTGCTGTTAATCCTTCCGGCGGTAGGAAGCGGGGCTTCCCCGCTGGCCTGGCCCGCAAAGACGAATCGGTCCGGCGATGCCAAGTTCGGCCGGTTCAGGATGTTAAAGAGTTCGGCGCGGAACTCCAATTTTCCGGTCTCTCCCAGAAATGGCAACGGCGTATCTTTCGCTACCGAGAAATCCAGGTTGGCCAGTCCCAGTCCCCGTAGAATATTCCGCCCCGCATTGCCTAAGAATCCAGCCGCCGGGACGGCGAAGGCGGTGGGATCGAAGTATCGGTTCGGGCCCCCGAGGACGGTGCTGTCAACGGAGCGGCCGGGCAGCAAGTCGGGCCGGTCGCCTTGGCGGCCGGCGTTCACCCCCCTTCCTGCACCCCTCCTGTTTCAGGAAACGACGCTCGGGAGCGTACACAACTCTCCTCGAGGTTGTTGGGCACCTATTTTCTACGGTTCGAAAAACCGAAATTCCCGCTACTCTTTGAACGAAGGGTTAACCACATCCCACCAATCACAATGCTTATCCGGAATTAACTTTTTGGCCTCCCGACAGTAACGAATATACACCCGCTTGCCCCCAGTGGAGTCCTCCGAGCACAAATTTTCTCTCCTACGGTCCCACCGGATTGACGTGAGAGGCGAGCAGGAGGTTTCTTCTGCCATTGCAAACTGGAAATCCGGGTTTATTGACTTCGCCTCGCTCGCCGCCTCGGACACCGTTAATTAACGGCCGTCGCTTCGGTGATGAGGCTGGCAGAGGACCAAGAGTTCTCCCTATTCCCGACAGGAGACTCGTTAATAAGATTTGCGAATTCTTGCCTCCGACCGAATTCCCTGGCTTCTTGGGCTGCTCGACGTACAATAGTTATCAGTGGTTCATTCCATGGATTGTAAAAAAAACGGAGGTGGAGATGTCAGAGTACTCTGCTCAGGAATTTAGGGATTTTAGAATGCCGCCGGGGATGGGGAAAAAGATAGTTGTGATTGGGGTCGTGATTGCCGCCCTCATTGTGATGGCGGGAATCACGGGGATAGTCGGCGCAGGACAAGGAGGCGTCTTGCTGCGTTTTGGGGCCGTGACCGGGGAGATCAAAGAAGAAGGTCTCTATTTCAAGGTTCCTTTCGCCGAGCAGGTAATTCTGATGTCAACCCAGATTCAGAAATACTCCGCTCCTGCCAGTGCTTCCAGCAAGGACTTGCAAGTGGTTACCACAGAAGTCACCTTGAACTACCAGTTGCAGGCCGCCAAGGTGGGGGAAATTTATCGCAATATGCGGCAGGATTATGAAAACAGAATCATTCAGCCGTTTATCCAGGAAGCGGTCAAATCTACCACGGCCAACTTCGACGCCGAGCAGTTGATCACACAAAGGCCGCGGGTGAAAGAGGAACTTCAAAATTTGATGACGGCAAGGTTAGCTCCCCTGGGTATCGGAGTGGTAGAACTTTCCATCACCGACTTTCGGTTCACGCAAGTCTTCCAGGACTCCATCGAGGCGAAGGTCAAAGCGGTCCAACAAGCCCTGGAGGCAGAGAATGCCTTGAAGCGCGTGCAGTTTGAGGCGCAACAGCAAATCACTCGGGCCCAAGCCGAAGCCAGGGGACTGGAGCTCCAAAAGGCGCAGATAACGGCGCAGTTGCTGGAGTTGCGGCAAATCGAGGTGCAGAGAGCCGCTGTGGATAAATGGAATGGAGTCATGCCCACCGTGGTGACCAGCGGAGGACCGGTTCCCATGCTGGATGTGTTTGCCCCACGGCGGTAAAGCGCGGTACAGCAATGGCTGCTCCTCCTGCCTCCGTGCGGCGACTATACCCGGACTTCGTTCTGGTCCCCAACGCTCTCCTTCCGGGGCCGCAGTCTCTTGGGGCGGGGACCGTCTCCAACCGAGGCGCGGTTCCCGGAGCGGTTCGGATTCACGGGCAGCAATTTCTGCGGGACTGTAGTAGAATGAAGGCCTAGCGCGGAGCGGGTTGGCGGATCGAGGATGCAACGTTTGGGAGACAATCTTCATCTCCTTATATGAGGTTGCGAAAGGGAAGCAACAAGGAATTCTGTTGCTTTTTCTCTTGCAACCGGACCGGGAATGTTCTTAAGATAGGAAGTGAGGGGAAGTGAGCCTCCCCGGCTTGACCATGGTGGACAACTCTCCGGAAAACAATATCGCTGGCAATCCATCTGCGGATTGGCACGCCGCCGCAGACCACTTTTCCAACGCCATGGTGTTTGAGGTTCCGCCCTGGTATGCCTCCCTGTTTCAGGAGATCCGGGATTTGGTGCGCCCGCCGAAGCTGCCGCCGTTACAGTTGACTTCCAAGCCGGTAACCGTCAAAGAACTGTGGGGCGATTACCGCTACGGCAAAGTGGCCCGTCCCGTTTCACTTGCCATCCACGCCCTCGTGATCGCCGTGCTGCTGGTTCCCGTAGGCACCAAGGCCGTGGAGGTTATCAAGAAAGAAATCATCTACACGCCGATTGATATTTCGCCGTATGCGATGCAACTGCCGGCGGCCGATAAGAAGTCGGGCGGAGGAGGCGGCGGGGGAGATCGGTCACCCGAACCGGCTTCGAAAGGCAAGCTACCTAGGTTTGCGATGGTGCAGTTGACGCCACCCGCCGTTGTGATCCGCAATCCGGAGCCAAAGCTTCCGGCCGAGCCGACAGTCATCGTGCCGCCGGAGATCTCGCTCCCGCAGGTCAACATCGCGCAGTTGGGCGACCCGATGGGCAGGCTCGGTATGCCCTCGAACGGGCCCGGTTTTGGCGGCGGGATTGGGTCAGGTTCTGGCGGGGGAGTCGGCTCCGGTAGTGGTCCGGGCGTGGGACCCGGCGAGGGCGGGGGCATCGGCGGCGGAGTCTTCCGCGTTGGCGGCGGCGTGAGCGCCCCCCAAGTGCTCGTCAAAGTGGACCCGGAATACTCCGAACAGGCCCGCAAGGCCAAGTATCAAGGGACCGTAGTGCTGAACCTGGTGGTCCAGCGCGACGGCACCGTGCGCGATATCCGCGTCCTCCAGCCGCTCGGCCTGGGCCTGGATGAAAAAGCCATCGAGGCCGTCAAACAGTGGCGCTTCAGACCCGGCTTGCGGAACGGCCAGGCCGTGGACGTTGCCGCCATCATCGAAGTCACCTTCCGTCTGTTGTAAGCCATCTTCGTCCTGTTCTGGTTCTCTTCCCAGCAATCGCTTGCGCCGATTTCATCCTGCGCCTGCTCCCGCGCAACGATCGAGAAAACACGAAGGGTTCTGCTCTTCTCCCCGGTCTTGTAGTTCCTGTAGACCGCAGCGGTAGCCCCGGAGGGCGGTAGATTCTAGCCCAGGACGTGAGTCCTGGGAATCGGGAGATCGAAAGACCCCAGCCCCGGTAGGGGCGACAGATACGGAGGGCTCGATGGTCTTACGCCCCTACCGGGGCTATGGGGTGTGCCGGTCTTCTGACCCACGGCTTGCGAGTCTGTCGGAGATAGGATTTGTGCGACGAAGAATCAATGAGTTGCGGACCTTGCAGGCTTTGCAAGTTATTGATTCTTCGTTCAGAAAACCTTATTTCCGACAGACTCTTGCGCCGTGGGCTAGACTCTTGCGCCCCTCCGGGGCTCCCAAACGGGATACACCTTTCCGAAAACCGGGCTAGCTTCTAACTTCTAACTTCTGACTTCTTTCTTTCCCCTCACTGCACGGCTATCGTGACGGGGTTGGACGTGGCCCCTCCGATGCTGATCTGCACCGGCACGACACTGCCCGTGGGCGAACTCTCGGGAACTTGCGCGTCCACCTGGTAGAGGCCGACAAACCCCGGAGACAAGCCGGAGAAGTTCACGGTTGCCGCGATGCCTCCAATCGTAACGGCAGGCGTTGCGGTGGTCCTGGAAAGCGGATTGGCGGGGGCGGGCGCGCCACTGGCGGGCCGGTTGGTTACGCCTCCCAAGCCGGTGCAATAGATCGTGACGAACTCGCCGCGATTGGCCGGCCGCGTGTTCCGGCCGGGAATGCTGCCCACCGGAGCGGCCAGCGCATCTGAATTGGCAATGAGGATGGCTCCTTGTCCCGAGCCGCGCTGGTTGGTCGAAAAAATGCCGGGAGCCGTCGCGGCGAGGTTCAGCGTCACCGGGCTGAGGGCGGTCGCCCCGATGCTGGCCACCACTGTGGCCTGGGTCTGTCCCGCAAGCTCCCAGGGAACTTGCAAAGCGAGCTGGTTCCCGGAAACAAAAATCAGCGGGGCGGGAATATTGTTCATACGGATGGTAATGCTTCCCAGAGTCGTCGGCAGCGGCAGCGTGCTCGCGAAGACGAGCGAAGCAGCCAGGTCGGTTCCGAAGGCTGCGGCGATGCTGCCGCCGGCGACCGCAGCCCCGGGCGCGTAGCTGGCGTTGTTCACGACCCCCCCGGGATTGAGGGCAGAGCGGAACACCAGCCTGGCAATAAACCCGTCGGGGCAGGTGAAGGTATCAAAGGCGGTTCCGCAGGTGCCACCGGCGAACGTGCCCTGCAACGGGCTGGCCGTCGGGAAGTTGCTGGACTGGGTACCGCCTACCACGTAGGCGGTTCCAGAGGGGTCCACAGCGATTCCGAACGCCTGGTCCGTGCTGTTGCCTCCCAAGAAGGTGGAGTACACAAGTTGCGACCCGAGGGGAGTGAACTTGGTCACGAACGCTTCGATGATGCTGGCCCGGAGATGCAACGAATACACCAGCGGGAACGCGCTGGATTGCGTATAGCCCGCGACGGTGGCGCTCCCGGAGGAATCTACGGCGATCCCGTTTCCGGCTTCCTCTCCGGCTCCGCCCAAATAGGTGGAGTAAACAAGCTGCGAGCCGCCGGGATTCAGCTTCGCCACAAAGGCGTCCTCGCCCCCGCCATTCACTGCCTGGAAGGGATTCGCCGTGCGGAAATCGGTCGAAACGGTGACGCCGGTTAGGTATGCTGCTCCGGAAGAATCCACAGCAATCGAGTAACCTTCGTCGTCGTTCCCGCCTCCTAGATATGTGGAATAGACGGGAGCGGAGCCGGCGGGGTTCAACTTCGCCACGAAGACATCCGGGCAGGGAAACGTATCCGGAGTCACCCCGCAGGTGCCCCCGCCAAAGATGCTCTGAATCGGGTTGATTGTGGGGAAATTATTGGACTCTGTGAATCCGGTGAGGTAAGCGCCGCCGGTGCCGTCCGCCGCGATCCCGTAGCCGTAGTCGTCTTGAGTGCCTCCATAATAGGTCGCGTACATTAGGCTGGAACCGACAGGATTCAGCTTGGCTGCAAATGCGTCAAACAATCCTCCGTTGTTCGCCTGAAACGGACTTGCGGTGGGGAAGTTTGCGGAGTTGGTTCTGCCAGTAATGTAAATGTTCCCAGGGGCATCCAGGGCGATTCCAAATCCGCGATCCGTTCTGTCTCCGCCCAGGTATGTGGAGAAGGTGAGCGCAGAGCCATTGGCGTTGAGCCGGGACACAAAGGCATCCGGGCCGCCGGCGCTCGTCCGTTGGAGGGCGCCTGCCGTGGTAGGAAAAGAAGTGGAATCGGTATGGCCCGTCAGGTAGGCATTCCCCAGCGAATCCACGGCAATGGCAGTGCCGATATCCGTTCCGGTTCCTCCCAGGTACGTTGCGTACTGGAGCGCGTTCGCCGCCGGATTCAGTTTGGCCACGAAGGCGTCGCTTCCTCTGCCCTTCGCCTCTTGCAAAGGGCCGGAAAGGGGGAAATTCGTCGAGTCCGTCTCCCCCGTTACATATATGTTCCCGGCAGTATCTACTGCCACAGCGTTGATTTCATCCAGACCGCCACCGCCCAGGTAAGTCGAGTAGGTCAAGACCGGATCAATCACCAGCGGCTTGGCGGCGTCATAGTCGTCCACCTGAAAACTGATGGTGCGGTCTGCGCGGAACATGTACCCGCCCCCGATTTGCTGACGCACGCCGTGAGCCTCTTGGTAGATAACAGGCTTGCGAAAGCGGACCTGCTCGTCAGCGATCTCGGCCACCAGGTCGCCCTGGGCGTCAACCTCCACCCGCTCTGCGCCTTCGAGGCCGAGCCGGATTGCGCTCGGGTCCGCGCCCGGCTCGACCACAAAGTCGTACTCGAGCTGCCGCTGGTTGCCGTAATAAATTAAATCCACTCCGCGGTAGACGCTTGCGATTCGCACTTTGGCGAAGGTCGGCACATTTGCCCGCCACTGCGCGGGATCGTGGCCCAGGAAATAGTTGCTCTTTCCGTGTAGCTCCTCCAGTCCCGTCGCCCGCGGTGCGGAATTTGCCCCCAGGAGTTTCATGCGCAGTAGGGCGCGATTGCCGGTAACATCGCTTTCCCCGCTGCCTGGCTCCCGACTTGTCATCGTGAGCGACCTGCTTTTCGTCCCTGCCCGCTCCCTCACGGTCGCGGCTCGGATTCTGACTTCTGATTTCTGCGGCTCGCGCAGCGCCAGGACTGCTTCAGTTGAGGTCAGGAAGACAGTGTAGCCGGGGGCGCGGGACATAAACTTTACCGCACCAGCCGTTTGCCCTTTGTTTTCCTCAAAGCTCAAAGGCAGCTTGCCGTAGGTCTCGACCGCCAGCAGCCGCGCGGCTTGGAACCGCGATCCCCTGTCGTCAGTACCACGGGAGAGCGGCGGGTTCGGCCCAAACATTAAAGCGACTGTAACGCCACACCAAAAAAGCCAATAGAAAAAGAAACTCCGTAAGTTCACGACCCCTCCCTTCTAGGACCAACCGGAAAGGTTGCGAATAATAAAGATACTTCGGAAAAGTGTCTTTGAAGAAAAAACGAACAAATAATTTGCCGGCCCCTCCCCCAGTGGATCGGCGGGGCACGCGCGCATCGGCTCCCCCGGTTCCGCCCAGCGAGTCTCGAAACTCCTTAAAGCTGATATACTGTCCCCTCGAAAGGCGGCGCAGGGTGAGTTGCTCGAATGCCCGGCTGAGGAGATCATGAGCACACCGCTGGAATCACTGATCGGTTGCGGCACAAGACTCTGGCTCGATTCGATTGACCCCGACTATGTGCGGCAGAACCGGGCTTACGGGGCGACCGGCGCCACGTCGAATCCCATCATTGTGGCCGATCTCATCCAGAGCGGCAGGTTCGATCGTGACCTGACGAGCCTCATGGACAGAGGGCTGAGCGATGAAGAGATTGCCTGGCAGTTGACCGACCAGATGGTCCGCCAGGCGCAGGAAATCTTCCTGCCGGTGAACGAAGCCACCGGCGGGGATGACGGCTACGTCAGTTTTGAGCTCGATCCGTTGCTCGAAGATCCAGCCTGCACTCTCTCTCACGCGGAACGGGTGCGGCAGTACGTCACGTTGGGGAAGAAATGGAGCCAGGGCCATCGCAACCGCATGATTAAGGTCCCGGCCACTCCCGCCGGTCTCGAGGCGCTCGAAGAGTTGGTTGCCTCCGGCGTCACCGTGAACGTCACGTTGATTTTCACCGCCCGACAGCAGCGCCGGGCGCGGGAGGCCGTCTGGAGGGGCGCGGAACGGCGGCTTTCGCTCGCTCATTTCAAAGCGGTTTATAGCATCTTTGTAAGCCGCGTGGATGTCTATACCGCCAAGCACGTTCCCGAATTATCCGCGCGGGCGCAGGGGCAAGCAGGCATCGTGATCGCCAAGCGAATCTGGGAGGAAAACAGCCGGTTTTGGGCGGACAAGAATTTGCCCTTGCGGCAGGAGATCGTCTTCGCCAGCACCGGCACGAAAAATTCCCAGGACGACCCCGCCAAGTATGTGCTCGCCTTTGCCGGTTCCGACATCGAGACCAACCCGCCGGCGACGAATGACGCCGTGCAGTCGGGCGGGAAGACCGTCTCCCGCGCCGTGGACCAGATGCCCCCCGCGGAAGTTCTGGCCGAGATTGACCGGCTCGTGGACATGGAGCGACTGGAAGAAACGCTCCTGCGCGAAGGCGTTGTCAAGTTCGCCGACCCGCAGAAGGGCTTGCTCGCGCTGATCGCCGCGAAACGGTCGGCCTTAAAGCCCAATGCGGCGAGCCAGATCATTCAAGTATCCAAATAGACCAGGTGTATATGAGAAGTCTGTTCCGTAGAACGCCGACGGTGGCGAATGGGTTTGCTCAGTCAGTCGCCTCGCCGGCGATCAAGAGCGAGAGGCGCTTGTCGTTCTTTGAGCGATTCTTGTCCATCTGGGTCGTGCTGTGCATGATCGCCGGTGTGCTCGTTGGAAGATTGCTGCCCCTCGCTGTTCAGAATATCCGAAGCATTGAATTTGGAAGGGGCAGCCAGATCAATTTGCCCATCGCCGTCTTGATTTGGCTCATGATTACGCCGATGATGATGAAGGTTGATTTCGGCGCGATCCGCAATGTGGGGAAGAGGCCGACAGGCCTGTTGGTCACGCTCTTCGTGAACTGGTTGCTAAAGCCGTTCTCCATGGCGTTTCTCGCGTGGCTCTTCTTCCGCTTCGTTTTCTCGGCGTTCGTCGCTCCCGCAGAAGCCGATCAGTACATCGCCGGGTGCATCATCCTTGCCGCAGCACCCTGCACTGCAATGGTGTTCGTGTGGAGCCATCTCACGGAGGGAGACGCGGCATATACGCTGGTTCAAGTTTCGGTCAACGACCTCATCATGCTGGTTCTGTTTGCGCCCATCGTTCAGTTCCTCGTTACCGGGGCCTCGTCTCTGACGGTGCCATTCCGCGTGCTGGTGTATTCAGTGTTTGTGTTCATCGTGATACCGCTCTCCGCTGGAACAGCCCTCCGAACCTGGCTGATTCACAAACATGGAAAGAGCGGGTTCGAAACGGCGCTGCTGCCGAAGTTCGCGCCCGTTACGATTGCTGCTCTGCTGGCGACCTTGGTCCTGATTTTCGCCTTCCAATCGGACAATATCCTCAACCGCTCCTTCCACGTTCTCTTAATCGCTGTCCCGATCACGATTCAGGTTTACCTGAATTCTTCCGTTGTTTATGGACTCATGTGGTTTCTGAAGGTCGAGCACTCGGTAGCCGCCCCGGGGGCCTTAATCGGCGCAAGCAACTTTTTTGAGCTTGCTGTGGCTACGGCGATCGCGCTCTTTGGGCCGGAATCCGGGGCGGCCCTGGCGACGGTAGTCGGTGTGCTTGTGGAGGTCCCGGTCATGCTGTCTGTATGCTCGGTTTGCAACCGGACCCGGCACTGGTTCAGATTCGAGACCGGATAGTTACGTTCCATGGGACAAAAAAAGGTGCTCATCTCATGTACGGGCAACTCAGCCCGGAGTGAGATGGCCGAAGGTCCTCTCATTCACCGCTGACAAACCATTTGCTTTTTTGCGCCATCCCCGCTTGAATAAGGGTTCACACGAGGTGAATTCCGGCCAGGAGGAGCGTCCGGCTTGCCGTTCTGGAAAACTGTGGCTGTCATTCTAAAAAAAGACCTCCGGGTGGAGTTTCGGACAAAGGAAGTCTTTAACTCCGCGGCGGTCTTTGCGCTGCTGGTCATCGTGACGTTCAGCATGGCGTTTGAGCCGAGCGCGGAGCAGACCCGCGAGTTCTCCGGCGGCTTGCTCTGGGTGGCGTTCACCTTCTCCGCGATGCTGGGGCTGAGCCGCACGTTTGCCCGCGAAGTCCCCAACGACTGCCTGCAAGGACTGCGGATGGCGCCGATCTCGGCGGCGGCGATCTATACCGGAAAGCTTCTGAGCAATATTCTTTTTCTCGGGCTGATTGAAGCGATCCTGTTGCCGCTGTTTGCCGTGTTTTATAACGTTCGTCTCTGGCCCGTTGCGCCGCAACTAGCCGTGATTGTTCTGCTGGGGAGTTGGGGGTTGGCGGCGGTCGGGACCAGCTTTGCCGCCATCGCCACCAATATCCGGCTCCGCGAGCTGATGCTGCCGGTGCTGCTCTTTCCCATCGAAATCCCTCTGATCCTGTCGCTCGTCGAAGCCACCACGGCCGTGATCCGGGGAGGCGAGACCATCCTGGCTCCGGAGATATGGCTCCGAACCGCCCTGGGGTTCGACATCGTATTCACGATTCTTTCCCTGTTTCTGTTTGAATACATTCTGGAGGAATAGAACCGCGGACGCGGCAGGATGGCGACCCGGGAAGTGTTTCCCGGGCTGCTGGAGCCGGTTGACCCACTATCTTTTTCCGTGCTAATTTAGATCAAACAATGTAGACTTTATATCGGGACCGGTTAGTCTGGTCCGGGAATTGACTGGAGAAAAGCGGAGGATTCCGACCATGGCAACAAAGGGAAGAAAAACGCAGTTTGCAATCGGATTCGCGGTTATCCTGGCCACCCTGGGGTGGCTCGCCTATAGCGGAATTCAGGAGAGCAAGACGTACTACGTCACGGTCTCGGAGCTGCTCGCCAGCCCGGACGCTTCGCAACGGCGCTTTCGGGTTGCCGGGGACGTAGCCGTCGGTTCGATCCGCCGGTCGCAGGGCCGGACCGAGTTTACCTTGGAGCAGGAAGGGAAAGTGCTGCAAGTCTACTACACCGGGACCGAGCCGCTTCCCGATACTCTGATGGACCGGGCGCAAGCCGTGGCGGATGGCCGCTATCAGACAGATGGGACGTTTCACGCGGAGACCGTTCAGGCCAAGTGCGCCTCCAAGTATGAAGCGGCTCCTCCGAAGGCCGGAGCCAATCCGGAAACTTCAGCCAATTACTGAGCTTGTGGCGGCTCTCCAATAAACTATGGAAAATGTAGCGAGCTTCGCTTTGATGCTGGCGTTTGTTCTGGCCATGTACGCACTGGTGGCCTCGGTCTTGGGCATTCAGCGGCAAAAGGAGCGCCTGCAATATAGCGCCTACCGGGCTACGATCGCCATCTGGGTTCTCGTCACGGTGGCGATTGGCTACCTGGTCTATGCCATGATGACCAACGACTTCCGCCTCGCGGCCGTCGCCGGACACAGCAACCGGGCATTGCCTTGGTATTACAAGATCACGGCGCTGTGGTCGGGCCAGGAAGGGTCTCTGCTGTTCTGGAGCTGGCTGCTGGCGGGCTACAGCATGGTGGCCGTGCAGCTCAATCGGGAGCGGCATCGCTCCATGATGCCTTACGCCGTCGCTACGTTGATGGTCGTGCAGGGTTTCTTCCTGGTGCTCAATAACTTCGTGGCCAATCCGTTTCAGTTGCTGGCCTTCAACCAGGGAGGCGCGATGGTGGTGCAAGGCCCGCTCGACGGGCAGGGACTTAATCCGCTGCTTCAGTATCCCGCGATGGCAGTCCATCCCCCGCTGCTGTATCTGGGCTACGTCGGCTTCACCGTTCCGTTCGCGTTTGCCATGGCGACTCTGATTACCCGGCAGGCCGGCGAAAAGTGGATCGAAACGACGCGGCACTGGACCATGATCACGTGGCTGTTTCTCTCGATGGGAGTCATGATGGGAGCGCGCTGGGCGTATGCGGTGCTCGGCTGGGGCGGCTATTGGGGCTGGGACCCCGTCGAAAACGCCTCCCTGATCCCCTGGTTCACCGGCACGGCGTTTCTGCACTCGGTGATGATGCAGGAGAAACGCGGCATGATGAAGGTGTGGAACATGGTCCTCATCTTCTCGACGTTTTTCCTTTGTATCTTCGGGACGTTTCTGACGCGCAGCGGCGTGGTCTCCTCGGTCCACGCTTTTGCCCAGTCGCCCATCGGACCCTTCTTTGTGTCCTTTCTGGGCGCGGGAATTCTGTTTTCGGGATGGCTGATACTGGAACGGTTGGACTACCTGAAAAGCGCGAGTCAGTTGGACTCGCTGATCTCCCGGGAAAGCAGCTTCCTGTTCAATAACCTCCTGTTGCTGGCGGCCTGCTTCTCCGTGCTGTGGGGAACGCTCTTCCCCGTGATTTCCGAAGCCGTGCAGGGGGTCAAGATCAGCGTCGGCGCTCCGTTCTTCAACAAGGTCAATATCCCCATCGGGCTGGTGCTGATGTTCCTGACCGGGGTCGGCCCGCTGTTTGCCTGGCGCAAGACCTCTCTCGCAAGCCTGCAAAAGAATTTCCTGCTTCCGGGGATCATCGCGCTGGCGATCGGCGGAGTCCTCTTCCTGTACGGGGTTCCGGGAGCTTTGCCCGCAGTCCGGGAGTTTTATCCGCAGGTGTCGTTCATCCTGTGCGCGTTTGTAACGATCACCATTCTGATGGAGTTCTACCGCGGGGCCCGCGTCATCGGGCGAAAGAGCGGGCAGTCGCTCCTGGGCGCGGCCGTGACGCTGACGCGGCGGAACACCCGCCGCTACGGCGGCTATATCGTCCACTTCGGGATGGTGCTCATCTTCATCGGGATCACGGGGACGGCGTTTAACCAGCAGCGGGAGCAGGAGATGGTGGCGGGGGATCGGATGGAACTCGGTCCCTACACGCTTCGCTTGCGCGAATTGACGGGCCAGGACAACCCCAACTACGCCACGCAACATGCCGTGCTCGAGCTTTCTCGCGGAGAACAATCGCTGGGGGTTCTGCGGCCGGAGCGCCGGTTCTACAAGGCGAGCCGCCAGCCCACCACCGAAGTCGCCATCCGCCCGCGCCTCAACGAAGACCTCTATGTGGTCTTCTCCGGAATGACGCAGACGCAGGGGGGGCAAAGCGAGCGCGCGGTGATCAGCGCTCACCGCAATCCGCTGGTCAACTGGATCTGGCTGGGAGGATTGGTGCTGGTGCTCGGGACGCTGATCGCGTTGATTCCGTCACAACCCGGCGCAACTCCCAGTCCGGTCCGCGCGGCTTCGGTGGCGACGGAAGCAAGACTGAAAGAGAGCGATGAGATTCTGGCAAAGACCACTCCTTAGGTTCTCCGGAACCATGGCGGCCGCGCTGCTGGTCGGCCTCGGTTTGATCGGTCCCTTCGTTGGGGCGCAAGAGGCAGGCGAGGACGAGGCAGCGTTCCGCAGGGTTTCCAATCGCCTGCTGTGCCAGTGCGGTTGCAGTTACATGGTTCTTTCCTGCAACCACCTGGATTGCTCTTCGGCTACCTACATTCGCAAGACAATTCGGACTTCGCTCGCGGCGGGCAAGACGGAAGACGCGATTGTGGCCGGCTTCGTGGAACAATACGGAGCCAAGATCCTCCCGGAACCTCCCCGGCAGGGTTTCTCCTGGATGGCCTGGCTCATGCCGTTTGCCGCGCTGTTGCTCGGCGGCGGAGCCGTCTCTTACGTCCTGTGGCGATGGAAAAAGGGACCCTCCGCAGAAGAGTTTGTAGAGAATCCTTCGGAACAGGGGACGGAACCCGCCTCGCCCGAAGTCTCGCCCGCCCTCGTCGAAAAGTACCGCGCCCAGATTGACCGGGACCTTGAGAACGAGTAAGCCCCTTGCGGCAGGCGGGGAATCCAGAACGACAAACCAGCTCAGCCCCAGTTCCGTACTAAGCGGCGGAGCTTCGCGCACTCGCGGTGCAGCGCGGCGGTGACGCGGCGAGCCTGTGTTCGGGCGGTCCCAACCAGAGCGCCTTATGGCCGTCTGGATTCCGGAAGGCGGGGTTTGGCCGGGCGGAGGACCGCCGCCAGGATGGCGAGCTTGACGTACTCCAGCGGCTCGCTGTGGCGCAAGACCGAGACGATCCCTGCTTCCCAGACCTGCTCGAGGTCCACTACCCCGGAGGCGATCAGGACCGTCTTGGCAGGATTGCTGAGCGGCTGTGGCAGGTGCTCCAAATCAATTACCCGCACCTCATTCACAACCCCCTTCGGCAACTCCTCCCCATTTCCATTGAGAATCCGGCAATCGGCGAAGGTCGGGTCTGCCCGCAGACACCGAATCAGTTGTTCCGCATAGCTCGAATCGCTGAGGGTGATGTGAACTACCCGGTTCATCCTCTGTCCTACCGTGGATCGTTTCCGGCTACTTCGACTCGAGATTTCCCGTATAACCCTCGAAGGAGTACTCATGCCTTGTATGGTAGTTGTCGTTTTCATTGAGTTCCTTCGACCCTAACTCCATAGCTATTAGGCCGACACCTTGCCACGATTACCAACTCTCCCCGGCGAGGCTCTCCGCCCCGGCCACCAATATCTATGCACGCCAGAATCCAAATCCCATTCCGACGCAACGCCGTGGAGCCACTAGCTGCTAAATGCAGGCTGGGCAGCAAGAAAGCGGATAGTATGGGCCGAATCCCACACAAATTGGGCTATTTGGCACAACTTTTGGCGGGGCTAAGCCCTCCCTGATCCAAGTGGCCTCGGTGGAGGAAAAGCCCGTGCAGGGCCATTCCCGTCCGGGGTGGGGAATTTCACCCAAAAATCCCTCATTGCCAAAAGAATTTCGTGGTATAGTGAAATTAAAGCAATGGCGAAATTTGTACAACTATGGGAGAACGAACGGACGCTCCAGGCGGTGTTGGACAACATCTCCGACGGCGTGCTGACCTACGACCGCGACCTGCGCATCACCGGGATCAACCGGGCTGCGGAAGATATCCTGGGATATGCGGGCGCGGATATTGTAGGCCGTGGCTGCCGCGAAGTGTTTCGCTGCGGAGTGTGCGACCCCGGATGCGGATTTGCGGTGGCGCTCTCCACTCTGCAACCGGTCTCCAACTCGACGGTCCGCATCCACACTGCGGAGGGATTGGAGCGCCTGGCCCTGATTCACACAACCCCGATCGAGGACGGCCAGGGACGATTGGACGGGGTCGTGGTGACGTTCCGGGACGTCACCGAGCAGGTCGAGCCGCAGAACCGCTCCTTTGTCACCGAATCGCCGCGCATGAGACAGGTGCTCGGCTTCGTACGCAAGGTGGCGTCGAGCGAGGCCACTTCCATCCTCATCGAGGGCGAGAGCGGCACCGGCAAGGACCTGATCGCCAAGACCATTCATTACCAAAGCATGCGGCAGGCCCAGCCCTTTATCGCGATCAATTGTGCGGCCATCCCGGAGAACCTGCTCGAAGCCGAACTGTTCGGGTATGAAAAAGGCTCGTTTACCGACGCTAAGAACCAGAAGCGCGGCTTGATCGAGCTGGCCGACAAAGGCTCGCTGCTGCTGGATGAGATCGCCGAGATGCCCATGATCCTGCAAGCCAAGCTCTTGCGGGTGCTCGAGGACCAGCGGGTGCGCCGCATCGGCGGTGTGCGCGACTTCTCCGTGGACGTGCGCGTCATCGCCGTGACCAACCGGAACCTCCAGGAGGCGGTGCAAGCCGGCGCCTTCCGCCAGGACCTCTACTATCGCCTGAACGTCATCCAGATCTATATCCCGCCGTTGCGGGAGCGCCCCGAAGACGTCGTGCCCCTGGTGAGCTTCTTCCTCAACCACTACAACAATAAATTCAAGCGGAAGATCCAGGGGATCACGCCGGACGCGGAAAAGCTTCTGCAACGATATTACTGGCCGGGCAACGTGCGGGAATTGCGCAATGCGATTGAACGCGCCATGATCCTGGAGGATACCCCCCATCTGCGGGCCGTGAACTTGCCGATTGCCGTGAACCGCATCGCGCCCCCTTCGGTGCCCGGAGGTCTGGAGATTCCCGACAACGGCATTTCCCTGGAGCAGACCGAACGCGAGTTAATCGCGCAGGCCCTGGCCAAGACCAGCGGCAACCAGACTCACGCGGCCCGTCTGCTCAGCATCACGCGCGACACCCTCCGCTACAAGATGAAGAAATACCAGTTGGCATAAGCCCCCAGCCCTCCTCTTGCCGGAACACCCTTTTGATGGAGGAATCACCCCAGGACACGCAATGGTTCCCCGAGAGGCGTTGTCGTACTTCTGACGACCTCGTGTAGCTGCGATGCTGATGCAACGTACCGTCGCACAATATCCATTGTAGTTTCTGATAGTTATGGTGATTCAGGAGGTGTCATGGAAACACAGGATGGGTAAACAGAAACAGCGGACACCATCGCTCCCGACCAAATCTTTGGCCCCCGGTTTGCTGCCTCTCGGGGGAAGTCGCTGATGGCCGATTCCCACTGAGCCTGGAGAGGAGCCGGCTCGGATGAGGAAGAGATCGAGCGCGCCGAACCAATTTCGATTCCATAGAAATCTTTCTCCATCGGAAGGAGACCCCCATGAGTGCCCGGAAGAGTAAGAGGACTTCGAAAGTTGCCATTATCGGGGCTGGCTTTGTGGGCAGCACAGCAGCCTATGCCCTGCTGATTGAAGGCGTTGCCTCCGAGATTGCCCTGATTGACGTCATCAAAGAAAAGGCGGAAGGGGAAGCCATGGACCTCCAGCATGGCTTGCAATTCCGGCCGGATGTCAGGGTATCGTTTGGCAGCAGTTATCAGCTCTGCAAAGACGCCGAAATTGTCGTGATCACGGCCGGCGCGCACCAGAAGCCCGGACAAACGAGAATGGATTTGGTCGCCAAGAATGCCGCCATTCTCCGGGAGATGATTCCGCAAATCGTGAAAAACAACCACAACTGCATCCTCCTGGTTGTTACCAACCCCCTCGATGTGTTGACGTATCTCGCGCTGGAATATTCCCAGTTCCCGAAATCCCGGGTGATTGGTTCGGGGACCATTCTCGATACCGCCCGGTTCCGGTATTTGCTCGGGAGGCATTTCGAGGTCAGCCCCAACAGCGTCCATGCGTACATCCTCGGAGAACATGGCGACTCGTCGTTTCCCGTTTGGAGCACTGCCAATATCGCAGGAACGAAACTGGAATATTTCCCCAACTATAACAAGAAAGCCTTGGACGCCATCTTTACCCAGACGAAGAATGCGGCCTACGAAGTTCTGGCCAAGAAGGGCGCGACGTACTACGCGATCGGATTAAGCATCGCGAAGATTGTCCACACCGTACTGTCCGACCAAAATGAAGTTCTGGCCCTGTCCACCTACTTGGAGAACTACCACGGAGTGAGCGATGTCTGCCTCAGCGTTCCCGTGATTGTGAACCGGGATGGCATCCGGGAACAGATCCGGATGCCGCTGAACGCTCCCGAAAAAAAGCAATTGCAAAAATCGGCTTCGCTCGTTCGAGACGTAATCCGGCAGTCCACCCGCGCCTAAGCAGACCCGCGCCGCTCCGATTCGCAGAACGAGCGTCAAGAATTCGCGGATTTCCGCGACTCGCTCCGCTCAACCTGATATTCTGTACTCGCCCGATATTCTGTACTCGGATGACGGGCCGGGATTTTTCCGAAACACGCAACCAACCAACCGACGCAGGGGGCCCCACGATGGCGCCGCGCTACAAATGTATCGAGACCAAACTCGTCCATGCCGGGGAGCCGGAACCGCGAATCCTGGGGGCCGTCTCGATGCCGATCTTCCAGTCCGCCATGTTCGAGTACGCGGGCGAAACCGATTATCACGATCTGAAGTATATCCGGCTGAACAACACGCCGAACCATGTCGCGCTCCATGAAAAGCTGGCGGCTCTGGAAAACGCGGAGGCGGCGCTGGTGACTGCCAGCGGCATGGCCGCGATCTCGACGGCGCTGCTGACCGTGCTATCCTCCGGCGATCACCTGCTCGCGCAGGACTGTCTTTACGGGGGAACCCATGACCTGCTCACCCGCGATTTTTCAAGCTTCGGCCTTTCTTACGATTTCATTGACGGGGACGATCCCGATTCCTGGAAGAGCAAATTACGTCCCAACACCAAGGCGATTTACGTCGAGACGATTTCCAATCCGCTGATGCAAGTCTGCGATTTGCAGGCCGTCGTCCGATTCGCCAAAGAGCACGGCCTGGTCTCGCTCATTGACAACACGTTTGCCAGCCCGATGAATTTTCGTCCGCCGGAATGGGGCTTTGACCTCTCGCTGCATAGCTGCACCAAATACTTGAACGGACACTCCGACATCGTGGCGGGGGCCGTGATCGGCAACGCCCCCTGGGTCGAGCGGACCAAGCGCAAGCTCGACCATCTCGGCGGCTCGCTCGACCCGCACGCCTGTTTCCTGCTCCACCGCGGCATCAAGACGCTTGCCCTGCGGGTTCGCTTTCAGAATCAAAGCGCGCTGCGGATCGCACAATTCCTGGAGCGGCACCGGCAAGTGGCCCGGGTGAATTATCCGGGACTCGAGAGCCATCCCCGCAACGCCCGCGCCGGCGAGTTGTTCAACGGCTTCGGGGGCATGTTGAGCTTTGAACTGAACGGAGGCGTCGAAGCCGCGCAGTCGTTCATGAAGAGCGCGCAGTTGCCTGTGCTCGCCCCGAGCCTCGGCGGGATCGAGACGCTGCTCACCCGGCCCGCCACGACCTCGCACTCCGGCATGGCTCCGGAAGATCGCCGTCGCGTCGGGATCAGCGACAGCCTGATCCGGGTCTCGGTCGGCATCGAGGCCACTGAGGAGTTGATCGAGGATTTCGAGCAGGCCTTGGGCGGCTGAGCCGCCCGAGACGAAAACGCCGGAAAGGAGCGCAGGTCTGATGGGAACCGAGCGCATCGCCAGCTTGCATCCCTCGCCCGCCGAGGGGCGGTATAAATGCACGCAGTGCGGCTTTGAGTTAAACGTAAAAAAGGGACAACTGGTTCCGCCCTGTCCGCGCTGCTCGGCCCGCGAGTTTGAGGAGTCGAGCGGCCCGCCTTCGGGCGGCTCGGCTCCGGAGGGCCCGGCGCAGTGCCAATAGAGAGGGAATTGAGCAACATCTCGCAATCCGAATGCATCGAAGCGGGTTGGAGGGAAGAGAAACGCTGATGAGAAGTGGTACTTTTTTCGCACTGTGGATTTGCCGGAAAGCGAGGCCGCCGCAGGTGGTCCGGCGCGCGCGTGTCTTCGTTTTCGGCCTCCTGCTGTGCCTCTCGTGGGTCCCGGCGGAAGCCCAGCTCCGCTCGCTCTCCATCCTGCACACCAATGACCTGCACGCCCACCTGCTGCCCGACGCCAGGCAGCAGGGCGGTTTCGCGCAGATTGCCGCCGTACTGCGGCGCGAGACCGCGGGCTGCAACTCCTGCCTGATTCTGAACGCCGGCGATCTGGTGCAGGGAACTCCCGTCTCGACTCTCTATCAAGGCGTGCCGATTTACGAAATCGCCAATCTGCTCGGATTCGATGCTTCCGTTCTGGGCAATCACGAATTCGACTATGGGTGGAGAAAGATTCCCGAGTATATCCGGCTGGCTCGATTCCCTATAATCGCGGCGAATGTGGCGGACGAGCGGGGGCGGTTGCTGGCCAAACAAGCCTACGTCATCCTGCCCGTCAATGGGATTCGTGTGGCGGTCATTGGAGCGCTCACGGCCGACCTGCCCAACCTGACGACGGCGAACCTGCTCGGTCCCTGGCGGGCGCGGCCGGTTGTGGACGCGGTCCGCCGCTCTGCGCGGGAGGCAAGCCAGAAAGCCGATCTGATTGTCGTGCTCGGCCATCTCAACCCGATTGAGGAAGACGCTCTCCTGCGGGAGGCGCCGGAGGTCGCGGTCGTGGTTTCCGGTCACGTGCACGCGGGGCTGGAATCCCCGAAGAATTCGGACGGGCGCGTAGCGGTTCGCCTGAGGGCCTACGGAGAGGAGATCGGCCGGCTCGACCTCGAAGTGGACCTGGAAAAGAAAGCCGTCGTGAAATCTTCCTGGAAGCGGATTCCCGTGAATGCGGCCACCACGCCGCCCGCCGAAGACGTGGCCCGGGCGGTCGAGCTGTGGGAAAGCAAAGTTCGAAAGATCGTGGACGTGCCCATCGGGACGGCGAAACGAGGATTCACCCGCGAGGAGTTGGTGCCCGTGATCGAACAAGCGATGGCGGAGGAAATGGGGACCGACCTGGCGTTCATTCAGGTGGGAGGGATTCGGGACTCGCTGCCCCCGGGAACCATCCTGGCCCGCCACGTCTGGAACATCATTCCATTCGATAACAAGATGGTGGCGGGGACATTCCAGGGCAGGGAACTGCCGCCCGCCGTAACCGCGGGCCGATCCCTTGACCCGAACCGCGAATACACGCTGGCCGTCAGCGATTTCGTCGCCTCCGCGCAACGAGCGGAACTGGGCGTCACGGGCCTGAAATTTTCAAGGCGTACCAACCGCCTCCAGCGCGACCTGTTGATTGACTGGATCAAGAAAAAGAAAGTGCTGGAGTAGAAGCAGATTGCTCCCCCCTCTCTCTCTCCCTCTCGTCAGAAAAGTCCCCGAGACTTTATCGGCGCAAGTGCTGCGGGACGCTCGTGACGATAATTCGCTTCCGGAAGAGCAACGATGCTTTCAGAAACAGGCTGGTCTGGTTGTGCAGGAACTGTTGCCACCAGCGCCGGGCCACGAATTCCGGGATGACAACCGTGACGACGTCATCCTCCCGCCAATCTTGGACCTCGTCAATAAATAACAACAGCGGCCGGTGGATGGAGCGGTAGGGGGATTCCAGAATCACCAGGGGAACGTCTGCCACCCATTCTTCCCATTGTTTTTCCAATTTCTCCCGGTCCAGATTGTCCACGTTCACCGTGACGGCGAGAACGTCCCGGGAGATGGACCGGGCGTACTCAATCGCCGCCAGAACCATCTTGTTCATTCCGGCAACGGGCACCACGGCCGTGTGGCGCAACTCCTTCGGTTTCTCATAGTCGGCCAGCGACATTTCCAGGCCGACCTGGAAATAGTGCTGCCGCACCCGCCAGCAGAGCAGAACGTACAACGGAATCGCCGCCAGGATGACCCAGGCTCCGTCCAGGAACTTGACCGTCGCCACCACAATCAACACCAATCCGGTGGTGAGGGCGCCGAACGCATTGACGGCGATGCGCCAGCGGCGGCCCTTTTTCTCCTGCGTGCGGAGCCAGTGAATTACCATGCCCGCCTGCGACAGCGTGAAGGCAATGAAGACGCCGACCATGTAGAGCGGGATGAGAAGGTGCACGTCGGCCTGGAAGAGGACGATCAGGAACCCCGCCGCGAGGCTCAGCAGAATCATGCCGTTCGAGAAGACCAGCCGGTCGCCCAGGTTCGCCAACTGGCGCGGCAGGAAACGGTCCTTAGCCATTACGGAGCCGAGGCGCGGGAAATCCGCGTAGCTGGTGTTGGCTGCCAGAACCAAAATCGCCATCGTGGCGATCTGGAGGGCGTAGTAAACAATCCCTTGGCCGAAGACGGCGCGGCCGAGTTGCGACAGCATCGTTTCTCCTTCGCGCGGCCCGATGCCGTAGAGATAGCTCAGCACCGTAATTCCCAAGAACATCGCCGTCAGCAGGGCCGCCAGAATGTAGAGGACCGTCGAGGCGTTGCGCGAGACGGGAGGGCGGAAGATGGTTACGCCGTTCGCCACCGCCTCAATCCCCGTCAGCGCCGCGCAGCCGGACGCGAAGGCGTGCAGCAGCAAAAACACCATCGCGACGTTCCAGGTTTCCGGTGCTGTCGCGGCGGAAAGGGGGTGCGCCACGGCCGCCCCAGAAGTGACGTAGCGGAACAAGCCAGCAATAATCAGCAGAAACGCGGAGGCGATGAACAGATACACGGGTCCAGAAAACACCGCTGCGGACTCGCGCACACCGCGCAGGTTGGCCAGCAGGATGACGGCAATGGTAAGCAGCGAAAGCCCGACCCGGTGCTCGTAGAGGGCCGGCGCCGCCGACGTAATGGCGGCGATCCCGGCGGCCACGCTCACGGCTACCGTCAGCACGTAGTCCACCAGCAGCGAAGAGCCGGCCACCAGCGCGGGAAGCACGCCGAGGTTTTCTTTTGCAACCGTGTACGCGCCGCCTCCCGTCGGATACGCATGAAGCGTTTGTCCGTAGGAGATGGCGACGATAGCGGTCAGCAGGCCGATGGCCAGAGCAATCGGGATGGCGTAATAGAGCGGGAAGGTCACCCCGACCGACGCTGCGGCCAAGAGCGCCACAACGATTTCCTCGGTCGCATAGGCGCTCGAGGAAAGGTTGTCAGAAGCGAGAATAGGTAGCGCAGCCTTCTTGGTCAGGCGCTGTTCGTGGAGAGAAGCCGTATGAAGAGGGTTGCCGAGCAGCAGCTTTTTCAGAGAGCGAACCATGACGCGGCCCTCCTGTTCCAGCCCGACATTCGGGCTTTCGGCTTGGCAGACTGCAACCAAACAAGAAAGAAGGTCCGCAGGGAAATAGCGGCAAGGCGCACCCCGGCCGCCGAAGAGCGGTATTCGGTTTTCATGGGAACAGCTTTCGACCACCCGTCGCCCAGTCGGGAGGCTCTCAAATTGGCCTGCGGGGTTAGCTGACGGGCTAGAGCTTGAAAGTACTCCGTCCCGCATTGCGGGACTGCGCCCCAAAAACTTGGGTCCCCCGTCTCCTGGGTGGAGTTCGGCTAGAAAAATTATATACCGGAACCAGTGCCAGCGAGCAGGAAAAACAGGACGTCGCCCGCACCGGGTGGCAAGCGTTACAAGGTCGTCAATTCGACGCGGCTCACAAAGATGGCGGTCGAGACGCCGGCTACGATGGTCGAGAACAGGACTACGATCACGAGGCCGCCGGCGATCTCGTTCCAATGCCAGCCGCCGATCATCAGCGTGCGGATGGAGTTAATCCCGTAGGTAACGGGGTTCAAGTAGGCGATCGTCCGCAGCCAGCCGGGAACGAATTCCAGCGGAAACAGCGCGCTGCTGGTGAACAGCAACGGGACCGTCAGGAAATTCACCACGGCCCAGAACGTTTCCGGCTGCTTGACCAGCGCCCCCACGGTGATCGAAATGCCCGAGAAGGCGAACGTCAGCAGCACGGCAATGAGCAGCACCAGCGGAATTCCCCAAATCCCTGTGGCAGAACGCACTCCCAGTAAGAAAGCCACGAGGAGAACGATCAGCAGTTGGAAGGCCGTGCGCAGCGCCACGGAAAGCATCTTGCCGACCACGATCGAGGCGCGAGAGATGGGCAACGCGAGGAGCTTGCTCAGGAAGCCGACGCGGCGGTCCCAGATGACGGTCATGCCGCCGAACGCTCCGCCGAACAGCGCCATCATCGCCAGCACGCCCGGCGTCATGAAGTCCAGATAACTGCGCGCCGGAAAACCCGGCAAGGCGCGCGTCTGTTGGAAAATATTTCCGAACAACAGCAGCCAGACCAGCGGCTGGAAGATCGCGGCGAGGACGCTGACCTTCGAGCGCAGAAAATGCAGGAGTTCCCGCCAGCAGACGAACCAGCAATCCTGAAGAAAACGCATGCGGACTCCTCCGCTTATGGGAGATTTCTATAACTGGTTCTCATCCAACTGGAGGGGGAGCAGCACCTCGAATCGCCGCCATTTGCTGCTCATAAGTGGTCTTTCCTTGGACGGTAAATGGAATATTTTGGTCGGCCAGCGCTTCCAGGGCAGCCTCGGGGACCAGATGCTCCCCCGAGCGGAGAACCCGCCCCGAAAAGCGCCCGAGCAGAAACGCCAGCGCCCGCTTCTCGGTTTGCTGGTCAGGAAACGTGATGGTCACCATACGGCGCATACCTCGACGTCCGAAGGGGATTATATCATTACGATGGAGTACTGACGAAACGGTGAGTCGAAAAGCTGGCGGACACGTCCCTCCACCCTTCGCCGGAGATACCCCCTATGTCTAGTATGATATGGTGCAGGATTGGGGGGACGAAGGAGGTACAGTGCGATTCAACCCTCTTCTTGCGTGGAAGCGCATCCAAGATGCGAGGGAATTAGTAGCGGCTACCGATGAAAAATTCCAAGAGGAGTCATCGGAAAACAGAACCGCCTACGAAAGGTTTTACAACAACCTGGCAATTTTTTCGGGCGGCGCTATCGCTCTAAGTGTTAATTATTTAGGATACCTAAAATCGGTTTCCCAAACAGTCTTATATCAGCACTTGCTTGTGGCAAGCTGGGTTTGCTTCCTGCTTTGCCTTCTTTTTGCGCTCTCCTATTCATTCTTCTACACGCACTATGTCCATTACGCCCGTCTTAGAGAGTTTAATCAGAACCGACAAAAACAATGTCAAACCGAACTAGAGGAGATGCCCAAACTCAACATGGTGGGTGCTTCTTCGCCAGCGGAACGTAAAGCGTACGCAGATAAACTCCAACTGGCACTCCAAGAATATGGAGAATCGGCAAAATGGGCCAGACGAAAAGAGTCTTTATACTCCTTTCTTTGGAGACGGGGAGGACTGGCAGCCCGTTTAGCTTTTCTGACGGGTATGGTCTTGCTCGTCAGTTTTGCCGTTGCCAACATATAACAGCGGGGTAGCCCCGGCGAGCCTCCTCTCTCGCCAGGGGTTCAACCCCTTTACGTGGCTCGAGACGCAGGGGGACAGCAACGCCGGGCCATGCAATGCACTACCCAATGTCCAATTCCTGCTTGGCTTCTTCCAGCGAAATCGTGGCTTTCTTTCTAGCTCGCGACGCAAGCAACTTCATGAGCTGTTTGTTCTGCCGAGTTAACTCGATCTCTCTGCTGAAATCGTCTATTTCCGCAAGGATGAATTCATTGCCGTCGGCAGCCCGGAGGATGACATTCTCGCGGCGCGCGCGCTGGAGCAGAGCGTTCAACGTCCTGGCTTGTCGGGAAACTTGGATGGTTTTCATAATTCGTATTCCTTGCCACGAATGAACAGGCGGCTCCCTTCTTTATAGCCGACGGCGATTATGTTAATCAAGCGGTCTTCCTCTTTCACGTCGAAGAAAATTCGAAATCCTCCCCATCGCAATTCCCACTCGGCAAGCCTGTTGGGGCGCAATCGCTTGCGGTTGCGAGTCTCGACCGTTGGCTCATGGCTCAACCGCGATTCCAGCGCCGCCATGATCTGCTTCCGGTCCCGCTTCGTGAACCAACGCAAATCTTTGATGGAATCGGGGGTGAATTCGATTTCGTACATTCAGGGTTGGTGCCCCTTCAGGGTCGCTCTTACATTGATAGTTCACCGGCGTGCCTGCCGCACCCCGCGCGTCATGCGGCGGAAGGCGTCCGCCCCGCCCTCCTCTTCGCGCAGATCGTGGCCGGTGTAGGTCAGAAACACGTCGTCGAGCGAAGGGCGCTTCAAGGTGACGGAGGCGATTTCGAGGCCGCTGCCGGAAGCCGCCTGGATCAGACGGGGGATCGTGGCGTCGCCGTCGCGCGAGATCAGCACCAGCCCTTGCGGATGCGCCTCGACCCGGCTGACCCAGTCAAGCCCCGCGAAAAGCTCCCGCGCCCGCTGGCAGGCGGCCTCGGAGGAATCGGCGAGCCCGACCGTGATCACGTCTCCGCCGAGCTTGGCCTTCAGGGTCTGCGGGGTGTCGAGCGCCTTCAATTCGCCGCGATCAATGATCGCCACCCGGTCGCACAACTGGTCCGCCTCCTCCATGTAGTGCGTGGTCAGGAAGACGGTCAGCCCCTCCTGCCGGAGCTGACGGATATAGTCCCAAATCTTGCGCCGGGTCTGGATATCGAGTCCCAACGTCGGCTCGTCGAGAAAGATCAACTGCGGGCGGTGGAGCAGTCCCTCGGCAATGTCCAGGCGTTTGCGCATTCCTCCGGAATACGTGCCCACGAGGTCCTGGAGCCGGTCGGTCAGGTCCACCATGTGGGCAACCTCGGCAATCCGCCGCTCCAGCTCTTTGGAGGGCATGTGGTAAAACTTCCCGTGGAGCCAGAGGTTTTCGCGCCCGGTGAGGAACTCATCCACGGCGATCTCCTGGGAGACGTATCCGACGGCCTCGCGGACCCGGGCCGGGTGGCGCTCGATGTCGTGCCCGCAGACCACCGCCCGGCCTCCCGAAGGCTTCAGCAAGGTCGTCAGCATGAGGATGGTGGTGGTCTTGCCCGCCCCGTTCGGCCCCAGGAACCCAAAGATTTCCCCCGGCCGGACCTCGAAGGAGACCCGATTCACGGCAGTTAGATCCGCATATTTCTTGAGCAGGTATTCGACTTCGACAATGGCCACAGGTTGCGCCCTTCCGCCAGTACTGTACCGCGAACCCCCCTCCCTTCGCAACGGAGGGCAACTCTTTCGGTTCATTGTTCAGAGGGATTGCCAGCGGCGAGCGCGTGTGCTAGATTTGCAATAGAATTGAGAATGTAATTCTATGCCTGAAATCCCTGATGCGCTGATTCCAAAAGGTGAACCGGAGGAGGAATCATCCCGTGAGATCTTGCGCTGGCGCACGGTTCGCTATCGCTCTGTGGCGCTCGTGAGCGGAGCGGTCGTAATAGCAACGGCTACGATCCTGCTGGTGATCTTTACGGAATGGAGGGCGAGCCTGTTCAATTGGATCCGTGGCGGAGGCGGGACCGAGGCCGCCGGGGGAGATGCTGCGATCCGGCAGGCGCGGTTCACGAACCTCGATGGAGGGGTGCGGGTCCGGAAGGCCAATCAGGTGGAGTGGGGCGCCGCTGACTTTTCGGTCGGCCTGGATAAAGGGGACGTGGTGCAGACTTCGAAGGACGGAGTGGCCCGGATCGCCTTTGCCGACGGGACGCTCTATGTGGTGAAGCCGGACACCTTGATCGTGATCGAGGAAAACGCGATTCCGGACGACCGCGCCCATTCGCGCGTGGCCGTCCAGGTGACCTCCGGCGTCGTGGATCTCTCGACCCCTCTGGTGACGGGGGTATCGCGAGTCTTGATCGCGGATGCGCAAGCGAGCATCCGCAACAGAAGCCGGGCGCTGGTCAGCAACGATCCCAGCACCAACCAGCGCCAGATCCTGGTGTCCAAGGGTGGGGCCGAGGTACGCCGGGGAGGCGAGCGGGTGGAACTCGCCGAATATGAGCAGGCGAGCTTTGCCGGGCCGGGAAGTCCTCTGGAAAAGCGCAAGGTGGTGTCCCCGCCGATCCTGCTGACTCCGGGCAACATGGCCCCGGTCGTCATCAAAGAAACACAAACGGCGGAGGTGGAATTCACCTGGTCGGCGGTTGCCACCGCGGATACCTACCGGCTACGTGTCTCGACGTCGCCTATTTTTGCGACGACTCTATATGACCGGCGAGTCGAGTCCACTTCCGTCCGGCTCCCGTCGTTGCGGCCAGGAGATTATTACTGGACTGTGACCTCCATTGATTCTGGAAGGAAGGAAAGCCAGGAGAGCGAGGCGAACCAGTTTTCCGTGATTCGGCAGGATAACGAAGGAGAGATTTTGCTCGAGGTAGAACGGTACGTGCAGCACGGCAAGGTCATCGAGATCATCGGCCGGACCGAGCCGGGCGCTACCGTGCTGGTGAACAACCAGCCGGTGTTCAATGTGGCTCCCAACGGCTCCTTCAAGCACTTCACACAGCCCCTGCCAAGCACCGGCCCGAACCGCATCACCATCACCGCACAGAACAGCGAAGGGAAAATAGCGACGCTCCGGCAGACGATTACCATCCAATGAACGGCTCCGAAGCGCAAGCGCCGAAGCGAAACGGGGAGAACGGGAACAGGTGTCTGGAAACGTGAATTCTTTTTTCAGTCTTTTTTCTCGCGACTTGGCGATTGATTTGGGAACCGCCAATACCCTGGTCTATGCCAAGGGGAAAGGGATCGTCGTCAATGAGCCGTCCATCGTCGCCATCAACAAGACGACCAACGAGGTAGAGGCGGTCGGCAAGGAAGCCAAGGAGATGCTGGGCCGCACCCCCGGCAACATCGTCGCCGTGCGGCCGATGCGGGACGGCGTCATCGCCGACTTCAAGGTCACCGAAAAGATGCTCACCTACTTCATCCACAAGGCCCACAACCGCAAGATGCTGGTCCGGCCGCGCATCGTGATCGGAGTGCCTTCCGAGATCACGCCGGTCGAAAAGCGGGCCGTGCAGGATTCGGCCTACCGGGCCAAGGCCAGCGAGGTGCATCTGGTGGAGCAGGCCATGATGGCGGCCATCGGCGCCGGCTTGCCCATCACCGAGCCTTCGGGAAACATGATCGTGGACATCGGCGGCGGCACGACGGATATCGCCGTCATCTCGCTCTCCGGCATCGTCTATTCCCGCTCCGTGCGGGTCGCGGGCAACGAGATGGACGACGCCATCATGCATTACCTGAAGCGCAAGTTTAACCTGCTGGTGGGGGAGCGCACCGCGGAGCAGATCAAGATCGAGATCGGCTCGGCGTTTCCTCTGGATCGCCCCCTGAGCATGGAGGTCAAGGGCCGCGACCTGATTGAAGGGATTCCCAAGACCATCACGGTCGTGGATGCGGAGATCCGCGAGGCGCTTTGCGAGTGCGTGGACACGATGGTGAACGCCATCCGCGTCGCGCTGGAGCGGACGCCGCCGGAGCTTTCGGCCGACATCAGCGACCGGGGCATCGTCCTGACCGGGGGCGGAGCCTTGCTCAAGAACCTCGACAAGCGCATCCGGGAAGAAACCGGGCTTCCCGTCTCGATTGCGGATGACCCTCTGGCCTCGGTGGTGTTGGGCACCGGCAAGCTGCTCAGCGACTTTAAGCTGCTACGCAAAGTCTCGTTCGATTGAAGGCTCCCGGGACGCCCGGCCATCCCGCGGGTCGCCCGGGGTGCTCTGTGCCGAATCAGGAACCTTCGTCCGGGGCCTCTGCCGGGTGCCTGGAACTGGTTTGGCATACAATGACAGGGGACTCTGCCGGCAGGGCAGGGAGGGAGGTTTTGAGGCGTTGCTTTCCCGCCACCGCAACCTGGTGATCCTGACGTCGGTGCTCTTCTTGCAGCTTTCGCTCCTGGCCTACCAATTTCGCCGGGGGGCCGACATTCCCCTGATCCGCCACGGAACCATTTTTCTGGTGACCCCGGTGCAGAAAGGGTTGCGCGTGTTCACGGAAGGGATTCAGGGAGTGGTGTACGGATATTTGGATTTGCGCGAGGCGCGTCGGGAAAGCCAGGACCTTGCCCGCGAAGTGGATCAACTGAGGCTCGAAACCCAGCGGCTTCGCCACGAAGCCGAGCAGTCCCGGCGCCTCCAGGCTCTGCTCGACTTCCGTCAAGAGCTGCCCCTGGCCACCGTGGCGGCGCAGGTCATCGGCTCGGGCGCCAGCGAGACTTCCCAGACGTTGATTCTCGATCAGGGCGGGAATGCGGGTCTGCGGCCCGATCTGCCGGTGATCGTCCCCGCCGGAGTCGTGGGCAAGGTGCTGCGGGTGTTCGCCAATACCGTGCAGGTTCTTCTGATTACCGACGCCAACAGCGGGGTCGCCTGCCTGCTGGAAAGCTCGCGCATCCACGGCGTGCTCAAGGGAAAAAACAGGCCGCTGGCCCAGCTCGCCTATGTGAACAACGGCGATCGTGTGGCGGTGGGCGAGACGCTGGTCACGTCCGGGGAGGATCGCGTCTACCCCAAAGGGTTGCCGGTGGGCGTGGTCGTTGCGACGCGCCCCGGACCGGAATTTCAGGAAATCGAGGTGCAGCCGTTTGCGCACTTGAACCGCCTGGAGGAAGTGCTGGTGATCCTCGAACGAGGCGCAGCCGTGGAGACCGCGCCGGTCCTTCCGCCCAGTGCGCCTCCTGGAGGGGCCACTGCCGGCCCAGAACAGAGGCGCCCGTCCCCTGCTTCCGAGGCGCCGCCGCCCGCTGTCCGACGCCCTAACCCACGTCCTGACGCCCCGGTGGATGCCCCTGCTCCAGAAACCTCGTCGCCCGGAGGCTCCGGGGCACAGGGTGGCTTCGCACGGCCCGCGCCGCCTCCGGCCGCAACGCCGACTCCTCTTCCCAATAGCCCCCCGTAGCCTGCACCGAGAATGGTTCACCCAGAAAACACGGCGCAGCCACGCCCCGCACGCGCATTCGAGGATGGGAATCGGTCACAACCATGCCGAGCCTGAAGCAACTCCTGGTCGGCCGTCCGCTGGAGACGGCGGAAATGCACGAGCAAAAGCTCAGCAAGAAGGCGGCCCTGGCCGTGTTCTCTTCCGATGCGCTCTCTTCGACGGCCTACGCCACCGAAGAGGTTTTGCTGGCGTTGACGGCGGCGGGAGCCGTCAGCTTTGCCCTGTCGGTCCCCGCGTCGTTCATGATTGTGGGGTTGCTCTGGATCGTCGTCACCTCCTACAGCCAGACGCTGGAAGCGTACCCCACCGGCGGTGGCGCCTACACGGTGGCGAAAGAAAATTTGGGAGTCTATCCCGCCTTGGTGGGCGCGGCGGCCCTGTTGATTGATTATGTGCTCACGGTGGCCGTGAGCGCGGCGGCGGGGATTGCCGCCATAACCTCGGCGTTTCCGCAACTCTACTCGCATCGCGTGGGGCTTTGCCTGCTGGCCATTGCGGTGGTCATGTGGGCCAACCTGCGGGGCGTGCGGGAGTCGGCGGCCATGTTTGCCGGCCCGGTGTACTTATTCATCGTTGCCGCCTACGCCTTGGGGGCCGGCGCTCTGCTGAAGTCCAGCGGCGCCTCCGTCGCTGTCCCGCCCAGCGGGACCGGGATGGGATTCCCCGCGGAGCCGTTCGCGCTGCTGCTCTTGCTGCGCGCGTTTTCGTCCGGTTGCACGGCGTTGACCGGGATTGAAGCTGTGGCCAACGGCGTGCAGGCCTTTGAACCTCCTGTCTCTCGCAATGCCAGGACCACGCAATTCATCTTGGGGGGCATCCTGGCCACCTTGTTTCTGGGCATCACGCTGGCGGCCCACGTGCACGGGCTCGCGCCGCGCGAAGGCGAGACCATTCTTTCCCAACTGAACCGGCTGACGTTTGGAACGGGAGCGATCTACTACTTCATCCAGGCTACCACCATGGCAATCCTGATTCTGGCGGCCAATACCAGTTTTGCGGGGTTTCCGCGCCTCACCTCGTACATTGCCATGGACCGTTTCCTGCCGCGGCAGTTCGCCAACATGGGAGACCGGCTAGTGTTCTCGAACGGAATTATTTTTCTGGGCGCGGCCGCCGGCGCCCTGGTGGTCTTCGGAGGCGGAGATGTCCATCGCTTGATCCCGCTGTACACCGTCGGGGTGTTTGTGGCCTTCACGCTCTCGCAAGCGGGGATGGTGATCCACTGGAAACGCTCTCAGGCGTCCGGCAAGCACTGGCGCATGGCGCTGAACGCCGTGGGCGCCTTCACCACGGCTCTGGTGCTGGTCATCGTGGCTTCGGTCAAGTTTCTCCACGGCGCCTGGATCGTGCTGCTGGCCGTCCCCGCCTTTGTCTGGGTATTCCTGAAAATCCGCCGGCACTATTTCCGCGTCTCCACGGAGCTTTCCGTGGCGTCGTACGACCGCGTGCGCACCTTGAAGCACACGGTCGTAGTGCCGGTTCCCGGGATCAACCGCGCCAGCTTGGGCGCGCTCGAGTATGCCCGCTCGATCTCGCCGGACGTGATCGCGGTAACCGTGAACGTGGATGGTGAGGACCCGGAGCGGCTCCAGGCGCAATGGGCAGGCTGGGTCGAGGACGTCCCTTTGGTGGTATTGAACTCTCCCTATCGGTCCATTCTTCGACCTCTGCTCCGCTTTATTGATGAAGTGGAATCATTCCGCAACGACGACGTGGTGACGGTCCTGCTGCCGGAATTTGTACCGGCGCGCTGGTGGGAGCGCCTGCTTCATAACCAGAACGGCCTGATCCTGCGCGGGGCGCTGGCGCTCAAGCCCAAAGTCGTGGTCACCAGCGTCCGCCGCCACCTCCAGCGGTAAGCGCAGCGCGGGACTGTGCGCCTCGCAGAGAAAACTGCCGCCTTCAACATTGAAACTACGGCTCTGTCGGCTGGCCGCCGGGAATGCGCAAGTCGTGCCCGGTCATCTCGGCGGTCGGCGGGATGCCGGCGACGCCGAGCAGCGTGGGAGCAATGTCGCGCAAGGAGCCGTCGTCCCGCAGGCGCACCGCAGGGGCATCTGCTGAGACGAACACAAACGGGACGGGATTGGTGGTGTGATAGGTATGGGGACCGCCGGTTACGGGATCAATCATCAGCTCGGCGTTGCCGTGATCGGCTGTGATGATCATGGCGCCGCCGGCCCGGCGGACCGCCGCGTAAATGCGGCCCAGCGAGGCGTCCACGGCTTCCACGGCGCGGATCGCCGCTTCGAGCTTTCCGGAATGCCCCACCATGTCGGCGTTGGCAAAGTTGATGATGAGAAAGTCAAAGGTTCCGCCTTCCACGGCCTTGACCACCGCTGCGGTGATTCCTTCGGCGTTCATCTCCGGCTTGAGGTCGTAGGTGGCAACTTTCGGCGACGGAACCAGGATGCGCTCCTCTCCCGGATAAGCCTTCTCGACGCCGCCGTTAAAAAAGTAGGTTACGTGCGCGTACTTCTCGGTCTCGGCGACGCGCAGGTTGCGCAGCCCGTGTTCGGCCAGGATGTTGGCCAGGATGTGCTGCGGCTCGTGCGGTCCAAGCACGTACGGCAGATTGAAGGTCTTATCGTACTGCGTCATGCAGACGTAGTGGAGGCGTTGCGGCATCGAGGAGCGCGGGATTCCTTCCAGGGCCGGGTCGGTGAGGGCGCGCGTGATCTGTCGCGCCCGGTCGGCACGGAAATTGAAGAAGATGACGGCATCGTCGCTGCGGATGGTCCCGAGCGGCTGGCCCCGCTGGTCCGTCATGACAATGGGAACGACAAACTCGTCGGTCACGCCGTGATCGTAGGAGTCGTGTACGGCCTCGATGGGATCCAAAGCGGGCACGCCCTGGCCAAGCACCATCGCCGCATACGCCTTCTCCGTGCGCTCCCAACGCTTGTCGCGGTCCATGGCATAGTAGCGGCCGCTCACCGTGGCAATGGTCCCCACGCCGATGGCCTGCATCTGACCCCGCAATTTTTCCAGGAACTCCGCGCCGCTGGTGGGCGGCGTGTCGCGTCCGTCGAGGAAAGCGTGCACGAAAACTTTGTGGACTTCCGACATCCGCGCCAGGCGCAAGAGCGCATAGAGGTGCTCCTGCTGCGAATGGACCCCGCCGTCGCTGACCAGCCCCAGCAGGTGCAGCCAGCGGTTCCGGGCGTGCTCCATCGCGCCGACCAGGAGCGGCTGGCGAAAGAATTCCCCCGTCTGAATCATCCGGTCAAGGCGCGTAATGTCCATGTGGATGATCCGGCCGCTCCCGATGTTCAGGTGGCCCACTTCGCTGTTGCCCATCTGACCTTCCGGCAGGCCGACAAACGGGCCGGACGTATGGATGAGCGTGTGCGGAAACTCGCGGTTCAGTTGGTCCCAAGTAGGCTTGCGGGCCAGGGCAATGGCGTTGCCCTCGCGCGAGGGGTTGAATCCCCAGCCGTCGAGAATAATTAACAGTAGTGGTTTGGGAGGCATCTAGTTGGTTGGTCACTTCAAACTAAAAGGTTTAGATTTCTTAGGTCCTCTTCGCTCCAACGTGTACCGTCCAAAATCTGTTTCACGGTCTTAGGTCCGAAGGTGTCACTCAGTTTGTGGTAGACGATCAAAATCCGGCGGCCGTCCGAATGCTGGTAGATGTGGTGAGAACCTTTGCTCTTCCGAGTCCGGAATCCGTCTCGCTCCAATGCGCTGATCCAGTCCCGGGCGGGAGTGCTTCGGAAGCGCTGAATTGTAGACTCCTTACCTTTCATCAACCAAGTTGTTGTGAAACGAACTCGAGGATCAGCGGCTGCGAACGGGGGCGAATCGTCACACCAATACGCCGATGGTCAAGGCAGCATTCTTGATCGCTCCCGGTTTCTCGACTGGTATTGGTTCGCCCGCTTCTTTTTTTACCTCTAACCAAAGCTCGATGGCTTCCTTAATGTTCTTGAGCGCTTCTTCGCAACTGTAGCCCCAACTGTAGCAGCCAGGTAGAGCGGGGACTTCAGCGTAGTAGCGGTCCTCATCGGGCTCCACGGTGACCCGATAAATGTAAGGAGTAGACGCGGACCCGGCTGGCCGTGTCGTTCGCTTGCGCTGCAATGTTTGCCTCGTCATGACACAATCAATATAAAGTCAGCGGTCGTTGCGGTCAATGAATCATCCCGACAGCGGTATTACACCGCCAGGCCGCGTCCCGCGCCGAAGGCCGTTTTGCGTCCCAGGAAGCGGGCTTCCGCGCCCAACTCCGCCTCGATCCGCAGCAGGCGGTTGTATTTGGCGAGGCGGTCGCTGCGGCTGGCCGAGCCGGTCTTGATCTGTCCTGCGCCGCTGGCCACGGCGAGGTCGGCGATGAAGGAGTCTTCGGTCTCGCCCGAGCGGTGCGAGATGACGCTGTTATAGCCGTGGCGGCGAGCAAGCTCGATGGTTTCGAGCGTCTCTGTCAGCGTGCCGATTTGATTGAGCTTGATCAGGATGGCGTTCGCAATGCCCGCGTCAATCCCTTTCTGCAACAACTGCGGATTGGTGACAAAATTGTCGTCCCCAACGAGCTGAATCTGCGACCCCAGCCGCTGCGTAATCAAGCGCCAGCCGGTCCAGTCGTCCTCGGCCATGCCGTCCTCGATCGAGATGATGGGATACTGGCGAACCCAGTCGGCGTAAAATTCGACCATTTCCTCCGGAGTGCGGGCGCTCTTGTCGGATTTCTTGAAGACGTATTTGCCATCCTCGAAGAACTCGCTCGAAGCCGGGTCGAGCGCCAGGGAAATTTCCTCCCCGGGTTTGTATCCCGCCGCCTGGATGGCTTCCAAAATCTGGTCGAGGGCCTCAGTGTTCGAGCGCAGGCTCGGCGCGAAGCCGCCTTCATCGCCCACCGCCGTCGTGTGTCCCTTCTTGTGAAGGACTTTCTTCAAATGGTGGAAGGTCTCGACGCCCATCCGCAACGATTCCGCGAAACTCGAAGCGCCCCAGGGGACGATCATGAATTCCTGGAAGTCTACGTTATTATCGGCGTGGACCCCGCCGTTCAAAATGTTCATTAGAGGGACGGGGAGGAGCGAGGCGCTGACCCCGCCGAGATAGCGGTACAGGGGGAGGTCCAGAGCGCCTGCCACCGCGCGGGCCATGGCCAGCGAGACCGCCAGAATTGCGTTGGCCCCGAGATTGGATTTGTTGGGTGTTCCGTCCAGCTCGATCATCAGGCGGTCGAGTTCGCCCTGCTCGGCGGCGGAGCGGCCCCGCAAGGCCGGCGCGATCACCTGGTCAATATTCTCGACGGCGCGCCGGACGCCTTTGCCCATGTATCGCTCGGGATCGCCGTCGCGCAACTCGACGGCCTCGTGCTGGCCGGTGGAGGCGCCGCTCGGCACCGCGGCCCACCCCACCCCTCCGCCCGCAAGACCCACTTCGGCTTCCACAGTCGGGTTGCCGCGGGAATCGAGCACCTCGCGTCCGCGGACCCACTCAATGATCGTTTCCGTTGTCCTGGCCATTTTTTTGACTCCAGTTCCTGCTGTGGCTGTACGGGCCCTCCCACTTCACCCGACGACCAGTTCAGGACATGGGTCCGGGCAGGCCGGGGGGCTGGTACGCGCTTGGCAGGAAATCATATCGTTATTTGGGGAGGGCGGATCAAAAATATTCGGGCTTCTTATGAGAGGGAGGCGACCACGGCCCGTTCTTTCTCCGTGAGCGAGCTTTCCCGGCTCACGACCACGATGCCCGACTCCGTTACGGTAAAACCGCTCTCCCGATCCATTTCTTCGTCGTAGCCGATCTGGGCATTCTCCGGAAGGATCACGTCGCGATCTATGATGCAGCGGCGCAAGCGGCCGAAACGTCCGACGTTCACGCCGGGGAACAGGATGGAACGGTCCACTTCAGCGTAGCTATTGACCCGCACCCCGGGCGAGAGCACGCTTTGCACCACGCGGCCGCCGCTGATGATGCAGCCGTGGGAGACAATGGAATCGAGCGCCACGCCCATGCGGCCGCCTTCCTGCGCAAACACAAACTTGGCCGGCGGGTTCTGCTCCTGCAACGTGCGGATCGGCCATCCCAGGTCGTAGAGGTTAAAGATGGGGGCCACAGAGATCAGGTCCATATTGGCTTCGTAATACGCGTCGAGGGTCCCCACGTCGCGCCAGTACTGCGCATCCTTGCGGTTCTCGTCAATGAAATTGTACGAATAGACCCGGTGGTTGCGGAGGATTGCGGGGAGAATGTCGCGGCCGAAGTCGTGACTCGATTCGACGTTCAAAGCATCCTCCCGCAGGATGCGGATGAGCGTGGGAGTGTTGTACAAATAGATCCCCATCGAAGCATGCACGAACCCGTTGTCCACGAGAGACTCGACGCTCTCCCCCTGGGGCTTCTCGATAAAGCCGGTAATGCGTTCGTGGGAGTCCACCGTGACGACGCCCATGCGAGCCGCTTCGGCAACGGGTTGCCGGATGGTCCCCACGGTGACGTCGGCGGCGGTGCGGAGGTGTTGCTCCAGCATCAAGGCATAGTTCATCTTGTAAATGTGATCCGCCGCCAGGATCAAGACGTACTCCGAGTCCTCCGCCAGAATGCTGTAAATGTTCTGAAAGACCGCATCCGCCGTACCCAAATACCAATGCTCGCCGACGCGCTGCATGGGGGGGAGAATCTCGATGAACTCGCCGAGTGCCCGGGCGAAGATGTTCCATCCAAAGCGGATGTGGCGGTTGAGGGAAAGGGATTTGTATTGGGTCAGGATGAAGATCCGGCGCAGGCCGGAATTGACGCAGTTGCTGAGCGTAATGTCCACGATCCGGTAGACGCCCCCGAACGGGACGGCCGGCTTGGCCCGATCGCGGGTCAGCGGATAGAGCCGTTCTCCGGCCCCTCCAGCCAACAGGACGCACAGAACATTGTTCATGCGACTCTACGGAGCGAGCAATTCCAGAGTCCCATTGCCAGACGGGCCCTCCGGCGGATGCGGGGCCAAGTCGGCCGGCCCCCGGCGGGCAGCGTGGATCTCCGTTCCACCGAAGGCAAAACCGGCCCGGTCTTGCCTTCGCCGGAAATCCAACTTGACTTTCCCCGGCAGAGATTTATTATAGCTGTAGGCCGTGAGAAAGTTCAAATAGCGAGGGGGTGTTGTTATTGGCGGAAGTCCGGCTCCAAGAAGGTGAGTCGCTGGAAAACGCCCTGCGCCGCTTCAAGCGCAAAGTCCAGCAAGAAGACATCATCAAAGAAGTCAAGAGACATTCCTATTACCTGAAACCTGGTGAGAAGCGCCGGGTGAAGCAAGCCTTGGCGCGCAAGCGAAGCCGTAAGAAGCTCCGGCGCGATCCCGATTAGCGTTTCGTTCTTTGCTCGACAGGTGAGAACCCTCGGTGGGACCGTTTTCCCCGTCCCGCCAGCGTGGATTTGTGTAAGCTCCACCCGACGGCCAGGAGCGAGCGAAGGCAGCCGCTTTTTCTGCTTGCTCGGTCCCCCGTTGGGTTTACGTCCGAGCCGCGACCCATTCGACTGCGCTCAGGGCAGGCCGCAAGGGAGCGGGCAAAGAATTTTCCTGCCCGGCGGCCCGTCTGCGTCTTTACAATGGAAGACATGCTGCGCTATCACACGATACAGTTTGGTTGCCGCGCGAACCAGGCCGACGGGGCGGCCATCGCGGAGGAACTCGCCCAGCGCGGCTTCCAGCCGTGGGAGGATTACCGGCAGGCCGACGTCGTGGTCCTGAATAGCTGCACCGTGACGGCGACGGCCGATTCCGAGCTGCGCCAGATCGTCCGCCGAATCCACCGCGATAACCCCCGCGCGCGCATTCTGGTTACCGGGTGCTACGCCCAGCGCGCGCCGGAGGAACTGGCGGCCTTGCCGGGTGTCCGATGGATCGTCGGCAACTCGCAAAAAAACGAGATCGGGCGTCTGCTATCGGAACAAAGCGCGGCGCCAGACGCGGGCCAATGGGTTTCATCGGGGGTCCCATTGGAGCGGCTCCTGCTCTCTGCATCCCCCGCGCCGGAACTCGAATTTCATACCTTGTCTTTCCCGGTTCCGCACACCGAGCCGTCGCAAAGCACCCCGCAAAGCACCCCGCAAATTCTTGTCGGGGACATATTCGCGGCGCGGGAATTCCTGTCGGCTCCGGTCGTGGGAAAAACTGTGGGCGACCGCACGCGGCCCAACTTGAAAATCCAGGAGGGCTGCAACAACCGCTGCTCGTTTTGCATTATCCCGTCCGTGCGCGGGCGGAGCCGCAGCCTCCCGACAACGCAGGTCTTGGGACAAGTCCGGACGCTCTGCGCGGCGGGCTACCGCGAAGTTGTGCTTTCGGGGATCAATTTAGGACGTTACGGGCGCGACCTGCCCCAGCGCATCCGCTTTGCCCAACTCGTGCGGATGATCCTCGACGAAACGCCGCTCGAACGCCTGCGCCTCAGCTCGGTCGAACCGATGGATTTTACCGACGAGTTGCTCGGTCTGATGGCCTGCTCGCCCCGGATCGCGCAGCACGTTCACGCGCCGCTCCAGAGCGGCTCGGACCGCATCCTGCGCCGGATGCACCGCAAGTACCAGGTGCGCCACTACCGCGGCCGCATCCTCGCCGCCTGGGACCGGATGCCGAATGCCGCGTTCGGAGCCGACGTGATGGTGGGCTTTCCGGGAGAGACCGAGGAGGACTTCGAGCAGACGCGCGGCCTCATCGAATCGCTCCCCTTCACCTATTTGCATGTTTTCCCCTTCTCCCGCCGGGTGGGCACTCCCGCCGATACCATGCCGGATCAAGTCCCCGGGGCGGTCGTGCGCCAGCGGAGCCGCATCCTGCGCGACCTGGCGGCGAATAAGAATCGTCACTTCCGCGAGCGGCAACTCGGCCAACTCCTGAACGTCATTACGTTGGAAGAGGAAACGGAAGGCGGAACGAGCGCGTTGAGCGACAACTACCTCAAGGTGTTTCTCCCCGGCGGACGGCTGCCCGGCAACCGGCTGGTGGATGTGCGGATCGTTGCGGTGAGCGACGCAGGGTTGATCGGAGAACTTGCCACGGAAGGATGGCGTCAGCTCACTGGCGCGGAGTCGCCTTCCGCGGAGTCGCCTTCGATGATGACCTGCGCCAGCGCGTAAGGGCCGGTGTGGGTGAGCGAAACCAGGATGCGCGAGCCGCCCAGGGTCCGACAAATCTCCATGGCCTTGCCGGAGAGTTGCAAACAGGGTTTTCCGCTGGGGTGGTTGGAAACCTCAATGTCCCGCCAGCGAACCCCTCGCCGCCAGCCCGTCCCGAGCGCTTTCATGGCCGCTTCCTTGGCGGCAAAGCGGGCGGCAAAACGGTCATAGCAATCCTTGTGCCTCCGGCAATAGGCAATCTCGACCGGAGTGAAGACGCGCCCGAGGAACCGCTCCCCGAAGCGCTCGATGGCTGCCCGCACGCGGGGAATCTCGGCCATGTCCGTGCCCATGCCCACAATCATACCGCTGCCATTTTGACCGAAAGCGGGGCGCAAGTATAGCATCGAAATCAGGGCCGAGCGGGTATGAGCCGTTTATCCAATCGAACAACACGGGACGCCACCGGCGAGATGGTTCTTCGAGCGCCATCGCTGGCGCGGTTTCCCTGGCTGGTCCACGGCTTCAGCACGCGGCGCGGAGGCGTGAGTTCATTTCTCCGTTCGAGCAACTCCTCCGGCGGCGGCGCAGACCTGAACCTGGGAAAGTCGCAGTGGGACAGCGCAAAAAATGTGCTGGAGAACCGGCGCCGCCTGCTCGACCGGCTCGCGGCGGAGGACATGACGCTGGCGATCCAGCGGCAAATCCATTCGGATTTGATTCGCGTGCTGGACGGGAACCGCTTTCCTGCTCCGCCACCCGCCGGCGATGGATTGATGACCCGGCAACCGGGCCTGCTGCTGGCGGTCCTGGTAGCCGATTGCCTGCCGGTCTTGCTAGTGGACTCCAAGCAGCGCGTCGTCGCGGCGCTCCACTGCGGGTGGCGGGGCACGGCGCGGCGTCTCGCTGAAAAAGCGGTGGGTACGATGCGGATGCAGTTTGGCTCGCGCCCCGAAGACCTCTGGGCCGCAATCGGGCCGGGCATTCGCGAGTGTTGCTATATCGTGGGCCAGGAAGTCGTGGACGAGTTTCACGGCCAGTTCCATTACGCGGAGAAACTTTTTGTCACCCGCACCCGCCCGCTGAGTCCGATGGAACTCAAGAACTCCATCATGGTTCAGCCCTTTCGGTCCAACTTCGGCCCCCAGTTGAAGAAAGAGGTGCACCTGGATTTGACGCTGGCCAACGTGGAGCAGCTTCGGGAAGCGGGGATTCCCGCGAGGCACATTGAATCGAATGCCCCCTGCACGAGCTGCCATCCGGAACGGTTCTTCTCGCACCGGCGCGACGGCGGGCGCACGGGACGAATGCTGGGGGTGATTGGAATCAAGGAGACTCGCTGAAGTAAATTGAGGATGGGAATTAGCTGCGGCTTCACAGTTGTTGTATAGATCGCTCTGGCCGCCGATGGCGTCATTCTGAGGGCCGAAGGTTTTTGTCGGACCGAAGAATCTGCTTTTTTCGCTGGAGCATGGCAATCCAAACAAAGAGCAGATTCTTCGCTGCGCTCAGAATGACGACATCCTTAACCTATACAGTCATGATGAAAACGGCATGGCTGCGGTCAGAAAATGCTGTTCACTTCGAGACGAAAACCGGGAAGCAAGCGGCTCTCAAAGGTCTCCGTCGCGGTGAAGCTCTGGACGAGCTCCAGGCCTTCTTTTCCTTCCTGTCCTCGGCAGTAGAGTTCGATGGTCTTCGTCTCCGGGTCCACGATCCAATATTCCTCGACACCGAATCGGGAATAGACCGTCATCTTCCGCCGCAAGTCTTTGTGGAACGTGGAAGGAGACAGGACCTCGACGACCAGATCGGGCGCTCCTTCAATCCGTTCCCCTCCGACCTCGGCCAGCCGCGCCTTGCTGACGAAGAGGATGTCGGGCTGAAGGACCGTGTACGGATCGAAGATCGTGTCCAGAGGTGAAACATAAACTTCACCCAAAGACCGTTGTTCCACGTGCTCAGCTAGGAATCTTGCAAGTCGAAGGACAATCCTCTGATGTTCTCTCGAAGGCGAAGGGGTCATGACCAGTTCTCCGTCAAACAGTTCGTACTGGTTGCGGTCCTCGGGCAGCAGGCAATATTGGTCGTAAGTCATCTTGTGGGTGGCGGCCTTCATGTCAGCAATTGTAGCACGACAGGAAGCGCCGGCAGGCTACCGGCGAGGAAACGACAGCGCTCACGAAGTGGAAGAAGCCGGCTGCGCTTCCATCAGCTTCAACTGTCCGCAGGCGGCGAAGATGTCGCGGCCGCGAGGCTTGCGGATGAAGGCGGGGATGCCTTTTTGAATCAGGGTTTGCTGGAAGCGGAGGACCGTTTCGTCGCGAGGCGTCCGAAAGGGGAGGTCCGGGCCGGGATTGAGGCCGATCAAATTGACTTTGGCGCGGATTCCGCGCACCAGTTGCGCGAGCCGCCGGGCGTCCGCTACGGTGTCATTCACCCCTTCGAGCAAGACGTACTCGAAAGTTAATTTTTCGCGCGGGCGCAAGGGAAATTCCCGGCACGCGCGCAGCAGCTCTGCCAGGGGCCACTTGCGATTGATCGGCATAATCCGGCTGCGCAGCTCGTCGGTGGTGGCGTTGAGCGAGACGGCCAGCTTGGGCCGCAGCGGCTCGCGGCCCAGCCGCTCGATGCCGGGCACAACCCCGGCCGTCGAAAGCGTGATGCGGGTCCAGGAAATCCCGATGCCGGCGGGGTCTGTCAGCAGCTTCAACGCCGCCATCACATTGTCAAAATTCAGCAGTGGCTCGCCCATGCCCATAAAGACCAGGTTGAATCGCTGGCGAGCTTCGAGAGGATTCGTCGCCATTACACGCAGGACTTGGCCGACAATCTCCCCCGCCGTCAGGTTGCGCGTGAAACCCATCACGCCCGTCAGACAGAACTTGCAATCCACCGGACAGCCGACCTGCGTGGAAACACAGATGGTGTCCCGCCCCGGCTCGGGCATCCGAACGGTCTCGATCTTGCAGCCATCCGCGAGGCGGAACAAGGTGCGGCGGGTTCCGTCCCGGCTGTCGAAGGTCTTCTCGGTCTCCGGGAGAGTGACTTGAAACCGCTCGGAGAGGCGTGCGCGCAAGGCAGCCGGAAAGGGCGTAACCTTGCCGAGGTCCCACTGCCGCTCGTGATAGAGGGCATGGTAGAGCTGCTTTCCCCGGTAGGGAGGCTCTCCGAGGTCCGCCAAGAGCTGCTCCAGTTCGGGGGCGGTGAGACCCAGTAGTTCCTGTTTCTGCATACCGTTCTGATCCCCATTGTAACAAAGCCTGCCGGGAAAGGGCGGTTCCGGGCCCCATGGCGCTCTTGGAAAAAGATGCCGCTGTCGGAGAAAAAAGAATGCTCGGTTGGACGCAACTGGGTGTATATTTTTAACCGCCGGAACGCCAAAAAGTTAATTCCGGTTTATACTTCAGGTAGGAGCTCTAATTATGGGCATGTTTCAGGTCCGCGTCAGAGTGGCGAATCCGAGCGAGCGGTCCCGATATTTCGATGAAAATTTCTGGGTTGACACTGGGGCGCTTTATTCCTTCATTCCCGAAGAGCGGCTGAACGAAATTGGAATCCGCCCGCTGGGCACACGGGAATTACTTCTCGCGGATGGCCGGCGCGACCGGCGATCACTCGGAGAGGCCGTGTTGACGATTCCACAGTTGGACGAATCGCTGACCTGCCCCGTCATTTTCGCCCCGGCGGATGCGCTCTACCTGCTCGGTGCGACCGCGCTCGAGAACTTCGGCGTGCAGGCGGACTCAACGACCCAGCAGTTAAAACCGATCATCGCTGTCATCGGCGGTTTTCTCGCCTCCGCTCCCCAGCGTTTGACGTAAGATTAAGTCCGCTTTTGAACTGTGGGTTGTGCCCGATCCAAGGAAAAGCCAAGCCCGTGCAGCTCATAGCCAGTGGCGCCAACGGTTTCGGGGACTTCTGAAAGGGCGACTCCGCGGCCATGACGGCTCTCGGAGAAAAAAAGTGCTCGGTTGGACGCAAATGGGGGTTTAACCGCCGGAACGCCCAAAATTAATTCCGGTTAAAGGCGATAATATAATTCAAGGCGAGCGCGTGGACGATTTGGGAAAAGGAGAATAAATGGACGTGACGCAATTATTGCTGGAACTCCGTGACCTGAAGGACCGCCTTTCCGGTTTCCTCGCCGATCCCAGGAATCAAGCCAGAGCACGCAAGAGCGAGAAAGCTGCACTGCGCATGATTCAAGCAAGAGAACTGCGCAATTTCATTGAGGATTTCTGCAGGGCCGCAAATCCGATGTGGGCTGAGAGCTGCTGAAAAGCCACGGCACAAAGGACGTGCTGCGGCTACCCCGCTCCAAGGAATAGCACTGAAGCGTGTGTCAATCAATCTTCGCCGGGCTTGTAGTCCGGGTCTTTTTCGTAGACGGGAACATTGCCAGCCCCATTGCAGTTGTTGCATACTTCCCCGCCGCACTTTCCAGTACCCTGACAAAATGGGCAAGGCATCGTTGAGATTATTCGTTCACTCATGAGGACCTCCTAACTCTTCGGCGGGCGGCCCACACAGACGTTGTTTGCACAACCAGCGAGCCTGCTCGCATCGGGTGAGGGTGGCAAAGTACGTTCGGGGGTGGCCCCCTGGATATCAGTTCCATCCGCGATCAAACTGGAGTTGTCCCAGATGCTGCAGACCATATATCTGCCGAAGTGTCCGAGTTGCGAGTTCGGCAAGGTATTCAAAATCGACGGGACTCTGCACGATCACGAAGAAATTCGATGACCCTTGCGGACCAAGGTCGGCGTCATCCGGCATCTCCCAGCCAAGCTGAGCCATGGCCGTGTAGTCCTCAGTGGGGAGCTTTGCCTCTGCGGGCTCTATGTTAGCATTCGCCGCAGCTTCGGCTAGCATTCCGAATTTTTCCTTACACAAGAACTGGACATAAAAGCTTGTGCGCTCGGAAGAGATAACGAGGAATTCGCCTTCCATGAGATCAGCCAAACAAAGTGCTAAATCACCCGTGAACTTTTTCCACTCCTCATCGCCGGATGGTTCCTGTTTTTGTTGTTTATTCGCCTGTTGTTCGCCATATACAGCCTTGTATTCTACTACCCCAGCGTCTCCGCGTTCGATTAAGAGCCGATTAGGCCCCCCTTTTCTCGGCCCCCGGACCTCTGATTCCAGTTTCTTTATCTGTCCTCGCAGTTCTTTGATGCGCGGCAACAAGTTGTCGCCTTTAGTCTGCCGATAGCGCCGCTCAGCGGAATCGAGCACTTTACGCAAATGATTTAGCTCCTGCGTCTTCAACTGTAGAACCTCACGTAGATGTTCCCCCTCTCGAATAGCTGCCTGCGCGTCAAGGTTTTCCTGGATCGCATAAGGGAGGGTTCCGTAGTCAGCTCGATATTCTGCGACCATGGCGCTGAGCCTTTCCTGATCCTCGGGAAGGCCCGACCTCTCCGCTTCTCTAAGGGCGAGCCGGATATTACTGTTGCTTAATGCTCTCAAATTATCGCGCATTGCTCGCAGTTTGGGTGAGCCGCTAATCACGTCTTCGCTGTCGGGTATGGCGGACCAGAGGAAGCAGACGATCCAACCGATTCCAGTAAACCCGAAGAAGAGATTGCAGAGGCAGATCAAACCCCAGTTTTTCTTTCGAGTAAAGAACGCGGCTGCAAGCGTTGGGAAAAAATAGGGCATAATCAGTAGAGGGATCAAAATCGCTGCGGAGTTGGACACTTTGAAGGCAAAAACAGTCCAAATACCCACCAGAAAAATTAACAACAGCAACTGCCCCGGACTCAACTTCCTTCGTTTCATGCCCGGCACCTCCGTTAGCTAGTCGGAACTAATGGGCAAATAGGGACAGCCTGAACTGCGTCATTTTTTCTCGACGAAAAGTGTTGTATTGGGGGCATTGCTCCGATTCCACTGCCGCTGGGTCCAGAGTGGAGCGCCTTCTCCTCAGTGGGCGGATTTTCTAGGTTACGGTGAACCTTCGCATGCGCTGATGGGAGTGAAACACCCTCTTGAAAATGGGGACAGCCTGAATTGCGTCATTCTTTGGATGTGGGCCCACGGAGAGTCGAAGGGTTATTCCTTGAGAAAGTTCACGAATTCCTCAGTCGAGATATTCATGTCGCGGAGGATGGCCCGAAGCGTTCCTCGCGGAATATCCTTTCCCGTGTGCCTCGCAACGGTTGTCCTCCTGCCGTCCGGATGCTTGAACACCAAATGAGATGTTCCGCGCTCCGGATGTTCGAAAAATCCAAGCTTATGCAGGACATGGATGAGCTCCCGGTCTTTGATTACCGGCAGTTTGGGCATTTTTGCTACTTCGGCGCGGTAACCGTTTCCAGAATCTCAACGCCGTTGTCCTCGGGAATAGATTCGCCGTCGCTCTTTAAGCTCCGCAGGTAGGCATCAATCGCGTCCCGCACATTCCGGCGCGCCTCATCGAATGTTTCCCCCCACGTATGACAACCTGGCAAAGCGGGAACAAAAGCATGAAACGTGTTATTTTCGTCCGGCTCTACGATGACCCGATATGTATAGACTTTCATACGTTGACTCTAGTATGAATAGGGCATCCAGTCAACGCCTTCGTCCCTTACAAAAACCAAACGCGGTTCCGCATCTCCTTTGCCGAGTCGGTCTTCAGCAGATCCGGGAGCACGCATCCCCGGGCGGCATCGGAACGCATTCATGCGGAGATCCTTAGCTGTCGGCGGAGAAGGTCGCTGGCGAGACGACCGAGGGGAACCCCCATCTTGCGGGCGCGCGCTTCCAGGGTCTTGATGACATCCGCGTCAATCGGTATTTCGTAGTGGCGGTTACGTAATTCCGCCACTACCCGCACGGTGCGAAAAGTCCCGGGGTAGTCCGTGGTGTCGTGAGTATCCCAGAACTCCGCCGCCTCGTGGGCATTGGCGAACTCGTCAGGGATGGGTTCAATCTGCCTTTTTTTGCTCATGGGAAGTGACGTCTCTCGGCTGCTCCGCTCGGGTCATTTCACGGGCAGAAATCGGCAGGGGGAAGCTTCTATTGCACGGCCAATTTGACAACGTTGCTGGACAGGCCGCCCGTCTGGATGATTACGTCAAGGATTCCGGGAACAACGTTGAAGGGAACCACGATATTCAACTGGTAGAGGCCCACAAAACCGGGAGCGAGGCCGGAGAAGATGACAATCGCATTCACTCCGCCCACGGTGACGATCGGAGTCACGAGGGTGTTGGACAGTGGCGCGCTGGGAGCAGCCTGGCCCGTGCCCACCGACGGACTCACCGGCCCCAAGCCACTGGCGTAGAGGATGACGGTCTCGCCCCTGGCGGCCGGACTCGATGGCCCCGCCGGCCGGAAATCGCTCCCGTGAAGGATGGCGCCATTGCTTCCATCGAAGGTGAAGATGCCCGGCGCAGCAGGCAGCAGAGTCAGAGTAATCGGGGCGCTGAGCACTCCGTTGTTGTTCACGACAATGGTCACGGACGTTAGCCCCGCGAGTTCCACCGGGACTTGCAAATTGATTTGCTCCTGCCCGCCCACGTTGGCGACGGCGAATAAAGGCGCCGGGATTCCGTTGACCGTCACGGAGATTCCCACCAATTGAGTCGGAAGCGGAAGGCTGCTGGCTTGGACCACGCCGGTCACATTCGGGGCGAGGTTGGTCCCGAAAATCGTGATGATGGAACCGGCGCTCACCCCCGCCAGAAAGCTCGCGCCGTTCACGACGGAGGTGCTGGTAAAAACCGGAGGCGGGAACGCCCCCGTCACCGTCAGGGCAGCCGTCGCGCTGCGCGTAATCACACCGCTGGCGCCCGCGACCGTGAACGTGACCGCACCCGGCGGCGTGCTGGCGAGGGTACTCACAGTCAAATTCGCAGCTCCCAGGGGAGCCGGGTTGGGAGAGAAGTTGCAGGCAGCCCCGCTGGGCAAGCCCGTGCAGGACAGATTGACCGGACCGCTGAAGTTGCCTCGGCCAGCCACAGAAATCGCGTACGTAGCTGTGCCTCCCGCGGACACGGACTGCGAAGCGGGCGAAACGGTCAGCGTGAAGTCCGCGACAGTTAAGTTCACGGTGGCGGAGCGAGTCACCGAGCCGCTGGCGGCATTCACGGTAACGGGGACGCTGCCACCCGGCGTGGAAGGCGCTGCGCTGATGTCCAGGGTGGCAGTTCCCAGAGGAGCCGGGTTGGGAAAGAAGTTACAATTCCCCCCCGCCGGCAAGCCCCCGCAGGAGAGGTTGAAGGACCCGCCCAATCCGGTCGCACTCCCTGGGGGGACAGCGGTAATCGAAACCTGCGAAGTAGCCGTCGCTGTCCCGGCGGTGACAGACTGCGAAGCGGGGGAAACCGCTACGGTGAAGTCCACGAGGCTCAGGCTGAGAATCAACGAATGGCTGAGCGTTCCAGAAGTGCCGACGACCGTAAACGTCCCGCCAAAGGCGGTGTCCGGAGGCCCTGTGGTTACGGTAAGCGTGAGATCCCCAAGGGGGGCTGGATGGGGGGAAAAGCCACAGGTACTGCCGCTCGGCAGGCCGGTGCAAGTAAAGTTGACTGTGCCGGAGAACGAGCCGGCGGCGCGAATGCTAATCGTGAAAATAGCAGGCCCGCCCGCAATCAATGTGGCGGAGGAAGGAACAACGGAAAGAAGGAAGTCAGAGACACCG
>MEKR01000103.1 GCA_001767035.1 Acidobacteria bacterium RIFCSPLOWO2_02_FULL_61_28
CCGGACCTTCTACACCAACACCAAAAGCCAGCGCAGTTTCGTCACGGAAGCCGACATGCTCTCCTGGAAGTTCGCCGGAGCCAATGAAGTTTTCCGGGGATTTTTCGTGGGGCAGTGGAAGTTTGGAGGCGCGCGCGGGAACTTCGAGCCTCATGAAGTGAACCTGACGGAAGCGGAGCAAGCGGCGGAGGCGTTTACCGGCGCCTACGGGGACCACTCTGCCTGGGGCGCGCTTCGCGACGGCCAAGACCACGGGATCGTGGCCGGATGGGAATACGACGGGCGGGCGCGGGCCCACGCCGAGCACCGCAAAGATACGGGGGTAGTGCGATTGGACGCGCAGGTGATGCGATTGAACCATCCGCTGGGGCCTCTCGATGAGTTTGCCGTGCCGGCTGCCTTCCTCGGCCTCTTCCAGGGCGACTGGGATGAAGCGGGCTACCGCACGCAACGCTTTGTGGAAGCGGTCCTGGCTGCGCCGATGCCCGACCCGGAGATTTTCCCTTACGTCATGTTTGACACCTGGGGCTACGGAGAAGCCATTCACGAAGACGCGCTCCGCCAGGCCGCAGAACGCGCCGCTGCCCTGGGAGCCGAGGTGTTCACGGTGGACCTGGGATGGGCAGTGCGGATCGGGGACTGGTATCCGGACCCGGAGAAATTCCCCAGCGGCTTAAAAGCGTTCTCGGACTATGTCCATTCGCTGGGGATGAAGTTTGGCCTCCACTTCGCCCCGCTGGAAGCAATGCCGGATTCCGCCGTGCTCCGCGAGCACCCGGACTGGGAGGCCTACAATCCACGCCGACAGACCAACTACTTCGGGGCGACTCCCCTTTGCGCCAGCCATCGGCCGGTCCGCGAATGGATCATTGCGGAAACGCTCCGCATCATCCGAGAGTACGGGGTGGACTGGCTTCTCCAGGACGGGGAAAACATGGTCAAATATTGTGAATCCACCGAACATTCCCACGATCCAAACGACAGCGTTTACTCGAATGCGGTGGATGGACTGCACGAAATTCTGCGCGCGGTTCAGGAAGCTGAGCCGGGAGTGGTTTGGGAAAACTGCGAGGACGGCGGCGGCATGCAGACCTTTCACATGCTCCAGCATTACGTGACTTCGATTATCAACGACAACGCGGACCACCTGGTGACCCGCCAGGGGGTCTGGGGCTCTACCTTCCCCTTTCCGCCCCGGTACACCGATCGCTACATGATCGTAACTCCTGACAATACCTACGTCACCCGCAGCCACATGTTCGGCGGTCCCTTCATCTTGATGCAGCGGATCACGGAGTGGTCCTGGCCGATGTTGGAATTCATGAGGAGGGAGGTCGAAATCTACAAGTCCATTCGCCAACTCATGCGCGATGGAAAGGTCTACCACCTGACCCCACCCCCTGACGGAACTTTCAATGATGCGATCCAGTCCTACCACGAAAGCTCCGACCAGTCTGTGATCTTCCTCTATCGGGAGGATCTGGGACCGAGCCTGGAAACCGTTTGGCCTCGTGGCTTGCGTTCCGACGGATTCTACCGCGTGAGTTTCCAGGAGACCGGTCAGTCCTACACGGCAACGGGCAGCGGTTTGATGGAACAGGGGATTCCGGTGACGTTTCGACAAAAGGGGATGGCGGAAATCATCTCCATCCAGCCGGTAGTGCAGTAAACGCGTTGCTCGGGGCGTCCCAAGGTAAGGGTGTCGCGTGCGACTGGACATCACCAACTGAACAGCAGCCGGTTGGCGGTGTCGCCGGAAAAACAAAAGGCCGGGCGAAAAATCTACCCGGCCTACCTATCTTAGGTTCCTGTCAAGTTCCAAGATAATGATGGGCTACATTAGGCCTCCCGTCAAGATAATTCTTGTGCGGCGCTATTCCTGTTTTTGCACCGCCGCTTTACACTTTATGGACGCGGTCGGAATCGAACCGACACCTGGAACTTGACAGGAACCCGTGCTCCCATTACACCACGCGCCCCGAACGGATTCTAACACGTAAACAAGCATCATCAGCGCGCGAACAGCAGCCGGTTGGCGGTGTCGTAAAGAATTTTGCGCTTCGATTCCTCGGAGAGGGGCAGCTTAATGACGGCTTCGGCGTTGACCCTCATGCCGGGGATGCCGGGCGAAGGCCAGTCGGTGCCGAACATCGTCTTGTCAGCAATCTCCTCGATGCGCGGGAAGTAAGTGAGCAGGAGTTTGGGCGGGATGCCCGAGATGTCCATATAGACGTTCTCGTGGCGGCGCATCAGGAAGAAGGCTTCGGCCATCCAGAGCGGGCGGCCGCCGTGCGCCATGATGATCTTCAAGTTCGGGAAGTCAATGGCGATGTCGTCAATCGCCATCGGATGGCCGTACTTGCTGCGCGCGCCGGGGAAGATCGAGGTGCCGGTGTGGACCATCACCGGAACGCCCGCCTCCTCGGCCAGCGCGTAGAACTTGGCGAGCATCGGCTTGTCGCGCAGATAGTCGTCGGGGTGGTAGCCGGCGTGCGGGCCGTGAACCTTGAGCAGCTTGATCTTGTAGTGATGGATAAGCTGTTCGGTGTCGCGGGCCAGGTCCTTGGAATAGACCGGGTCCACACTGCCGCAGGGCAGCAGCCGGTCGGGAGCGTGCCGGCAAAGCTCGACCACGTAGTCGTGGACTTCTTCGGTAAAGCCGAAAAGATCGCGGGCGATGTAGTTTATGCAGACGACCTTGTCAATGCCTTCGCGGTCGAGGTGAGCGAGGAGCTTCTGCGGGTCCTCCAGGGTCTCCTGAATCTCCGCGACCTTGTCGCCGTAGGTCTTGCGCCACTCGGCGAGCGGGCCGGGCTTGATCATGCGCATCGGCATGATGTGCGCGTGCGCATCAATGACCGGGTAGCCGTGAATGCTCATGGAAGGAAGCCCGCGTCTTCGCAGCAGGGCGCTGACGGGTCAATCCTCCAGGACAAACGTCAACTTCATGCGGACGCGGTATTCGGTGATCTTGCCTTTGCTGACGGCGGCGGTGGCTTCGACCAGGCGCATGCCGGTGATGCCGCGCAGGGTTTTCGAGGCCCGCTTGAAGCCGGCCTCGGCGGCGTCCTGCCAGCTCTTGGGAGATGAAGCAACAATCTCGGTTACGCGCGCAACTGCCATGGTTCCTCCTTGGTGTGGTATTGGATTCTATCCATCAAGGCATCCCCACTTGCCGGGATGCCCTGACGTGTTGAGACAACTCAGCCGGGCACGATGCGCAGCCCCGCGCCGTTGCCGCCAGAACTCGATGCTTGCGACGGCAATCCCGCCAACTCCCGCAGCGCGCCCGCGACGTAATACCGCGCCATGTCCTTGCGCCAGCTCATGGCGAAGTCGGTGTTGTCGAGCGGCTTGGCTGTCGGATAGGCGGCTGCGGCGGCCTGCTGGATGGTCTCCTCGGTCAGCTTCTTCCCGACCAGGGCTTGCTCCGAACCGCTTGCTTCCATCGGATGCGAGCCGACGCCGCCCAAGATGATCTTGGCGTGCTCGACCGTTCCATCGCCAGCCAAACGCAGGCACGCCGCGACGCCCAGCACCGGGAAATCAAACGACCCGCGCCGGCGCAGCTTCCAGTAGGTGGCGCGCCAACCGTCAGTCGGTGGCAGGTGAATTTCAGTGAGCAGCTCTTCGGGGCGCTTGTTCAAGTGCCGAATGCCGTCGTCGTTATAGAGTTCGGCCGCCGGGATCAGGCGTTCCATCACGTGCGCGCCGTCGCGCGAGACGAGCTTGACTTTCGCTCCGATGGCCACCATCACCGGCGCGCAGTCGCTTGACTGCACGGCCCAGCAGCGCGGGCTGGACGGCGCAACCCAGCAAATCTCCCCGTCCTTCTTCATGCAGAAGTGGATCGCTTTGCGCCACTCGTAGTTCTGGTCGTAGTAATTGCAGCGCGTGTCGAGCAGCAGGTTCCCGCCGATGGTCCCCATATTGCGGAGCAGGGGAGTCGAGATCAGTTCCGCGGCCTGGGCCACGACCGGATAAGCGCGCAGCACGCGGCGGTCTTCTGCAACCTCCGTGAGCGTCAGACCCGCGCCGAGGATCATTCCCTCTTTCGGCTTGCCTTTGACGCGGCGCAGCTTGTCGAGATGCGCGAGTCCGATCACCACCTTGGGCGTCTGCTGGCGGCGCTTCATGTTGGGATAGAGGTCCGTGCCGCCCGCGACAAACATGGCGTCGGGACCGTGGTCACTGATCATCCGCGCGGCTTCCTCGACCGACTTCGGTTGCAGGTAACGGAACTTGGGGAGTCGTAACATTTATAATCCGCAGATTACACAGATTCTGGTTTACGCCTTCGCCAGGGCCGGTTCGCGCTTCACGCCCTCACCCGTGCCGCCTTCCCACGGCGTCGCAACGCGGATCGGCTCGGGCATCGGGCACGAGGGGAAATGCGTCGGCCCGTAGCGGCCTTCCTGCCCCTTGGCCTTCGCGCGAATCGCTTTCAGGACCTTGTCCGGCGATATGGGCACTTCGTCAATTCGCACGCCGACGGCGTCATAAACGGCGTTGGCGATGGCCGGCGGGACCGGAAGCAGCGGGCCTTGGCCGGCTTCCTTGCCGCCGAACGGCGCGTTGGTTTCGCGCTCATCGTCTTCGATCAGATAGGTAACAACGTCGCACATCTCGAGCGTGGTGGGGCTTTTGTATTCGAGGAACGACGGAAACTTGTGGACGACGTTGCGATTGCCCCGGTAAGTCATCTCCTCCATCATGGCCTCGCCGAGGCCCATGTAGATGCTGCCTTCGACCTGCCCCATCACCAGCACGGGATTGATGGCCTGGCCTCCGCCGTGCGCCATCCAGATGCGCTCGACCTTCACCCAGCCGGTCTCCGGGTTGACGTCCACTTCGGCCACCGCCGCGCAATAGCTGTACGTGGGCGATGGCCCGACGCCCGAGCCTTTGAACTTCCCCGGAGCTTTCGGCGGCGTGTAAGAGCCGGTGGTGCCGAGCGTGCCGAATTTCGCCTCGGCAAGCCACACCGCATCCACGAAGCTCATCCCCTTTTCGGGATTCTCCATGTCCACCACACGGCGATCGGCAAAAACGAGCCGATTCGCCGGAACCTCGAGTTTTTCCGCAGCCGCTTGCGCCAACAGGTCCCTGGCCCGCTCGGCGGCCTGGATGGCGGCATTGCCGGTCATCAGCGTGACGCGGCTGGAGTAGCTGCCGAGGTCCACCGGCGTGAGGTCGGTGTCGGCCGTGACGACGCGGATGTCGAAGGGCTCGATCCCCAAGACTTCGGCGACGATGTAGGCCAGAATCGAATCCGAGCCTTGGCCGATGTCCGACGACCCACAGAAGACGCATACGCCGCCCGAGCGGTCGAGCTTCAACTGCACGCCCGAGTGCGGCATGTTGTTCCAATAGATGGCCGTGCCCGCTCCGGTCATGTAGGCGCTGCACGCCAGGCCAATGCCTTTGCCGTGCGGCAGCTTGCGGAACCGCTCCTTCCAGCGCGCGCCTTCCACGACTTTGTCAATGCACTTGCCGAGGCTGGTGGTGCCGATCTTCAGCCAATTGCAGGTGAGCGAGTGCGGCGGGACCAGGTGGCGCTTCCGCAGTTCCGCCGGGTCAAGCCCCAACTGCTCGGCGATCTTGTCCATCTGCACTTCCTGCGCGAAGCGCGGCTGCGGAGTCCCGTGTCCGCGCTTGGGTCCGCAGGGAGCCTTGTTCGTGAACACGCGGACGGCGTCAAATTTGTATGTCCCCATCGTGTAGGTGGTCGGTTGCAGAACGCCGGTGTAGAACGTGCTGGCCGCGCCGTGGCCGCCGTAGGAGCCGCCGTCGAGGAACGTGCGATGGTGCATGGCGGTGATCGAGCCGTCTCGCTTGAAGCCGGTCTTGGTTGCCATCAGCACGGGATGGCGCCCGCGGTGGCAGTAGAAAACCTCTTCGCGCGTGAGACAAATCTTGACCGGGCGGCCCGTCACCATCGCCAGCTTGGAGACGATGATCTCATGCTGGAAGGGATCGCACTTGCCTCCAAAGCCGCCGCCGCACGGCGTGGCGATGACGCGGATATGGGTGGCCGGAAGCCCCAGCACCTTGGCGAGTGAGCGATGCAGATAGTGCGGGTCCTGCGTGGAACTCCACAGAGTCAGCTTGCCGTCGGGACTGAATTGGCCCACGCTGGCGTGCTGTTCCAGCGGCAGATGCGTGCTGCCCTCGTAGAAAGTAATATCCTCGCGGACGAAGTCGGCCTCGGCGAAGCCCGCTTTCACATCGCCGAATTCATAGGCAGTTCTGCGATGGACGTTGCCGTATTCTCCGTAGTCATGAATGCGCGGTTCGGAGGTCTCGAGCGCCTCTTCGATCGAGCTGATCGTTTTCAGCGGCTCGTACTCGACTTCGATCAGGTCCAGGGCTTCCGTCGCCGCGTCTTCGTCCACTGCGGCCACCGCCGCCACCGGATCGCCGACCATGCGCACCTTTTCAATCGCCAGCGGGTGTTCGTCCTGGCTGACGGGCAGAATTCCGTAGGGGATCGGCAAGTCTTTCCCCAGCAGAACCGCTTTCACGCCGCGATAGGCTTCTGCTTTGGAGGTGTCAATCTTCACGATGCGCGCATGGGGGGCGGAACTGCGCAGAATCTTGCAATGGAGCATCCGGGGCAGGAAAATGTCGTCGGCGAACTTCGTTTCGCCCATCACCTTGGCGCTCGCGTCCACCTTCTTCCAAGGCTTGCCGACAACGCGCAGGCCGATTGCTTTGCCGCCATTCCTTCCGCCGCCGTTCGGGCCAGCCCCGCTCGGGCCATCGCCGCTAGTCCCAGCCATAAACACTCTCCTTTGCGGGCGTCGCAGCCTCGCCCTGCATCCGCGCCGCCGCCAGCTCCACGGCTTCGTAAATCTTGATGTAGCCCGTGCAGCGGCAGAGGTTCCCGGCCAGCGCCTGCTGGATTTTCTCGCGGGTGG